>JBJKPN010000128.1:0-21479 GCA_046706365.1 Candidatus Kryptoniota bacterium | reverse complement strand
CTTCGCCCGCCTCCAGCCAGAAACCGTGCTTGTTTTCACAATACTCCAGGGTCAGGTCGTACATCCTGTACTCGAATTGCCGCAGCGGGGAATTACATACGGGACAGCTGTATTTCGCCGGCGTGCTTAAAAGCATCAGCGATCCTTTTTCTTCCTCGTCGCTGAAAGCTTCGTTCTCAAGCTGATCCAGCTCCTGAATGGTGAACCACATGCCGTGGTCGTTCTGGCAGGCTTCAACCTTGATTCCGTGACGTTCCTGTGTTGCTAAATCGTTTCCGCACTCAGGACATTTCATGTGCTTTCTCCTGTTAAGATTAACCTATTGGAAAAACTAATCTCCATCATGCAAAAAGACAAGGTAGGCCATCAGCTGAGACAGAGATGCGGTGTCCCGACGCTCATTCGCTTCTCGGGGGGACCCAGTCTCTTCCTCTGAACTCCTTCAGCTTCACCACTATGCTGCCGAGAATGACTTTCAAGTCGCCCTTCAGCGGGACCTCGGCCGAGTCCGTGCTCACCCAGCCCGTGAAGTCGCCGGTTACGCCGAACGTGCCGGTGAAGTTGATATGACCGGACATTTTGTATGAATCGACAGGGTATTCGCAGGCCGGCACCTTACAGGCCTCGCGTTTCTCGTTAAGGGTCAGGTCGACAGTGGACAGAACGGTATCCGATACGATGGGTATCCTCAGTTTCGTCTGCTTCCCGTTCGCCTTTTGACACGCCTCTCTTACGAAATAATAGAAGCTCAGTCCATCCGTGTAATCCCTGTTTAGAGAGAGCGTATCCTGCCTGATCAGAATTCCGTCTTTGGACTGGGACCAATCGATGAGCCTCCTGGTGAAATCGAAGCGATAATCGGTATGAAGCCAGCCATCTCCCTGCCGCTGCCTGTTGAATGTGTAAAGACAAGTCAGCGTCCTTGCATCCGCGTAAGTCTCATATACGGCGTGATAATCCACGAACGGGATCCCGCTGTAAGAGTTTATCCGGGCAACGATGCGATAAGCGGGCATTCCGTTGTAAACAGTCTTCCCAAGAAGGTGGAACGAAGCGGCGCCGATCTTGAAGAACAGGTAGCTCGCCTCATAAACCGCCTCTTCATGCGGCCGGATAACTGAGTCTTCCTCCGCACTTGCCCAACCCCGCGCCTTCAATTCCTGCGATACATTCTGAAAGAAGGCGTACGAATAGACAGACTTCAGCATCAGGAGCATGACGCCAACAAAGGCGATCAGGATAATTGCGCTTCGGGCGGCTCTTTTAATGAAAATCGATGCCGACCCAATCTCGTTTCGGTTTTCGCGGCTCATGAGTTTTTTGCATGTCAGGATTTCAGAGTGTGAAAGTGTGCGGCTTACTGGAGGGGACAAACTCTGCATCGCACTCACGCAAACGGCGGTGCCTCGATCCCACAGGACCATCCGCCGGGACGCATGGTTTCGATGTCATACGACAAGATAATTAACGGATGTAATTGTGCAAACAGCTCCGTCTGTCGGCGGAGCGTTCCTTTAATTCTTTTTCTTCGGGTTGAAGATCAAATTCGAAAAATTGAGATGGATTTCCTTCAGCAGCTCCTTCACGCGCGCAGCATCCTCCGCTTTGACCAGCAGGACGACAGGGTCGCGCAAAACCGGGAGGGATTCTCCCTGCATCAGGTATTCGACACCTTCCGAATCGAGTACCATCTTAATACTCAACATGTCAGACCGGTCCCTTGTCTGGAGAACCTGGACAAGCTCGACATTCTCATAAGGAACCCCGGGGGTCTCATCCCTCTCCTCCGGGAGTGTGTCAACCAGGGGTAAACCGCAGTCGGCGCAGCGAGTGAATCCCGGCCGGTACTCTGTTTTGCATTTGGGGCAGAACATCGGTGCATCTCCTCCAACAAGGTGTGAAGCCTCTTTATCTCTTTCGATACGCAAAAATACGTTTGCACTCTCGCTCCCGGGTACCGGAATACCCGTGCTCTGCAAGAGTCAGGTTTCCATCTTTATCTTCAACAATTTCTTGACCACCTCGGCCATTTCCTTGTCCCTGACCTCAAGGCGGATCCCCCTTCCGCCTACCTGAAGAGTCGCGCTCCTGATGGCATCGATGACACTCGCAGGAAGATCGCTTTTCAGTGCGGCCGAAACCGCCTCTTCTCCGAGAAAAAGGGAAAGGCAGAAGCCGCCTTTAAACGCTGTGAAGAAGAAGAGGTTGCCCCTGTCGGAAACGAACCTCATCGTCCACCCGGTTTTCGGACCGTAGTATTTCCATTCTTCGACCGCCGGACCGTATTCTTCCTGAACTTCCTTTCTAAGATCCAGCCAAAGGCCGCTGCTTTCCCCGAGCGCTTTCAGGACGTTTGTCCCGTCCGGAACGAATGACTGATCGTCAAATACATTCTCATCCATGGGCAATGCCTCCCTTCTTTTGTGAGACTGCACCGCCAAGTGTGCAATGAAGAGATCAACATCTTGTCCTGGCAAAATGTACTCATGAATCGTGCGATGCGACAATTTTTCAAAACGAACAAAGAACTCGATGCCGGAAACGGCCGGACAAAAGAGAGAAAATCTGTACGCGGCCTTGTTTACTGCTTAACGATCTTGGACACCTCCACGGCGACCATGACATTGTATTCAAACGCAAGTCTCTTGTGGTTCACCATGTCGACGATGGTTCCTATCACGCAGAGCCCGCCGGTGAAGAAATACAGCAGGCCCATACCCACCTGTCCAAGAACAAACCTCTGAACACCGGCTATGCCCACGAAGCCGAGCAGGCACAGAAGAAGTACCAGCTGAGGGTCCTTTCTCCTGGCGTTGTAAACGTTCGCGAACAGCCTCGCCTGGTCATCACTCATGTCTTTTATGACGTTCTGCACGTACATCAATTCGTCGCCCTGAAGCATCGGCATCAACTCGAAAATATTGGCCATTTCGGCTCCTCCGTTTAATGAACTGAACTTAAAATCGACTTCCTGTCGACCAGTTGTTTCAACAAAGATATTACGCGGTAAAGCAAGATAATCGTTGCGGGAATTGCCAGGATGTGTGTCTGCAACGAACGCTGCAGGTCGCCGTGCAACAGGAACGAAACCGCCCTACCGAGGCCGCACCCGGGGCAGTAATGAAAACCGAGTCTTGAGAAGAGACAGAATGTGAATTCGCTTTTCGTGTATGGGTCGAAAATCCCGAGGTAGATGAAGGCCGACACCCAGACCAGCAGCTCGAGACCCACTCCCCAGTACAGCGCCCGCGTCGCTCTCCCGACCGCACTCCCGCTCCGGTACACGCCGCTCATATCCGTCATGGTCGCGACATATGCTCCAGCATGCTCAAGGCTGATTCTCCACGACTCGCCACCTCCAAGGTTATCAAGAGAATGTAAATGCGCTTCACCGAAGAGTCAATCGACGATTATCACTTCTGCGCCACTGTCCGAGAAGGCCTTGTGGGCGGCCACATTGTCGCCCACCACAAAGCTCATGCCGCCCTTCAGATTGAAATTCTTTCCGTCCTCCAGCTCAATTCTCAGATCGCCTTCGAGCACCCAGACAACGTGGCCTTTTGCACACCAGTGGTCGGATTCATATCCCGGCGAATATTCCACCAGCCTGAGACGAATGTCGCCCCGATCAATTTCCCTGGAGATTGCCTTTCCGGTCCTCCCATTTGACGCAGTCGTACCGACCCCGGTCCAGTCGGTAACCTCGAACGGAATGCCCTCAATTTTCATATATGTTCCCCTGATTTGCTTTCAAACGCTTTCTGCGCGGAACTATCGTTTTCCGGCAGCGCCGAACGCAAAAATTGCATCGGGCTGCCGAAACTCACCTCAATTTCGTCAGCTTCTCACTCAGCTCCCACAATCGGGCTGAAATTGACTGATTCATCGAAAGCTTCGATGAACTGACGGCCTTTTTGTCTTTAAAGTACTTGCCCGTGACTCCCTCCACATCAGGCGAAGATGCAAGATATACCACGGTCTCGGCGCCTTTTTCCGGGGTCCTCATCGTCCAGCCGAACAAAGAAGCGAACACCCTCAATCCAAAGCCGGAGTTGTTGTAAAAGTTGGTGTACACCGCCCCGGGTTCCATGCAATTGACGGTTACGCCGCTCCCTTCGAGCCGCCTGGCAAGTTCGTAAGTGAAAAGCACGTTTTCCAATTTAGAAAGAGAGTAGGCCTGGAATTGCCGGTATTTCCGCTCGCCCTGCAGGTTTTCGAAATCCAGCTTTGCATAATGGTGTACGGACGACGCGACATTGACTATTCGTGAGGGAGCGGACTTTGAAAGTACATCCAGGAGGAGATTGGTGAGAAGAAAATATCCGAGATGATTGACGGCGAACGTCTTTTCGATTCCGTCGACCGAAAGCTCCCGCGTCGGGACCAGGCCGCCGGCATTGTTCACAAGCACATGAAGCTGACTGAAATCTTCCTTGAATTTTGCCGCTACCTTTCGAATGTCCTGCTGCGAAGACATGTCGCCGACGATAAGTGTGATGGCGGAGTTACCGCTGGATTTCCTGATTTCATCGGCGGCCTTTTCACCTTTCTCTTTGCTGCGGCAAACCATTACGACCCTCGCGCCCATCTTCGCGAGCTCGAGCGAGGTGACTTTGCCTATTCCAACGTTTGCCCCCGTAACCACGCATATTTTGTCTTTCATCCCGAATTGTCCTTTTCGAATTCTCTTTGAATTGAATCTACGGCTCCTGTTAATCGAAGCTCTCAATGGAATTTAGCATAAAGACATTCCTCTAACAGGTCAATGAGGCGGCCTCCTTGCGAGGCATCACTTAAGATGCTCCGGCGGGATGACGAACTCATAAACCGGAGAACACGGAGGGGGACGGTACAGCGGCCCGAGATGGCCGTCGTCTATAGCGACAAGTCTTCTTTCATCCGGTGGGCACGTAACTCGCCGGATGCTCGTGAATATTCGGGGGATATGGAGACGGTTACGAAGAGATTGAATCAACCGGTCCGTCAATACGCAGACGGTTTGAGCGGGGCGGGAACCGTGAATTTCCGACTTTCATTCGCTGGCGACAGGGTCGGCGGCCAGCGCGTCTCGGACGGTGCTGAGCAGTTGAACGGATGTGAAAGGCTTTGTGAGACAGGCGCTCATTCCAAGTTCCGATAATTGATATTCGCTCTTTGCCAAACCGCTCATGGCTACGATCTTGATATTCGGGTCGATCTTTCTCAATGCTTTTGCCGTCGAGCTGCCGTCCAGGTTGGGCATCATCATATCCGTTATTACGAGAGCGATGCCTCCTTTTTCCGCCGCGAAGAGTCCGAGCGCCTGCTGCCCGTCGGTAGCAAGGATAGTCCGGTAGCCGTGTGATTCCAGCATAGCCTTTGTAATTTCACGCACCGCTGCCTCGTCGTCGACCACCATAATCAATTCACCGTTGCCCGAGAGGCTCTCCTTCTTCTCCTTCTCTCTGTCCACAAGCCTGACGTCTATCTGGGCCGGCAAATGGACCGAGAACCTGGTTCCTTTTCCTTCCTCGCTGTAAACGTCGACGAATCCGCCGTGGCTCTTGATGATCGTCATGACAGTCGACAAGCCCAGCCCCGTGCCCTTGCCTACCTCTTTGGTGGTGAAGAACGGTTCGAATATCCTGTCGAGAAGCGAAGGCGGTATGCCGATTCCCGTATCAGAGACGTTAAGAACGACATACGGTCCGACTTTCGCCTCAACATGTCCGTGTACGTACGTTTCGTCGAGCATTTTGTTCGCAGCGGCGATCTCAATCGTTCCGCCCCGGGGCATTGCGTCTCTCGCATTCACACAGAGATTCATCATAACCTGGTGGAGCTGCGTCGCGTCCCCCGAGATTGTCCAAAGATCCTTCGGTGCGTTCGTGACAACACTTATCGACCTTGGGAAGGTTTCCCGCGTGATCTTCTCTATTTCACGAATCAGGTGCCTGAGCTGGACAGCCGTGCGCTCGCCCTCCACACCGCGGGCGAATGATAGGACCTGCCTGACGAGTTCCGCGCCCCTGTTGGCGCTCGCTTCAAGAGTATCGATAAGTTTGCCGCTTCTCACGTCCGGGTTCATTTCCCTTATCATGTCGAGCGAGAGGAGGATGGGCGCCAGCACGTTGTTAAGGTCGTGGGCTATTCCGCCTGCAAGCGTGCCAATGCTCTCCATCCGCTGGGTGCGGAGGAACTGCTTTTCCAGTCTCTTCTTCTCGGTGATATCGCGCGAATTAACTACTATGCCCCGTATCTCCGGAACGTTGAGTGCGTTCAGGGCGGTCGACTCCGAATCCACCCACGAGCCGTTCCGATGCCTGAAACGAAACCCGAAAGAGTGAACAACATCCGGCTCGCGGATCACCATGTTCAATGCTTCCATCAGCTTGCTCGTTTCCTCCGGATCCACGAGCTCGAAAACAGACATGCCGACCGCTTCCTCAACGGAATAGCCGATGATAGAAACCGATGGGCTGACGTAAACGAGCTTCCCGGTCCCGTCAAGGATGGAAATAACGTCGGACGATCTCTCAATCAGCGACCTGAAACGTATTTCGCTTTCTCTGAGCTTTTCCTCGGCTTCCTTTCTCCTGGTGATGTCCTGCGCAGTCACGAGCGCCGCCTGTCTCCTCATAAACTCGAGGAGATGAGAGTCGATTTCCACGTCGATCACCGACCCATCTTTCCGCAAATGGCGCCACTCGCCGGAGTGCTGAAGATTGGGGCGTTCCGAGGCGAGGTTCTCCATTAGACGGGGCCTGTCCTCCGGCGGGTGAATATCGACGAGACTCATTGCTAAGAATTCGTCGCGTGTATAACCGTACCCTTCGACGGCGGCATCGTTAACCTCGAGAAACTCCAGCGTTTCCAGGTCGTACACCCACATCGGATGAGGGCTGTTGATGAACGATACCCTGAAAGATTCCTCCCGTTCCGAGAGTATCCTCTCGGCCATCTTGCGGTGCGATATATCGGTTGCCGCACCTACGTAACGAACCGGTCTCTTCTCATTATCATACTCGATGTAAGCCCTGTCCTGAATATCGGAGTAGAGACCGTCGGCGTGACGCAAACGGTACTCGACGGACCAGGAATCCGCACCGGCAGCAACCGCCGATTCCGTTATCGACAGTACCCGTGGAAGATCTGCCGGATGAACATGGTCCTTCCAGAAATCCCAGGTCGGCGCCACATCTTCCCTTGTGTATCCGAGAAATACCCAGAGGTCTCCGCTCCACGTTGCAGCTCCGGATTTCACATCCATCTCCCATATCAAATCACGTGTAGCCATCGTTGCCAGCCGGAATCGTCTTTCACTTTCCTGTAGGTCAGCAACGCGGGCATCGAGCTGCCGCCTGGAAACCTGGAGATCGGAAGCCATCCTGTTGAAGGCACCGGCCAGAAGCCCGAGCTCATCCTTCCCTTCATGGTCGATTCGATAATCGAGATTACCCTGGTCGATTTCCCGAACGCCGGTTTCAAGTCCACGAATCCGGCCGGTTACATTCCTGGAAACCGCACCGCCGATTATCAGCGAGAAGACTGCACTGATTATGATGGTGATCGTTATGGTGGCATTTATTTCAAGTATCAGGTCCCTCTCCGAGTCGTAGAATTTTGAGGCGTCCATTACAACTGCACCGATTGGCAGCCGACTCTCTCCCCGAAGGGGCACAACGATTTCCCGGATATCTCTCCCGCCTGAACGATTCGTAAATTCCCTCGGGATTCCGTCGTTCAAGGTCAGGTTCACCTCTTTGCCGGGGTCACCGGTGTAAAGGCTGCCCAGGTTCTTGTTTCTGCTGTCCCCCACGATCCTTCTGCCGGCGTCGACAACTACGATTCCGCACCCGCAGTCTTTGCTCATCTCCTCTACGGAGTATTGAATACCATCTGAACGCGATTGAGAGGGTGCAGGTTGAATGTCAAGCTGGTGGCTGAATGCGACCGCCATGGTCTGGGCACTGCGAATTGCTTCGTGCCGCGCGCTGTTCAGTCCATTTGTGATTTGTTCGAGTGCAAGTACACCACCCGCCACCAACACTATCAATGGGAAGATCAGGAAAGCCGCAACAAGTCTGCGTCGGATAGTTATGGCTCAGTACTCCTTCCGTTGGAGGGATGCGTGATGACTATCGGGAGAATGCCGCAGACACAAATACCCTGCAACCCGCGCATGAGGAAGCGGCCACGCTACTCGCGATGGGATACTAATCCACAAAGTCATTCCCTGATAATAGTCCAAAACAGCCAATGAAAAATCCTTTGACCTTTCCTGACTGCCAAAGGAGCCCGACCGGATGTCGGCTTCAAAATGGTAGAACCGTGCGGTTCCCCACTTCTACTCGGCACCGAAGCCCGGTCTTATTGTTTAGTTTGCATACCAGAAGCGGGCGCGGCATCCGAACGCCGGTACCCACTAATTATTTCGGTCCAAAATACCGCTTCTTTAGGTTGTTTCAAAGCCCCCCGGGTATCCCCAGGCTCAAATCTGCCCAGGTGTTTACGGCAGAGTGGGTCCACGCTTTTCCCGGAATGAGTGGCGCAGTAGCAGCTGTTTGCATCATTAGTAAGCAATGCCCTCTCTTCCACCCTGCGCGCCTGGAGGTGCAATGCTCGCGAGTCGGTGCATAATTTCGGCAGGGAATGGGCGGAAACTCCACCCCGAGACCGGCATGGAGGCCGAAACGGGGGATGTTCTGATCTGTCACGACCGCTGCCAAACGGGGGCCCCGACAAGGCGATTCTGCAGCCGTGGTTCGGCTTCCGGAAGGCTCAGTTGTGCATGTGTTGATGCCCGCCGTGTTCGTGATGGTGGTGGACTGTAGGCTCCTTCGTAACCGGTAGTTTCCCTTCGGATGCGAGACCGACCGCCTCGCGCACGGTTATTCCGGAAGTGATGCACACCTCCACCTTGAATTTCTCGGCGACCTGAAATGCGTGGGGACCGATGCCGCCGCAAATCATCTTTTGAACACCGGCCTTGGCACTGTCGTGGATGACCATATGCGGGTCGAGTGTTCCGTCGTTTGCTTTCGCATCGAGTTTCTTCGTCTCGTCGTCATAGACGAGAAAATACGGCGCCCTGCCGTAATGAGAACTTACAATGCCGTCGATCCCGTTTCCTTCGGATGCTATCAGATATTTCATTTTATCTCCATCGTGATATTATCGTTCAACTTTACACGTCCCTTGCGTCTATTCTGTCTTCCGACTTCGGAACCATGATTTTTTCTTCCCGCCTGTCGACGAAAACTCCAGCCATCATCCCATCATGGCCATCTGTTTCATGCCGTCGTTCTGCCCGAAATTGCAGTCCGCCTCTTCGTTGTCGATTCCAATTTGCGAGGCTATGCAGTTCAGCCCCTTTTTCATTACGTCGAAGTTCCATTCCTTTCTGAGCAGCGCCGCCAGATACTCACGCCACCCGTCTCTCAGGGGGAGGACACTCATGAAGCGCCTGTAAACATCCGGAGAGTGGCTGTATACGGAAATCAAATCCCGGAGTGAATATTTCACCTTGTCGAGGCTGTGCGGAACGGCGACACACTTCTGCGGCATAAGCGGACAGGTGACCGAATCGCGCTGGGAAGAAAACTCGAAGAACTTCCTGCACATCGAACAGTAGTATTTCCCTGTCGCGTTCTCTCCGATTATGTCCATTTCATCGAACAGGATTCTCTGACGGATGCCGAGCTCGTCTTTGAGAACCGCGGCAGCCGAATCCAGAATAGGGAAGAGCTTCTTTTTGTCCCACACCTTAGTCAAATCGGTAATCACGAAGACGATTCCTTCCAGTGTCACGCGCTGGGCGGTCTCGCTTCCGCTCACGGTTATGATAAAACTCTTGAGGGTCTGGAGCGGCTCGTTCTTGTATTCGAATCTCCATTCTTTCAGGAAACTCAAATAGGCAGCGGCCCATTTCCTGCCTACCTCCTCAGGATTCTCGCCTGCCAGGAAATTCATCATCTTCTGAGGAATCTTAGGATAGAATAGTCCGAACTTCTCGATGCTGACGGTAGATTCCGGCTTCATTACCTCGACCGGGACGGGCGTGTTTATACACATTTTCGGCATGTACGGGCAAACAGGCTTGTCGATATCGAAGAGAAGTTTACACGTCACACACCAGTATTTGTTGGATGCCGAGTAGACGCCGGCGGGCATATTGCCGACCTTTTCCATAATAGATGATTTATCCATCAGCATACTCTGTACGACTCCAATCTTATTGACAATTTTAAACGATTAGCCGGCCATTTTTAATGTCCGGGAGCAAAACCTTTCATGCTCGTCCCCTGATTCCCGGCCGCTCAATTTTATCGGTATGATGCAATCGAAGGCAAAAAGATGCATCCGCATGCTGCTACGACTCACACGACAATGAGTCGCAGTTGTCGGAAGTCACAACAATTATCTCCCCGGACGATGCGACCTTCACGGGTTTGCCGACGAAACTCAGACCTGCTCTCTTCACGAGTCCCGACAGGCCGCCCTCCTCGACGAACGACCTGAAATTCCTGTAATGATTCCACCCCGCAGCCAGCTCGACCAGGTCGTCGAATGCCCTGCGAACACCGGCGGGTTGCGGTACCGCGTAGTCTACGAGTATGATTCTGCGCGCGGCAGCTGAGAGAATCCCCAGAATCTCAGCTCTGTCGCCCGATTCGATCTCGTGAATTACGTAAGAAATGACGGCATAGTCGTACTTCCCGGCCCGATTCGACACGAATTCCACTGCATCGGCATGATGAAACTGAAGCTGCCCGCCTGCCAGGCTCTCAAGTTTTGCACGAGCTATATCTATATTTCGGCTGGAGGGATCCAATCCGTCGACTCTTGAGCACTTGCCGGCCAGCCGGAAAGCCAGCCTGCCGGTTCCGCAGCCGACATCCAGGACGGTGGAGCCCTCATTTACGATCTCCATAACATGAGCGAAGGCCGGATCCTGATTCGGTGCAATGAAAGCATCATAAAATCGTCCGTCGTACCAGTGGTTCTTGTTCATCTTTCCTGCATCAGGTTACTTCTGTTGGATGCCGGGCTCGCAAAAGGGGTTCGCCGCGCCTCAGCTGTTCGCGACAGCAGGGCGATTGAAGTTTAACCGGCGGCGTGCTACATTTGTCAAAAAGGTAGCACCAGATGAAGGACAAACTAATACGTTTCGGAGTGTCGATGGACGCCGGGCTCCTAAATCGATTCGACGGCCTCATAGGCAAACGAGGCTACACGAACCGCTCTGAAGCGATCCGCGATTTTGTCAGGAAAGAACTCGTGAACCAGGGTAACAACAACGGGAGCTCGCGCGCCTTTGGGGTTCTCTCGTTCGTCTACGACCACCATGTTCGCGAGCTCGAAGCGAAGATCACCGATTTTCAACACGCGCATTACAAGAGTATCATCTCGGCCTCGCATGTCCATACGGACCAAAAGAACTGCCTACAGGTGATCATCCTCAGCGACAAGGCTGCAAAAATCGGGGAGATTGCGGAGAAGATCCTGAGCTTCAAGGGAGTCAAACACGGGAGACTAAGCCTGAGCCCATCCGGAGAAGACATATGATTTCGAATCCGGACCAAACATCATGGAAATCCCGTTGCCCGTCGTTCATTGTCAAGATCGGCATTTGCTGTGGCGAGCGGGAGAATGCGAAAGCGAGGAAGTGGTGGTCTTTAGAAACTGCATTTGCGCAATTGCGAGGTAAATAAATGAAAGATGTACTGCTCGAAGTGAAGGATTTCGGTGTCTCGCTGGACAGGACTCCGATCCTGTCCGGTTTGAATTTCACCGCCAATGAAGGCGAGTTTCTTACGATACTCGGCCCGAACGGATCGGGCAAGACGGTGCTTCTTAAGTCGCTCCTCGGTTTGATCCCACACGAGGGTGATCTAACCTGGCACAAGAAGCCGAGAGTCGGCTATCTGCCGCAGGGACTCAATCAGATGTCGGTAAGGGATATGCCGCTGACCGTAAAGGATTTCTTCTACCTGAAGAACGTGAAGGAAGAGGATGCTGTGGCACGGCTATCGCTTGTAGGGTTGGGCAAGGAGGTAATGACTAAGAAGGCCGGCCATTTGTCGGGGGGAGAGTTTCAGAGGATGCTTGTCGCTTGGGTACTCTCGTCGGGCCCGAATATACTCCTGCTGGATGAGCCTACCACGGCCATCGACGTCGCGGGAGGCGAGACGATCTACTCTCTTCTGAGAGACATCTGGCAGAAGCAGAAACTGACAATTCTCAACGTTACACACGATCTCAATATAGTGTACGCTTATTCGACGCACGTTCTCTGTTTGACAAAGTTCGGCCACCGCTGCTACGGCGTCCCGAAAGAGATCCTGACTCCGGAAGTCCTAAGCGATATTTACGGAACAGAAGTAAAGTTTTACACGCATTAACGAGGTTTACAACGATGACCGATCAATTATTGTTGAGTTTAATCAGCGGAGTGTTCATAGCCGGCTCTGCCGCGTATCTCGGGACTCTCATGTTGTCACGGAAAATGGCCGTCGTCGCCGGGCCGCTTGGACACCTTGCACTCCCCGGAGCGGCACTCGCGATAGTGTACGGGTTCAGCATTTCCCTGGGAGCTTTCCCGTTTGTAGTCCTCGGGATACTGGTGATCTGGGTTCTCGAGATAAAGACGAAACTGCAGATGGAAGCGCTGACTGCCATAGTGTTCGCTGCGGGGGTCGCGACCGCGTTCTTGTTTCTTCCGATAGATGAAGCCGAGGCGGCGCTTGTCGGAAACATTTCCAAAGTCGGGGCTTACGAAACGTTGGCCGCGGTCATTCTGGGAACAACCGTTTTCCTTGCAGTCAACAAAAGCTACTCAAAGATTATGCTCCTGAATATTCATGAGGATGTGGCGAAGACGGAGGGGATAAACGTCAGACTCTACAATCTCATCTACCTGTCGGCTATAGCGGTTATTGTAGCACTTGGAGTCGACCTGGTAGGCGGGCTCATGACGGCAGCGCTTGTTGCAATTCCTGCGGCCGCCTCGAGGAACGTAAGCAGAACGCTTTCGCAGTACGGCCTGATTGCGGGCGGGTTTGGAATAATCTCGGCAGTCGTCGGAATAATTGCCGCGTCTTTGACGGGCTTCCCGGCTGGACCTCTCGTTATTCTGTTCAGCGCTGTGATTTTTCTCGTTACCGTGCCTCTGGCAACTGTGTGACCCGTTCGAAAGAGAAATTGCCGGGGCCCGAATATCGCGGAATCAGGCCGCAGCAAAGCGGCCTATCTCGTCTCCCTTCAATATCGTCGAATCGCACAATTTCATCAGAACGCATTTCTGTTCGGCTGAGGCGCAAAGCATGCCATCTACGGTTATGTCTGCCTTCAGGGTGAACATCCCGTGGCGCAGATCCTCAAGAACCATTCTTCCCACAGGTCGGTCGAACAGCTTGACCACCCTTTTGTACTTCACCGTAGTGGACGTGACGACAAGGTAGTACCCCTCGGACAAAATCCGTTTGAGGTCGAACTTCTCCCTGATGAGTGCCGTCCGGAGATCTTCCAGCCACCGTACGTAAGCAATGTTGTTCACGTGCCCTGCGATATCGATATCGTAGGTTCTTGCCTCCAGTTCGAGTTCGACCGTATTTCCGTGCTTAATATCTGCCATCTCGCTGCCTCTTTCAGGGAAGAAGGACTGCTGCAGCAACCACCGTGGTCCACTGACCGGTTCGGTCCCCTTCCGCGGTTTGAGTTACGTTGAACGTGCGGACTATTTTCCCCGACATTTTAAACACTTGTTCCCTTTCGTTCCAATCGGTGTCGGAATCGAACTCCACCCCGAGTGTCGTTGCAAGCATCTGGGCTGCAAGATCCTCCGCATAGTCGCCCGCCAGTTTCTCATTGACGCCGAACGCGTGGTGTTCCGAGAGATAACCGTACTGACCCGTGTCCGCAGGGATCGCCGCTCCTATGGACGCAGCCACGAGCCGGTTGGGTTCGTTTGTGGAATTACGGGCCATTACGGCAAATGTAATTTCTCCGGATTTCAGTTCCTTAAGCCCGTCTTCCTTGCTGATCCTCTTGCACCCCGGCGGGAATATGCTGCTGACGCTGACCAGGTTGCATATTTCGATCCCCGCGCTTCGAAGTGCGAGCTCGAAGGAGCTCAGGTAGTCCTTGTGCCTGCCGACTCCTTTGGTGAAAAATATTCTGGATGGAATATACAACTTGATTCATCCTCTCTCATTCGTTTGACTTTCCTGACTGGAAACGGCGGGTTCTGCGCGTGTAAAACGTCTCGCCGAGGTAGACAACTTCAGAAAGCTGTCCGGCCGCGATCAACCCGTCGACGAGATTCCACTCCTCATTCGATCTGCTCAGGAACCGCTTCACTGCATCCTTCCGCATAGGGTGGACTGCAACGATTCCGAGAAGCTCTTCGTCCGCCCTGCCGGGACAGGAGAACTCCGTTCCTTCGGGGCATATCAGCAGCTCCACGTTTTCCATGAAACTGCCGAATATCTGGTAAGCGGCATTTACGGCTTCTTCACCTGCCGGCATGACCGACCTCTCGGCGGGCGGGCGAGTCGGTACCATAATGTACGCCTTCTTCGGCCTCAGTTTACCGATGAATTCTGCGGTCTCGGTAATCGGTGCGACATCTTCGTTCATTCCTCCGACAAGCATGGTCTCTGTTGCCAGTATACCACGGTAGCCGGAAGCAAACTTACGAATGCCGGTCTTGATTTGCTCAAGGCTCAATTTACCGTGAGGCCTGTCGACCGCTTTCCAGATTTCCTCCCGCACCGAGTCGACTTTGACGCAAACCCAGTCCGCTTCGTACAAATCGTTCCGGACTCCTTCGTCCCACAACAGTGTGGCGTTCGTGATGACGGCCAGCTTCACTCCGAGAGGTTTCAGTCTCCTGAGCGTCGAGCCGAGATTTACGTCCAGTGTCGGCTCTCCGTCAGGTACGAAAGTAATATAGTCGATTTGTTCATCCCCGGCTCGAAGAAAATCGAGTTTCCCGGCGACTTCGGAATAGACGGCATCGGTCGAAAGAAAGCTCCTTCTCTCGATTGAAAGGGTGTCGGTGATTCCGGCCTGACAATATACACAGGAATAACTGCAGACCTTGGGCGGTATGTTGTTGATGCCTAGGCTGCGACCGAGCCTTCGCGACGGAATGGGCCCGAATGTGATCATCTTTTCTCCATGAAGCCCTGCCCTTGTTTGGTGAAGACTGCTTCGGGATCCTTAACGACAGTGATGAGATGGAAAAACCCTTTCACACCCGCCCGTTGCCCTCCTTCTTCCTGGTTTCCATAACCATTTTATAGTGGTCCGACCCTTCCCGGAACAGGACTTTCCCGCATTTCGGGCATTTCTCTTCCATGCAGGGTACGCCCCGCTCATGCGGCTTTCTGTAGCCGCAGCTTACGCAGACACAAAACCCGCCGGCTCCCATTTTCCCGCTGTGCTCATGGCTCATCATGGTGACCTTTCATTAATTCTGGACGCTAAAACCATACTCGGCTGCTCTCATGTTCTTACCCGATTTCTCAGCCGCTGCAGTAACGACAGGGTAACGCGTCTCGGCTTCGCCCTTTCTTATCCCCGAAAGCTTCGGCTTGAGAAGCTGCCTTCTGACCGCGGAGAGACGGTCTACGAAGAATTTCCGCTGAAGATGGTCGTACTCGTGCTGAAACACACGGGACCACGAGCCGTCAAATTCAGACTCAATTGATTTGAAAGTGCCGTCGGTGAAGCGGACGCGAATCCTGTCGGAACGAATCACTTCTTCCCAGATTCCCGGAATACTCAGGCAGCCTTCATTCATGACGCGCTCCCCTTCGGTTTCCAGAATCTCCGGGTTGATCACAACGAGCGGCTTTTCGCCTGGATGGCCCTCGGTATCGGAAAGATCCATAACGAAAAGGGAAACCGGCAGCCCGACCTGGTTACCCGCCAGACCTATGCCGTCCCCGTTGCGCAGCGTCTCAAACATGTCGCGAATCAGTCCGACGAGGCTGCCGTTAAACCGGGTAATTCGCTGCACCGGTTCGTCGAAGGTATGTGCACCATAGAGATATATCGGCAGTATCAAACCGGCCTCCCGATTTCAACCGCAGTTGGGTACCGAAAGGCAAACCACAGAGACACGAGAGACACATTGAATGAGACCGTGCAATATTCGTCCGTGCCTCTGTGTCTGTTGTGGTTTGGATTGGCATCCGACCAATTATGCGTGGTGGTCATGACCCGCACATTCCTCGTAGCCGCTCAGCTTGCCTTCCGCGAACAGTTCGACGGCATCCTTGTAGAGTAGGCCGGGGGCCGTTATGACTTCCATGCCGAGCTGCTGGAAGCCGGAAACCGCCTTGCGTCCCATCCCGCCGGCAATTATCACACTGACGTTGAATTGCCTGACGTAGCCCGGCAATTGGCAGGCCCCGCCGTGTTCCCCATTCAGGGGGTTGAAGTAGGATTCCTGTTTCACCAGCCTGTTCGCTTCGTCCAGTTCGCAGATATTGAACTTTGAACAGTGTCCGAAATGTTCGGCGACTCTCTCCTCGGAGCCCGATTGTTCAATTGCAACGGCTAATCTTCGATTCATATGTCCTCTGCTTTCTTGTTACTGTTTGTCCTTCATGATTCTTCAAGCTGCGCCCGTTTGAATTACCGCCATAGACGCATTTAATTTTACATCCGAACGCGCCGGTCCTTCCCGGATTGCATATCCCGGCATAATAGTGCCCGGCGCAAAGACCCGTCGATGGATGAATATTCCTTCCACGAGTAATTCCTTCATTTCCTCCTGTCGAGCCTCCCTCGTTGCCGCCTGCGATATCTCCGCCGGCTTTCCAATCCGGCTTCATCCAGTTTCTCCAGCTTGTTTTCCGCAAAGAGTGTGACAGCCTGAGAGACCGTACGTCCTTGACATCTGTACACCGCTATGCCGGCCGACGAAAGAACTCTCAGTGCATTTATCCCCGTTCGCCCGGTTATCACGGCGCCGGCATTCCGTCCGATCAGCAGCTGAGCAGTCTGGATTCCGGCGTCGCCCAGCGAGTCGGCATACGGGTTCTGGAGAATCTCGCGGTCACCGTTGTCGTACAGCACAAAGTACCTGCTCCTGCCGAAGTTTGATGAGACGGCGGCAGCGGTGTCCTGCATGTCCGTGGAGACAGCGACGATCATTCAGCGGTCGGATCTTCGCCCGAAGCGGCGCCTGCCGTTACCGCCTCCGAGCGGTCTTCCGCCCCGTCCGACGCCGTACGCGGGAGCATCTGCCGGCCTCTGATATTCAGGAGCGACGTTTCGCCGTTCCACATTTTCTTTCACGACGCACCGCCCCATTCTTCTTCCGGTCACAGGGCCCATGCCCTGCGGACCTGTACGATCAAGATTCGGCATCTAAACCTCCGGATTGTTTCACTCGTCAACGCACATCGGTTCATAATATTAAACAAATTGAATGCCGCTGAGAAACCGCTATTCCCGATAAAATTCGAGCTTTCTGAAGCAGGATGCGTTGCGTTCCCGCAATGGTGCGGTCCCGTACGTTGAAAGAATGCAATGTTTTTGCAAAATTTAATTCGAATAAGGGCAGAATCAGGGAAGGCTATAAATGAAAGAAGTAATCAGCATAATCGACCGGAACAGGGAAAAGATGATCGTCCCGGACGGCATTGCAGTCATCGGGCGCGACGGGACCGTAATCGTATTCAACGAAGCGGCTTGCAGGATTACCGGATACGGTGAAGAGGATATCGTCGGGAAGAAGTACCACATCCTCTTCAGAGGAAATCCACGTGACGAGGAACGGGTCTCAAACTCCCTTTTGAACAACATTGCCCTCCCAAATCTTTCCGTCAATATCACCGACAAGGCGGGAGAGGCGAGGAACGTACTTGCATCGATAACCCCGATCACGAAATCGGGAGAGGTAATCAGTGCAGTATTCGTTTTCAGAGACACGCACGAGATGCTGACGCTCAGCGGCGAGCTCGAGAAAAAGACTCTCGAACTCATAGACGAGAGAAACAAACTCGACGCGATATTCAACAGCAACATCGAGGGGACATTCACGATAGACAACGACTGGAACATAACGTCCTTCAACAACTCCGCCGAGAGCATTACCGGCTACAGAAAGAGCGAAGCGGTGGGAAGAAAATGCTGGGACATCTTCAGATCGAAAATGTGCAGGAACGGCTGTCACATGGAACGGACTATCACGAAAGGTAAACCGTCAATCGGAAACGAACTCGATATTAGAGACAGGTCCGGCAGATCAGTGCCGATACGCGTGAACTCTGCCGTCCTGCGCAACAACAAGCGCGAAAAGATCGGCGCGGTTGAAACTTTCATGGACATTTCAGAAATCAGGAATCTTTCCGAGCAGCTCCGGGAAAAATTCGGGTACGACAACATCATAGGCAGGAACAAAGAGATGGAGAGGGTGTTCACGCTCCTCGACAGCGTATCGCAGACCGATTCTTCCGTACTCATCACCGGTGAGAGTGGTACGGGAAAAGAGCTGGTAGCGAGGGCGATTCACATGAACAGCGGCAGAAGGAATGGACCGTTCATTGCCCTCAACTGCAGCGCCTTTGCCGAGTCTCTGATAGAAAGCGAATTGTTCGGACATGAAAAAGGTTCGTTCACCGGGGCCATCAACATGAAAGGCGGAAAATTCGAACTGGCGCAGGGCGGCACGCTCTTTCTCGACGAAATCGGAGACATCTCGCTGCCGGTACAGACGAAGCTTCTCCGGGTGCTCGAGACGCGCCAGTTCGAGCGAGTCGGCGGCAACAAGCTCATTAGTATGAACGCAAGAATTATTGCAGCGACCAACAAGGTGCTCCCTGAGGAAATAGAGGCAGGGCGGTTCAGAAAGGATCTCTTCTACAGGGTAAATGTCATAAACATTCACCTACCGCCGCTGAGGGAAAGGATGGACGACTTTCCGCTCCTTGTCAATCACTTCATCGATCATTTCAACCGGAAATTTTCGAAAAGAGTCGCCCGGTTTTCGCCGGAAGCGTACGAGATTCTAAGCAGGTATCGCTGGCCGGGAAATGTAAGAGAGCTGGAGAATGTAATCGAACATTCGTTCGTGCTCTGCGGCGGGGAGGTGATTCAGCCCGACTGCCTTCCGGAGAGAATCCGGCCCGCATCCGGCGAAGCGCCGGCCCTGTCCGTCTCAGGGATCAAAGATGCGGAAAGGGCTGTGATCATCAGCGTCCTGAAGAAGCACGGTGGAAAACGGACCAAAGCGGCCGCAGAGCTCGGGATAAATCCCTCCACGTTGTGGCGA
Source organism: Candidatus Kryptoniota bacterium (assembly GCA_046706365.1). Classification (GTDB taxonomy): domain Bacteria; phylum Bacteroidota; class Ignavibacteria; order Kryptoniales; family JAKASW01; genus JAKASW01. Next base: position 2,209 of record JBJKPN010000128.1, on the reverse strand, counting down.
AAGATGAAGAAACTGGGGATCAATACCTGACCGGTACTCACGTTCAAGGTGAGTCGCCGTTTCGGTTCGCCTGCTACGAGTATTTCCGAATCCTATTCAAGGTCACCGCGACGGCGACCGCCAGCGAAAGGCTTATCGCGATAATCGATGTCCATATTTCCATTTCTTGCTCCATTCACCTAATGTGACCGGCTGCGACTCACGTTAGAGGCAAGCCGCAATCGGGTAAGCGATGATCACACCATCACAGCCCCGCCGGCAACGTCGAGTATGATGCCGGTAATCCAGGAGGATTTATCGGAGGCGAGAAACAACGCCGCCTCGGCTATGTCCTCGGTTTTGCCGAGTCGCTTCAGAGGGTGATACTCGGCGATCGCTTTCTGCTGTTCCGGCGGCACGGCTTCCATGTGTTTCTCGGTCAGTATCATCTCGGGCGCTATGCAGTTAACCCGTATTCCGTAGGGCCCGACTTCCGCCGCCAGCTGCTGGCTCATTATCTCAATGCCTGCCTTTGCAGCCGAATACGGAATGGGCGACCTGCCGGTCACCCGTCTCGCCGCCGCGGAAGAGATCGTGATGATGTTTCCTGTCTTTCTGGCCTTCATTCCCGGCAGGAAACTCCTGATGGTCAGGAATGTGGCAGTAAGGTTTCCGTCGACCGACGCGCGCCAGCCGTCTTCCGGTAATTCCTCAAAAGGTGCCGGTTTCGTGAAACTACCGCCGGCGTTCGCGACCAGAATATCGACTGCACCGAACTGTTTTTCTATTGTCGCTCTCATCGATTCTATTTCGCTGAACTTCGTCACGTCGGCCATCACACGCATTACCGCGCCGCCGTTCTGCCTGATTCCATCTTCGACTTTTCCGAGCGCGTTTTCGTCCCTGCCATGAAGGACCACTCTTGCGCCACGGCTCGCGAAGAGCCGGGCGATTCCTGCACCAATTCCTCTCGAACTTCCCGTTACTAGTGCTACTTTACCACTTAAGTCTTCCATCGTTTCCTCTCAGTCTTGTCATTGCTAATCAGTTTTTCTTTTTGTTTGTGCATCGGATGTCTGGCCAGGGGCTGTCGGTGATCGGCTTTCAACTTCTGACTACTGAGCTTTGATTTCTGACCTCTGCTCTTCCCGACCCCGACCTCTGACTTCTGACCCCTGTTCTACCTTTCTCCTGAACCTGTACTGGGACAGCGGCTTCCCGAACAGCTCCGGAGAGAAGTTTTCCAGCTTCAGCTCCGGTCCGAAGAATTCCTCTATCTCTTCCTTCTTTCTCCCGTGCGGGCCGGCAATCCCGAGCGCATGCCCCTTGCTGAAGTGTACAAGCACATACTGGCCTCCTTCCGCCAGCCAGCCGAGCAGCTTCTCCCTGTAAAGCCGCCTGTACTTCTCGTTGAACCCGTGAAAGCAGCCGGCATCCAGTATCAAATTGTATTTTTCTCGATTCTCATACTTCGTAATATCTGCCGCTACAAAGTCAGCTTTAACTCCGGCCTTCTCCGCGCGCCTCATCCCGAATGGCAGCGCCTCCGGTATGAAATCGATCGCGGTCACTTTGAATCCGTGCTGTGCCATGAAGACCGAATAGACGCCGGTGCCGCAGCCGATATCCATGGCTTTTCCGGGTCCCGCGTTTTCGACCGCCTCGACCAGGAGAGGGGGCGGCTCCTCGCGGTGCCAGTCTATCTTCGACTCATCCCGGGCACGCCGGTATGTGAACCTGTAATAGAGATGAAAATTGCTCATGGCGCCCTCCCGTAAGACTCAGGCTTCCGCGCCTTCACTGCCGTGCGGACGGTCGCCTGGGGATGACTCGTGGTGTTCATCATGCCACTTCTTCCACTCTTCCCAGTGACGGCGGCGTGATAGGAAGGTGCTCGGCCTTCTTCCCCATCCGCCGAAAAGTATCTTCGCCAGTAAGAGCAAGCCGACCGCCTGCCAGTAACCTATCGCCTTCAGGCCGAATATCACCGGCAGAAGTGCATTCCACAGGAGCATGAACGCCAGGCTCCCTACAGCCAGGAAGGCCAGGAAGATCGGCAGTCCGAAAGCGAACCACCATCCTCTTCTGCGCCTGAAGTCGTGATTATGCATGCTACACATTTTCTTTTAACTCCTCGTATAATGTTTTCAAACGTTTTCTCAGAAACAGTACCGCGTATCGCTTTCTCGAAATGAGAGTGTTGACCGGTTCCCGTTTTATCTCTGCAATT
>JBJKPN010000127.1:0-6707 GCA_046706365.1 Candidatus Kryptoniota bacterium | reverse complement strand
CCGGCGAGTAATCCGAATTACATCACCGACGGTGACATTTCCACACGGTGGCAGGCGGATTCTTCATCGTCTCAATGGATTCGTATCGACCTTGGCCAGGTCGATTCTGTCGGCAGGATCGTCATTTTCTGGGCCGACCAGACATACGCAAAACAAGTCTCGGTGCAAATGTCGAACGACCTTTCGACCTGGTCGCAGCTGACCACCGTTTCCGAGAGCACTCCTCCGAGGGGAGGAGTCGAAAGCATAGTCGGCCTGCAGGGAGCGGGAAGGTATCTGCAGCTTCAGTTCGACAAGGCGGGCAACGGTCCGTATTCGATTTCCGAGGTGCAGGTTTACGGCGACAGTGCTACCGTGGATTCCATAGTTCCGACCAAAGGTCTGCCCGGGACTTTCGTATTGAACCAGAACTACCCCAACCCGTTCAATCCGTCGACCAGGATCAGCTATGTGCTGCCGTCAAACAGCTTCGTGACGCTGAGAGTCTACGACATACTGGGGAGAGAGGTTGCAACGCTTGTGGACGGAGAGCAGGCCGCGGGGAATCACCTGGTTTCCTTCAACGGGGACAAGTTTGCGTCAGGCGTGTACCTTTACAGGATCACAGCCGGTATTCATACCGCCACCGGCAAGATGCTTCTGTTGAAATAGTCCCAAAAACTCAATAGCAATGCCGGCGGGGGGCCGCTACCTGTGCGCCGCGTCGGGTGCACGAAGATTCGTCAGATCCCCGCGTAGTTCCGGACGAGCGCTGAGTACGGTGACGACCAGCGATACACCGTAATACATGAATTCGTGAAAAAGTGTGGTGCCGATAAAGTCTTCTTTACCGGATGCGCCGAGCGCGACGAACAGCGGCTTGAGCGCTCCTTCCGGCGCGGCCGCCCGGAATTGGGCCGGAATCTCCTCCCCGATCTTGAGTATCCGCCCGAAGTCTCCGCTCCCGACAATCCCGATCAGTTTCCTGTCGAATTCGTCGCCCGGTTCGAACTTTTCCTCCCCGTAGTAACCGAACCTTATAAGGTCGAGTCTGTGGACCGGCGAACCCGTTCCGAGCACCGCAAATGTCCCGTCGGTTCTTTGGACGGCTGCTCTGATTGCCTCTCCGAACCTGAAATGCTCTTCCGGAGAATTTCCGGATATCGACACCGGAACAACCTTCTCGCGCCGGTCGGGAAACATGAAGTAAAGCGGCAGCCACGCTCCATGGTCCAGCCCCCATTCGGTCGACGCCGCAACGGGGAGGTCTTTTTCTTTCGCAGCATTCAGAATGGATGAAACCAGCTCCGTATTGTTGTGCGCCTCGTAGGTAAACTTATAGAGCTCCTCGGGAAATCCGTAGTAGTCTTGTATACACGGAACCTCCGATCGGGAATCGATTTCAAAATTCCGGCGCGACAAATAGTGAGGTGAGCAGACTATTACTGTGTCGACCCCGTGTTTCGTAAGCAGCCTGCCGAGGCCCTCGTAGATGTCGTGAATCCCGGTCCTCTCGACGAGAGAGGTCGGCGCCCCGTGCGAGATGTACGATGTAAAGATAATGCTACCCATGATTTTCCAAAAACGATCTCAGCTCGTGTTTAGCGTCCCGGATCACCCTTCGCCCTCCATGACCGCAAAGTATGAATTCAAAATCCAGATCGAGAAGCCGTCGCGCACTTTCGATCTGTTTTCGGTAATCGTACGTCCAGTAGAAGTTCTCGACTGCCAGTTTGCCGTTGCGCGTTACGACGTGATCCCCGGTAAAGAGCGCGCGGCCCTTCTCATAATACAGACATGACGAACCGGGTGAGTGCCCGGGGGTGTGAAGTATTCTTGCTTCCCCCATCTCGAGCGAATCGCCGAACCTGATATCCGGCCGCTTCACCGCGTATTCTTCCGATTCGTGAATTACAAGTTTCGACCCGAATTTTTCCCTGAACATTTCGGCATCCGCCACGTCGTCCCGGTGTGTGAGGAAAATAAATTCCGGAGCTCCTTTTTCTTCGATGAAATCAAGGTTTGGTCCCAGATACTCGGGCACATCGACCATAAACGTGCCGCCGCCGGAATCGACAAGATACGAAACGCCTCCGAAACTATCGGGGTTGGGAGGAAAAGCAAAAACGTCCGGGAGAAGCTCCTTCACCGGGAGAGAATATTTGGCAACCGCCGTCTTTGAATATTCCATCTTTAAAAGACATAACAGCCGATAACTTCTGTCGGTTTCACAGAAGCCGGCCGACCAAATCTCCTTCCTCTTCAGGGAGAATGGCGCAAAATGTCAGCATAACAGGGAGGATTTAGTCTATCGGTCAGCCTGAATGGCTGGACCAGCAGCCGGGGATCCTGCCTTACAGCAATCCGAATCGCTTAGAACACAATAGTGAACACCGTCTTTTCACCGGGCTGCGACCACACACTGATCAGCGCATGATGCATGTGGAGTATTTGCCGGGAAAGGCTCAACCCTATTCCCGAACCGCTATCTTTGGTAGTGAAGAAGGGGATGAATATTTTTTCCTGCGCTTCTTTGGGAATTCCCGATCCGTTGTCCTCGATGCGTAAGCAAATCTTCCCCTTCTCCTCGAGCTGCGCCGACAGGCCGATCCTTCCGCCCTCCTTTCCGTCGAGAGCCTGAATGGAATTCATGAGAAGGTTCAGAAGTACCTGCTCGAGCAGGTCCGGGTCTGCCGTTAGCTCGAGCGACTGAGGGTTGACTGAAGTGGCGAGCAATATGCCGTTTTGAGATACGGCCGAACTTACCAGCTGTTCGACCCTGGAAAAAAGCATCCAGATCGGGAATATCCTGAACTTCGGGTTCGGGATATGAGTGAGAGTCCTGTACGAGTTGACGAAGCGAAGGAGCCCCTCGCTTCTCGTCTCGATCGTGCTGACGGCCGTCTGAACGTCTTCGAAGATCGGCGGGACACGCTCTCCGCTCTCCTTTGATTCCGCCTCGGAATTAGATAGCATTCTGTTTGCGGTAGATGCCAGCGACGCAATCGGTGCAATTGAATTGACGATTTCATGCGTGAGCACCCTTATGAGATTCTGCCAGGCATCCAGCTCAATTTCTTCCATCTCTCCACGCATGTCCTGCAGCGATGCGAGTGTATAGCTCAGGCCTCTCATTCTGAATCCGGAAAGCTGCACCGCAAGCCGCACCGACACGCTGCCGGTTTCCACGCGGACGAGGTGCCTGTTGCGGGGGGTCCGACTTTCCAGCGCTTCGAGCAGTTCGTTGCTGATAAGCCCGAGTTCCTTGATATTCTTCAGCTGGGTTACGCCGATAAGACGTTTTGCCGCCTTGTTCACCATATCGATCTCACCGTCCTGGCGAAAGACGATCAGGCCGACTGTGAGCTGCTCGACCACAAACTGGAAATATTGGAACTGGTCCTCGGTTTCGACTCTGATTTCCTCGAATCTCTGCGCTATCCTGTTGAGAGTCTTGTTCAATTCATGGAAGGCTTTGCTCTTACCCGCCATGCTGAAACTCTGAGTGAAATCGTCCGCCTCGACAGCTTCGAGAAACCGCGCGAGGTTTCGGTTCCTCCTTTCAACCCACCTTACGAAAGCGACAACCTGGTACAGGGCAAGAACCGCTACGAGACCGGCCATCTCGTACAAATCGCTGTGGTAGAGGAGGTAAGCCAGGAGCGAGATCGTGAGGGTCAGCAGCAGAGTTCTGGTAACTGCCGCCAGCCGGAAGCGGTCCAGAGTCATTTGAGGGACTTTCTGTAGTTTGTCTTAAGCGGGAAATGAGCTGTTCGGATTACTCGCATTTTGTATCGGCTGGTTGACGGTCTAGATTCCGTGCTTCTTGATTCTCCTGTACAGGGCTGTGCGGGTAAGGCCGAGCTCTTTAGCCGCTTCAGTCATGTTTCCGGCATGCTTCTTTATGGTCGTCTGGATGTGCCGCTTCTCAATTTCGTCCAGCGAATAATCCTCGGGCGCTTCATTGACGGAAGGGAAAGTCCGCCTGAAAATCATTTCTTCGGGGCGCAACGTGTTCGAGTCGCTCAATATTACCGCCCTCTCTATGACGTGCTGCAGTTCTCTCACATTCCCGGGCCAATGGTACCCGCGAAGCACCTTCATGCTTTCTGGCGATACCAGAATTTCCGGCTTCTGATACTTCCTCCCGTAGATCTTGACGAAATGATCGACCATCAGCGGCAGGTCTTCCGGCCGGTCGCGCAGAGGAGGAAGATTTATTTCGACCGTATTTATGCGGTAAAGCAGATCCTCCCTGAATTTTTTCTGCACCACCATCTCGTGAATAGGCATATTTGTAGCCGTGATTAGCCTGATGTCGATCGGGCGCGGTCTGCCGGAGCCGACACGGGTTATCTCCCGCCTCTCGACGACGGCCAGCAGCTTGGCCTGGAGGGAAAGCGAGAGATTTCCTATTTCGTCCAGGAAGAGCGTTCCCTTAGAGGCAATCTCAAACCTTCCCATCCTGTCATTTGTGGCGCCCGTGAACGCTCCCTTTTCATGCCCGAAGAGTTCGCTCTCGAAAAGCGTCTCGCTGATCGCACCCATATCTACGGCGATGAAAGAACTCTCCGCCCTGCTCGAGAATCGATGTATGGCGCGTGCCACGAGCTCTTTGCCGGTACCGTTCTCGCCAAGTATCAGTATATTGGCATCTGTTCCCGCCACTTTCTTTATAGTCTCAAAGATGTCCTGCATCGCTTCCGATTTCCCGACTATATCGTGGAACGGCTGGTCCATGTCGGCACTCAATAGTTTCTCACGGTTGCGGGCTGCCGCGAGTTCAACCTGAGAAGCGCGCAACCTCAGGGCAGATGAAAGCGTCGCCAGTATCTTTTCATTCTGCCAAGGCTTGACCACGAAGTCCGTGGCGCCCTCTTTGATGGCCCGTACTGCGGTTTCGATATCACCATAGGCCGTGATCAATATTACGACGGCGTCCGGATCCACCTTGAGAATTCTGTTGAGCCATTTAAACCCCTCTTCGCCGGTGGTTACTCCCTTCGCGAAGTTCATGTCCAGAAAGATCACGTCATATGATATTGTTTTGAGACGTTTTTCTATATTATTGGGATCCCTCTCGGTGTCCACCAGCCTGAGATGGGGTTTAAGAAGGAGATTGAACGCTGTCAGAATGGCGGCATCGTCGTCGACGATGAGAGCGCTACCATGTTTTTGAAAGTCGGTTGCCATGCACAAATCTAACAATCCCCCCCAGATAAAGCGAACGGCCTCCGGATCAGGCAACGATCCACCTGATGGCTGCAATCGACGCGTTTTCCGACAGTCGTCAGGCAGCGTGTATCATATCCGTACACTCTGTGTATCAGAAGCGAACACCTGCTCTAAATGTTTGCATTTGACAACTCAAGTTTTGTCATTTTTTGAGGCACAATTTTTGACGCTTCATTAGCGACTAATTAGTCAATGAGGACCGCCTTATGATTCGAATTAACAATTTGAAGAAGGTTTACAGAACCGATGAAGTCGAGACGGTCGCCGTCGCAAGCGCTAACCTGCGAATCGACTCCGGAGAATTTGTTGCAATTATGGGGCCGTCCGGATCGGGCAAGACAACCCTCCTCACCATACTGGGACTTCTCGACAGCCCCACGGAGGGAGAGTATTACTTCCTCGGGCAGGAAGTGTCGAAGTTTTCCGAGAAACAGCGGACGGTTCTCCGCAGGAAGCTGATCGGATTCGTCTTTCAGAACTTCAACCTGATAAACGAATTGACGGTTTACGAGAACATCGAGCTGCCCCTCATCTATATGGGAATTCCGTCTGCCGAGAGAAAAGATATGGTGATGGAGATCATGGAGAGAATGAGGCTGACGCCCAGACGGAATCATTTCCCAAAACAACTTTCGGGCGGACAGCAGCAGAGAGCCGCGGTTGCAAGAGCCATAGTCGGAAAACAGAAGCTGGTTCTGGCAGACGAGCCGACCGGCAACCTGGACTCCAGAAACGGAGACGAGGTCATGAACCTCCTGTCGAAAGCCAACGAAGAAGGGTCAACGGTGGTTATGGTCACCCACTCGAATGATTACGCCGGCTGGGCCGGCAGGATAGTCCAGCTGTTCGACGGGCATATCGCCAACGAGAATATTACCGACGGAGTGAGGAGTGTTCTGGAGCTACGCTAAAACCGTTTTCAGAAACCTGTCCGGCTCTAAGGTTTATCTCTTCATCAATGTTGCCGGGCTGACGATCGGCTTCACCGTGTTCACGCTCATAATGCTGTTCGTGCTGAACGAATTCAACTACGATACGTTCAACAAGAAGGCGGACAGGATTTATCGGGTTGTGGAAATCCAGACTCCACCGGGAGCCCGCGTACAGCAGGTTGCCATAACCATGCCCGAACTCGCTCCTGCTTTGAAGAGAGAATTCCCGGAAGTTGAGGACGCTACCAGGTTCGTTCCATGGTCGACGGTCCTTTGCCGCTTCGGCGACAAGAGATTTTACGAGGACGCGCTCTACTTTGCCGATTCGAGCTTCTTCAACGTCTTCACCTTCCATTTCATAGAGGGGAATCCGTCTGCCCCCTTCGACGGACCTTACAGCGTAGTGATAGACCAGTCCACCGCAGAAAAGTATTTTGGCAATGAAGATCCGATCGGCAAGTTTATCAGCATAGACGCCGATCTTCCACAGAAAGACTTCCTCGTAACCGGGGTAATCAGGGATTTCCCCCTGAACTCTCATTTACACTTCCATATGATAGC
>JBJKPN010000126.1:0-24324 GCA_046706365.1 Candidatus Kryptoniota bacterium | reverse complement strand
AAAAAGGATAACGAGGCGGCAGCCGTGTAAAGATGCCATCGCTCAAGTCCTCTCCTCGCTATCTCCACCTCGGTTAAATAGCGTGGATTTGCCGCGGGAACTGGCTTAAATTGGATCGTGTCAATCGAGAAGACCGAAGCAGTCGTACTGAGGGCAGTCAATTACCGCGATTCGAGCAAGATCGTGACCTTCTACACAAAGCGGTACGGTAAGATGAGCGCTATCGCCAAGGGGGCAAGGAATCCGAAGAGCAAGTTCGGTTCGTTACTGCAGCCGCTCAACTACCTGCAGATAGTGTTTTACCGGCGCGAGAGCCGTCAGCTGCAATATGTTTCATCTACCGAATTCGTCCGGTACTTCAAGTCGCTGACTTCGAATATGGACAAGCTCTCGGTTGCCATGGCGCTTGTGGAAATCATAAACCGGGTCATGCACGACGAGGACGAGAACGAGAAAATCTTTCAGCTTCTGGTCGATTCGCTGACGGTCCTGGACACACCCGATGCGGTTCCCGGAAACGTGTTCATACATTTCGGCCTTCATACTGCAATCGAGCTGGGATTTGCGCCGGCATTCACAACCTGTCTCAGATGTGGAAACCGGATTGACCTTGAGAAGGAACGAAAGGTTTGCTATGTTGTCGAGAAGGGCGGGCCGTTATGCGAGAAGTGCTCTTCGAGCATTAACATCGATTTTCAGCTTTCCGGCTCAGCCCTTCCTATCCTGGAGAGTCTCGTGCGTCTCAGCCCGGTCGTGGCAGCAAAGGCGAAGATGGAACCGGTACTCAGGAATGAACTTCGTGATTTCGTTTTTGTTTACCTTAAGAAACACTCGGGCAGTTTGAAAGAGTTGAAGTCTTTGCAGTTTATGGCGGCATCAATACCAGGGTAATCGGCTCAATAATTTTAAAACAAAACGATTCGGAGGAAATAAGATGCGAAAGAGGACGTTGCTTGGCGCGGCGCTGCTCGTCGCGGTTGGAGTAGTCTTCGGGGCGCTGCTTGTGATGAGTTTCAACGGCGTTAGTACGAGTTTCGGCTTCTCCGGCGAGAAGGTTGCACTTGGTGGACCGGCCCCCATACCAAGGGGGGACATAAACCTGCTGGAGACTCAAAACGCTTTCATCGCCATTTCAAAGGCTGTGACGCCGACGGTCGTCAGCGTAAATGTCACCATTGCTCCAAAGGCGAAAGGATCGGATCTGCCGTTCTTTCATAATTTTCAGTTCAACTTTCCGCAGCCCCGGCCCGAGAAGGGAATCGGCTCCGGAGTAATAGTTACGAAAGACGGTTACATCATAACCAATAATCACGTTGTCGAAGGGGCGGAAAAGGGCGGCATCAAGGTGAAGCTTTACGATAAGCGGGAGTTCCAGGCCAGGCTCGTCGGGAGGGATCCGACAACAGACGTTGCCGTCATTAAGATAGATGCCACCAACCTTCCCGTGGCGTCGCTCGGTAATTCGGACAGCGTACAGGTCGGGCAGTGGGTGCTCGCAATCGGCAATCCGCTAGGACTGACATCGACCGTGACTGCCGGAATCGTGAGTGCGCTGGGACGCGACGTCGACGTTTCAGCCGACAGCTGGGGAATAAGGAATTTCATACAGACCGATGCGGCCATTAATCCCGGAAACAGCGGCGGGGCCCTCGTCGACATCCATGGCCAGGTCATCGGGATTAACACCGCCATCGCGACTCAAACCGGATACAACCAGGGCTACGGCTTTGCAATTCCTATAAACCTCGTTAAGAATATGGCGGAGGACCTTATCGCTTACGGCAAGATTCGCCGGCCCATGCTCGGAGTCCGTCTGAATCCCTCCATAGACGAGACCGACGCCCGGGCGCTCGGTTTGCCGAAACCGGAAGGCGTGCTTGTGCAGAGCGTCATTGCCGGAAGCCCGGCAGAAAAGGCGGGAATCCAGGCGGGCGATGTAATCCTTTCTGTTGACGGTGAAGCTGTGAATGCTGCAAACGCCATTCAGCTTATCATCGCGGAGCATAAGCCGGGCGATGTTGTCGTGCTTAAGGTGTTCCGCCGCGGCAAGACATTCTCCAAAAACGTGACACTTGTCGAGATTACACAGCAGGATCTTGCAAGCACCGACCAGGCGGTTGAAAACGAAAACGAAGAGCCTCAGGAGAACGGGCAGACGGACGTTGTAAAACTCGGCATTACTGTCGAGCCTCTCAGCCAGGATTTAATGAAGGAGGCGAAAATCAGCTACGGCGTCGTGGTAACAGCCGTTTCGCCCAACGGACCCGCCGCCGAGCGGTCACTTTTCAAGAACGACATAATAACCGAAGTCAATAACGAAAAGGTCGAGTCGCCGAAGGACCTGCTCAGCGAGTTGAAGAACAAACAACCGGGTGATGCGGTCATGCTTCGTGTGTTGACAAAGCAGGGAAACTCTTATCTGTCCAGGTTTGTGGCCGTCGAAATAGGAGATTCGAACTAGCGATCGGCTGTCAGCAGCATTTACAGAAAACCCCGTCCCTGCGAGCAGGAACGGGGCTTTTTCTTTGGCTGGGCGTGAACTCATGGCCGTATCGGGCGTTCGTTCCGGCCGGACGCTCTATCTCATCGTATAAGTGAACGTCACCATGACGAAGCGCGTCAGGACCTCGTTCTGGGTATCGTCGATGTAGGTGTTCGTGACCTGCCGGTTAACACTTTTGTTCTGACCCAGAAGATCGTTTACGGCAACACTGAGCTCACCCTGGTCATTAGACAGAAATTTCTTCGTGAGACTGATATTCCAGAGGAGTATGTTCTGGTCGTAGCCCTGAGCGAGCCCGCTGGTAAGTGCATTGCTCAGCTGGTTGTTCAGGACGATTCCTCTCCAGAATTCCCAGTACCATTTCAGAGACGCAGTGTGCGAATAGTAATTTCCCCCGGTGCCGGACTGCTGCGTATTCAGGGCGAAGTTGTAATTGCCCATATATGAAATCGTGAAGTCGAAGTACTGGCTGATGTTGCTCCCTATTACGAACCCGCCCGTCGGCCCGATTGTGGTCGATATATTCTGCACCCTGTTCAACATACCGGGAGTTCTGCCGTAGGATACGCCCGCATTAAGGTTCAGCGCGCTGCTGATCAGATCGACCGGCAGACCGTAGGTGAAGAACGACCTTGCATTCAGATAGCCGTTAAGGTTGACCGGATAAGTGAGCTGCGTTCCCTGGGCGAGCGAAACTCCGCCAGCAAGGACGGTATCACGGGATGGAATGATTGTCGCGTTTGCGATGTAATGCTGCGTATAGGTCGCGGTCATGAAAAGGAACATGCTCTCGGCACGGCCGGGAGTCGTCAGGTTGTACCGCGCTATCAGCGACTGCGAATACGATTGCACAAGGTTGGGATTTCCGGTCGTGAGCAGCAGAGGGTTGGAGTTGTCGACGACTTCCTGGAGCTGTGTGACAGCGGGCGCGGTCGTGTATGTCCTGTAAAATATCCTCAGCATCCTTCGGTCGGGAGTCCGGTACATCAGCATCGCCATGGGAAGGAAGTCTCCGAACCTTCTGGTAATGCTGCTGCTCGTGGACGTTGAATCGTTGCCCTGAAGCGAAGCGTACTGGTACGATAGGTTCGCCATGAAGTTGAGACTGTTATCGCGCCAGCGGTATCCGATGCCGACTCTTTGTGTGGAGTAATTGTCCACGTAGGAGTTGGAAAGGGGAACATTGAAGTCGGTATATCCGCCGGTAACCGGGTCGAAATCGTAGGTGTTCTTGTCTGCAGCGTTCTGCGTGAAAGACGGGTTGTAGACGACTTCGGCCATGCTGTTTACCGTAACGGGTTCCGTATAAACAAGGCTGGCGCTTATTGTCTTCACGTTGGACAGGTAGTTCGACTGCTGCGCGAGCGAATCGTTCTGGATCGCCTGTACGCCGGAGTAATCGTCCGAAGAGGAGAGGAGTCCGTTTGTCTGTTTGTTGTTTGCTCCCGCGCCGATATCGAGCGAGATCGTCTGACCGGGGAGATCGAACCTGTGCCTGTATATCACATGAGCGGTGAGATTATATCCTGAATTCAACGAATTCGTGTTTGATTTGGAAAGTGAATTCAACGAGTTTTGCAACGTGAGGGCATTCAGGAGATTGTTTGCCCTGTTCGACTGGAAGTAGAGGACAGGCAACACGGTCAGCTGATTCGAAGGATCGGCATTGTAGTCGATCCTTGCATTTATCCTGTTGTTGTAATTCCTGCTCGCGACGTTGCTGTTCTGGTCGTAAATGCTTGTGGAGTCTCCTCCGAGCAGATACTGGCGGTGGTCGGACTGAAGGTTCTGGTTGTTCACCTGGTTGAAGAAGTAGCTACCCTGGGCGAAGAGTCCGGTCGACAGGCTGTCGGACGCGTTCAGGCCGGCCATGCTTGTTGTATTGATCCCCTGCTGCTGGCCGATGAGCTGGGTGTTTGCGCTTACGCCACCGGAGTTGCCGAACGGATTCATCCTTCTCGGGCCGCCTCCTCCGAATGCGGCCCCCATCCCGGGCCTGAAGACCCTTCCGCCGGTGGAGACCACGCCGAGTATATCCTGGGTGGAAAAGTCCTGATTGTTTGTGTTGTTGGACGAAGCGAGCACCGACAGCCGCCTGTTGCCGTCGAACAGGTTTATGTTTCCTGCGGCGTCGTATCTCTGGTTCTCGCCGTACCCGCCCGTCGCCTTGCCGAAATTCAAGTTGCGCCTACGCCAGCGCCGAGTTATCACGTTTATCGTTCTTACCGATTGCCCGTCGTCGAACCCGGTGAACCTCGCCTGGTCGCTCTCCTGGTCATACACCTGTATCTTGTCGATCACGTCGGCAGGAAGGTTGCGCAGGGCTATGGTCGGGTCGTCACCGAAGTATGGCGTCCCGTCGATCAAGACGCGCTGGACGGTCTCTCCGCCTGCGGTGACAGTGCCGTTGCTAACCACAATTCCGGGAAGCTTGGAGAGAAGGTCTTCCATGGTTGCGTCCTTGTTGATCTTCACCGAACCGGCGGCGTATTCGGTCGTATCGCCTACCTGTACGGCCGGTGGTATCCGTCCTTCGACGGTCACTCCCTGAACCTGGATAGGGGAATCCTCCATTATCAGGGTACCGAGGTCGAGGGGTTTGCCGGTGAGTCGTACGCTGAAGGCAAGAGGGTGCCTGCCGATGGCGGTTGCCTTCAAGCGATATACATTCGGAGGAATACCTATGAAGTGGAACGAGCCCGCTGCGTCTGTAGTCGCCACGTAGGAGGAGGTGGTGTCGCTTGGAATTATCAGGCGGACGAGCACTCCGGGAAGAGGAGATCTGTTCGAGTCGAGCACTCTCCCGCTCAGAGAATATACCTGTCCGTATGAAGCGGATTGGATGAGAGAAAAGTAAATGAAACTGAATAATAGATATCGGGATTTCAGCATGTTTGCACCTAGTCCCTTTGACACTCAATGCCCTCAGTGAGTTTAACACGGCGTTATCCGACTGCCCGATCCCCGCAGGGAAAAGTGACGTTGAGCCGCGACGCAGGAAAGAGTAAATTGCCCCTGGAGAAATTAGATGAAGATTAAATAAGCGCGTCAGAAATGAAATTCCGTATTCCCTGGATCAATAGTAAATACCTTCGCAGGAAGGCGGCCGGAATCAGCGATGAGGATGTTGCGAACGTTGTGGATAAGGCGAAGAAGATTCGGGGTAAGTTCGAGCACGCGGGCCCTCTCGGTAAGTATCTTCAGGACGTCGAGCTCCTGATTTCGCTTGTGAAGGATTACTGGACGGGGGAATACAGGACGATTCCATGGTGGGCACTTTCCGCCATCGTGTTCGCGCTTCTCTATGTCATCAGCCCGATTGATCTTATACCCGATTTCATACCTGTAATAGGCTATCTCGACGATGCAGCCGTGGTTTCTGTCTGCCTCAAGCTGGTGGAACAGGAGCTCCATACATACAAAGCGTGGAAGGAAAGCCGGTCGTGAACCTCTCCGGACGGCTTTCTACTCCACGGCGATTTTTCTTATATTAACCTCGCTATGTTAAGATTACTTACCGCAGGCGAATCGCACGGCAGAGCGCTCGTAGGAATTATCGAGGGCGTACCGTCGAACCTCGAACTAACCGCCGAGTACATAAATCACCAGCTCCACCGCCGCCAGCAGGGCTACGGCCGCGGCGGCAGGATGAAGATAGAAACCGACCGTGTCGAGATTCTCACGGGTGTCAGGCACGGGAAGACGATCGGCTCGCCGATCTCTCTTGTGATCTGGAACCGGGATTTCGAAAACTGGGGGGAGAAAATGTCCGCCGATCCGGTAAAGATCGAAATTGAGAAAGTACTGGTCCCGAGACCGGGACATGCAGATCTTGTCGGAAAATACAAGTACCGGTACGACGACATCCGGAATGTAATCGAGCGTGCCAGCGCGCGGGAGACTGCGATGCGTGTAGCGTTGAGCTCGGTCGCCCGCAGGCTCCTCGCCGAACTAGGTGTGAGAATCGGCAGCCACGTGTTTTCGATCGGGAGTGCCGGTTACAAAAACAGGGAAGAGCTCGATGCCGCGCTTGCGAAGATGATGAAACTTGAACACGGCGCCGAAGAGATTGCCATCGAGGCGGACCAATCGGAAGTGAGGTGCCTCGACAAGGGAATCGGGGACAAAATGATACAGCAGATAAAGCGGGCGAAGAAATCAGGTGATACTCTCGGCGGCATCGTCGAAGTATTCGTCACGGGACTTCCCATCGGCCTCGGCAGCTACGTGGAGTTCGACAGGAAACTCGACGGGCAGCTCGCGCAGGCGATGATGTCGATACACGCGATCAAGGGTGTCGAGATCGGCGAGGGTTTCAGGAACGCGACGGTATTCGGCTCCGAAGTTCACGACGAGATTCTGCTGAAGAACAAGAAAATCGTCCGACCGACGAACAGGGCGGGAGGCCTGGAAGGGGGAGTTACGAACGGTCAGCCTCTCTGGATCCGCGCCGCAATGAAGCCGATATCTACTTTGATGAAGCCGCTTCGGAGCATCGACCTTTCAAGGATGAAGAACATAGAGGCGCGAAGAGAAAGATCCGACTTCTGTGCCGTACCTGCCGCGGGCGTAGTGGCCGAGAACGTCGCAGCCCCGGTGCTGGCAAACGCCATCCTGGAGAAATTCGGCGGCGACAGCCTTGAAGAACTCAAACAGAGATATCGCAGGGAAGCTTTCTTCGGGACGATTGCAGGGGGCACCCAGTAGCAGCTCACAATAAATGGCCCGGGCAAGAATAGGCTATATCGACCAGTTCAGGGGACTGGCAACAATCTTCATGATAGAGACGCATGTCGTGAATGCGCTGCTCCTCGATCCGCTGAGGAGCATGGCGGCTTTCAAAGCGCTGGACTTCATGAACGGATTGGTGGCGCCGTCATTCCTTTTCGTGGCCGGGTTCTCTTTCACTCTGGCGGTGAATAGGAAAGGAGATGCGTACCGCACCTTTTCACCTGAACTGTTCAGGCACATAAAGCGGCTCCTCTTCATCTGGGCCGTGGGATATCTGCTGCACCTCCCGTACTTCTCGCTTTACAAGACGGTGCACGGCTCGACAGCCTCCGACATTACCAGTTTACTTGCCGTGGACATTCTACAGTGCATCGCGGTCACACTGATCATTCTCCATCTTCTGAGGGTTCTAATAAAGAGCGACAGGATTTTCAGCTCGACTGTCTGGGGACTTTTCTGGTTCTTTGTCGTCGCAGCACCGTTCATAGGATCCGTGGAGTTTGCTGGATTTCTTCCGCAATTCTTCAGCCAGTATCTCAACCGGATGAACGGCTCGCTTTTCCCGTTGTTTCCGTGGTCGAGCTTTCTCATAGCTGGAACTATCGCGTCACAGAAGATAACGTTCGAGAAAGAAAGCAGGCTCGCCGGGAGGCTTCTTCAAATCGGCGGCGGGCTTGTGGCGGCAGGGCTTGTCTTCTTCTACCTTCATAAAACCTTCTTCCCCCAGCCGGACCTGGTCAATTACTCGCCGGGCTGGTTTCTTCTCAGGCTTGGATTGCTTCTGTTGATATTGAAGGGAATAATCTGGTACGAGGAAAAGAGGAGACTGCAGTGGTCGGCGGTCAAGATATTCGGGCGCGAATCGTTCCTCGTCTACGTAACGCATATCTTAATCGTTTACGGCTCGAGTGCGAAAAACATCTCGTTGATCGATCTGATGGGGCCGTCGCTGAACTACGCACAATGTCTCTGGGTGTTTGCCGGCCTCACTGCGCTTATGCTTGCGGTTGCATACTCCTGGTCGACGCTTAAGCGGCGGAACTACAACCTCTCACGATTCGTGCAATATGCGGTGATTTCCGGATTTTTTTGGATGTTTATAAAGAATCCGTACTGAGAGGAGAGGGGGCAAGGTGACAAACGCACCAGGCAAAAGAGATTGATCCTTCTCCACTTTGTGCCTCTGCTGCTCTGGATTTACTTTACAAATTATTTTCTTTCAGGAAACTCATCACCGCTGAATTGAACTCGCCGCTGTTCTCCAAGTTCGAGAGATGTCCCGCCCTGCCGATAATGGCCAGCTTCGATCCCTTTATTCTGGAGTGCATCAGTTCCGCGTCCGCCTTCGTTGCCACCTTGTCTTGCTCGCCTGTGATCACCAGTGTCGGCACGGCAATTTTATCGAGGCTTTCCGTCATGTCCATTCGGGCGGCCAGGGCGATGAGCATCCCTATGAGCGCCTTGTCGTCAGTCGACTTCATGATCGACGTGATCTTTTCCACGGCAGCTTTGTTGCGCTTGAAACTTTCCGGCGCAAAAAGGGCCTTTGCCATGTCTTCCGCAAATTGGGACTTCTTTCCCGAAAGTATTGCCCTGATTTGATTCGCTCGATTGAGCTTCGCGGCATTCGTGTCCGCGGCGCTCTTTGTATTGCTCAGGATCAGTCCGGAGAATCTTTCCGGCTCTCTTTCGATTGCCCGCATCGCCGTGTAACCTCCGATCGACAGGCCGCATACCACTGCTTTCTTGAGACCCGCGTTGTCCATCACGGCAAACAGCTGATCCGCGATGAATTCAATGAGATACTGACCGCTTCCGGCTTCACTCTCGCCGTGTCCCGGGATGTCGAATGTCACGACGAAATGATCTTTCCCGAGAAGTTCGCCTTGTGATTCCCACATTGATTTGTCGAAGGGAAAACCGTGGATGAATACCACCCCTTTTGACTTGTCTTCACCGAACGTCCGGTAAGCAACTTTTCCCATATTCAAATTCAGAAACATAATCCCTCCTTATCTTTCGTCGCCCGGTCTTTTCCGGATAAAGAACTCCCGCAAAAGAAGCCGTGAGTCCTCATCGGAAACTCCGGCAATAATTTCGACACGATGATTCAGCCTCTCATCCTGGGTGATATTGTAAAGCGTCGAGCACGCCCCCATTTTCGGGTCGTATGCGCCGAAGACGACCCTGTCGAGCCTCGAAAGAACAATTGCCCCTGCGCACATGGGGCAGGGTTCGAGCGTGACATAAAGAGTGCATCCGGTTAATCTCCAGCTTCCGAGATGATTGGCCGCTGCGCCGATAGCAATGATCTCGGCGTGCGCCGTGGGATCCTGCAGGGCTTCGACCTGATTGTATGCGCGGGCGATGATCGTTCCATCCTTCACGATTACGGCGCCTACTGGCACTTCGTTCTTTTCGAACGCCTTTTCCGCCTCATTGAGCGCTGCGGCCATGAAGCGTTTGTGATCGTTTTCCTGGATTCCGCCGGTCATTGGATCAGCCCGCTATCGAAACGTGTATGTTCACCCCGGCTTCGTTCGTCGTGGTTCCGGGGACCAGTGAGCCGGGGACGGACGGAGCGACGCGCGTATTCCTGAAATAGACTGCCGCCGTGACTCTCTGGCTTACGACATACCTGAAGTTAATCTGGAATGTAATCTGGGTCGTCCCGTCTATCGGGGTACCTCCGGCGCTCAGGGCGTCCGAGTTGTAGGAGAGTCTGCTGGTTTGTGATGCCGTGTAGCTTGCGCTGATGTCTATGTCGTTTTGAAGGTTCAGTCCGAAAAATGGGATCGAGAATCCTCTCTTGGAGTAATTTGCTGTGATGGACAACTGGCCCGTGTAGGCCTCGGCGATAGTCCGCGCCGAGGGGTTAAGGGCATACTGGGTGCTGGTGTTATACAGTATCGAGCCGGATATCGATGCATCTCCGAAATTCTTGAACGTTACATTCAGTCCCAGGAGAGGCTGAAAACCGTAGTTGATAGTCTGTGCGTCGGTGACTTCGCCGGTGCCGTTCGTGTTATGCCAGTTCTGGGAATAAGTGGACTGGTACGCGTTGTCGATGCTGACATGCGATGCAAAACTGCTGAACAACGGGAGCTTCTCCAGACCGTCCCAGTGGAACGAGTAATTCATGCGAGGGAAGTACGATCCGAAGATCTTATCCAGAAACGGGAGCGTCTCAAAACCGTTCACGAAGGCCTGCGACAATTTCTGGTCGTCGGTCGACTGCAGGTTGTTCGGGTCCGCGTTCTTCAGGTTCTGGTAGTCGGTCGCGACCTGTCCCATCCCGCTCTTGAACATCGAGAATATGAAGACCGGTGGAAGCGAGAGGAAGCTTCTGCTGACCTGTCCGCTCACTAGAGTAGACTGTGTACTTTCCATCGGATTTCCGAGCGAATCGGTGCTGTAAGTCGTATTCCTGGTGTATCCCCAGCCCACGTGCCAGGAGAGGTCGATCCTTGCTCCCGCCCACAGGTTCCTGGACGTCTTCAAATCAAAGGTGTTGTTATTCGTGTAGTTGTCCGTGATTCTCGCGTTCGGAGTTCTGAGTCCAGGTGTCATCTCGAAGCCGACGAATGGGAATCCCGGTCTCCTGAAGACGGTCAGCTCGCCGTTCGGCTGAGAAACGAGTCCCAGCTGGTAAAGCTGCGAGGGTCCGAGATCGGGAAGACTCGGCTGGACAAAAGGTACTCTGAAGAAATTTCCCATGCCTGGCCGCTGAGACGGGAGTCCTCCGTTCTGCGACGTATTCGAGGAAGAGAAGTTGATGCCGATGTTCTCGAAATCCAGGAAAGGCACCTTGACAAGAATCCTGACTGCGTTTGCGAGAGGGCTTCCTCCCTGTCCTTCCGAAGTGGTATCGGGAGCCTCGAATTCCGCGCGACCGCGTCGGCGGCTTGGGGCTTCTCTTTCCGCCCGTTGCTGCTGCGCCGCGGCTCCTATTCCGAACCACGGATCGGTCAGCATCTTCAGCCGTACGTTCGTCCCGAGCTGGAGAGACGCACTGTAGCCCGCTCCTACTCCGAATGCGCCCTGCTGGATAGAGTTGGTCCACTGGTAGTTGGAGTTGTAGCTTGCCTGCATATCGACAAATCTCTGCAGCTCGAAAGGCAGGTTCGGCTGGGTTGTCAGCGAGAACTGCTCCGAAAAATTGTAATCCTTTCCGAAGTTAACCAGGCCATTATTCAGGAATATTTGCCTGAACACATATGAATCCGGCAATAGACTTGTCTTGCCGCCGGTGGTATCGGTCTCCAGGTACAAAAGGGAGCTGCTGATATTGAAGCGATAATCCACGGTCGGATTGAGGATTCCATTGTTCGTGAAACGCCAGTTGATGGATCCCGACCGCTGGGAAGTGAAGTTGGGGGTGATAATCGGCGTAGCCTGCGTCCAGAGGTTTTGAATGGTGAGGCTCCTGCCGGCGCTCATGTTGAGACTGAGCGAATTCGGGAGATA
Source organism: Candidatus Kryptoniota bacterium (assembly GCA_046706365.1). GTDB lineage: Bacteria > Bacteroidota > Ignavibacteria > Kryptoniales > JAKASW01 > JAKASW01. The sequence continues at coordinate 12,623 of JBJKPN010000126.1, read as the reverse complement.
CCTTATCTGAAAACTCTTGCTCTCGCCATACCGCGCCTTTTCCTTCGACGGGAATGGGGTGTAATATGCCATCGGGTCGAACTGAACCGAGTAGCCGCTGGAGAAATTCCACCCCCATTGATCCCCGAACTTCGTCTGAGTGTCATGGTATCTGGAACCCGACCAGTTGAAGCCCAGGGTTATGTTGTTGACCAGGTCGCGCACATACCATGCCTTGGTCGGCAGGGCGATGTGCATGGAAGGTATTGCCCAGGCGTCGCTCACCGTCAGGGTTTGCGAACTCACAAGGAGACTGTCTGCCAACATGGCCGCGGAATCCGGGGACATTCCCTTCTGGATGAGATAACTTCTCCTGTTCTGCACCGCCTCTGATACAAGTATGTCGCTGTTCGGCAGGTAAAGCGGGTCGGAGAAGTTCTCCGTGTGGGTGTACGTGAACGGTATGGATGTACCCTGCCACGAGCGGGGGAGGAGTTTGTCGAGGTTGAACGAGCCGCTTATCGACCAGTTCCTTGACTGCGTCCTCGACCCGAACTGCGAAGTCAATGAATGGAAATACGGGTCGATGCTGGTATAGTTGAAAGATACGGACCCCAGATCAGCAAGCTGCAAATTACTCGTCACCAGGTAAGCAAGACCCGGCGTGTTATCTGGATTCGCCAGTCTGAGCTCGTCCACCCAGACGGTTCCATAAAGGGGCTGTGTGGTGCCAGTGTTGGCGGGGTTGGAAACGCCGATCTGGAAATAGGAAGCACTCTGCAGGGAAGGGTTCCCGGTGATCCAGTAGGTCGCCCCGGGTACGCCGTTGTTCGCAGGAACACGGGCGATGGTTTGATTGACCGAATCGCGCTTCTGCTTGATGGCGGTCAGAGCTGCAAAATCGATCGTGAGGTCTTGCCACCCGGCTTTTATAGGCTGCCTGTATTCGTAATAGTCGAGCGAGTCACTTCCGAATCTCACGAACACGCTCGCGTCGTAATCTGTCGAGTCGATGTAGTGGAAACCCAGGTCGCCATGGACGAACAACTTCATCTGTCGATAATTGAAAAGGTCGAGCGCCTGCGGGTAAGTTTTGAAGACGTACCTCGAGTCGCCGTCCTGCAGTCCGTTAAGGATAAGCGACAGAGACTGCTCATTCAGCTGTATCGGCCCGCTGGGGTTGGAGTTATCGACCGGCTGCAGTCCGGGAGAAGGCGGGGTGTAGCCCGGATTGTCGAACACACTTACGACGGAGACCTGCATCGTGGTGTCGGACTGGTTCTGGGTTCTCCAGTAGTTTCCGACGAGGTTCATCTCGGCGATGTCGAGCAGCATCGGCCCCGTCATGCCGTTGAACCACACGCGCACATACTGAACGTTGGACAGCGTCGGATTTCCGACTGCCCGCTCGTAATCCTGAAGAGGAATCTCGAACTGATACCATCCGTGCGAGCCGCCGCCAGTGATGAACGGGTTGTTTGTGGTGTCGAGGTTCACGGTGTACTCGAAATAGGCGTTCGTTTGGTCGAGGTTGCCGTTGTGGTTCAGGTCTTCCGTGTCGGGAAGCTTCCCTTCGGCGGTCACGCTGTCTCCTTCCGTCCCGTTTACCCGGTAGTAGGCACTGGGTTGTGTATTCCCTATACCTGGATAGTAGTAGTCGTCTCCGTCCGGGTCCTGGCCATTCGGATCCCATGGTCTGTCGGGGTCCTGCACAATCCATGGATAGTCCTGCCGCTCGGTTGCATCGTAAATGCCATCTAGGCCGCGGTCATATCCGGGGAGAAGAGTCCCGTATCCGGTGACGTCTTCCGTATGTAGTACGCCGTCGCCGAAGATATCTTCACTTACCTGCCCGAGGTCGATGTGCATCTTCCCGGCCCCCGGCGCCTGATCAATCTTCATCCAGATTTCGATATAGTTTATGTTCTGATTCGTCAGGTTTGTCGCATTTGACCCAAGCAGTGTCATCATCCCGCCCCAGGCAAGCTTCGGGTTCGCCTTCAGCGTGGAATCTATGTCCTTGGACCTGTTATACTGTCCCCTCACCGAATCGAGGAGGCCGACCGTCAGCACTTCCTGAGTCTGCTGGTCTGCAGGGACCTGCTTCTGCGGCCAGATGTCATGCACGGGCGTAACTGCCGGAAGAATGTTGTACCAATATGCCCAGGCCTTGAAATCGGTCTTCTCCGCGGTGGTGATCCCGGGATACAGTGAATCGAGGACGGAGACGGCCGGCGGGCTCGCGAGCTTCCAACTCCCATAGTTGATAGGCAGGTTGATGGTACGCTTTGCACCCTCGAAGTCGTCTATGTACGCAATCCCTTGCCCGTTGTCTCCCGGTATCGGGCTGGCGCGCGTGTTCGGGTTAGGCATCATGTAAGCTGCTTCACCGTGGACGGTGAGCCTTGAAGGAGCGTCGGTTTGAATCAGAGGCAAAGCATCCAGCGCCTTGGTGAGGAACGGCAGATTGAAGGAAGAACCTCCGTCCACGCCTAAAATCCAGTTGCTGATCGGTTCCTCGCCCAGTCGGACTTTAGTGTTCGGAGACTGCTGTGAATAATTCATCAGAGTAAAGCCGAGATCGGTCTGATCGTTTACTTTATAGTCCCCCCTCAAACCCATCAGAGATTTGGATGCAATCTGGAATATATCGTTAGTCTCGTATTGTATCTGTACGTTGGCCCCGGGTACGAGTGCGGCCTTGTCCTGTATCGTGACCTGGCCGGTCAGATAGTCTACCGTGTAATCGGCATCCGGGTTCAGAGGGTTGCCGTTGAGGAGTACTTTGACGCTTCCCTGAACGAGGTTGAACCCCAGATTGTACTGCGATGAAATGGAACTCGTGAATTGTCCCGTGATGATGAACCTGTCGTGCGTGGCGTCGTTTTGCGCCGCGTCATAGGTCGTGTCGTAAACGGCCGGGTATGCAAACGAATCGGGGTTCGTAATCGTCGTCTGCGCTGTCGGGCCCAGCGGATGCTTGAATGCCTCCACGAAAGGCTGCAGAAAGGGGAGGATTATCTCGCCGGTCGCAGGGTTGATATCGTAAGGAGGATTCCAGTCCATTTGACCGTCTGGCGGTCCCTGGCCGCCGGCACCGGTCTTATCGAGTCCGAATATCTGCAAAAGGTTGATGCCTTCGATGTTGTCCTGAGGCGTCTGGCCCGGGAGCTGATAGAGAATCTTAACATTCGTCAACGACCCCTGGCTGAGACCCAGTCCGCCGATTGCGTAGATGTTTTTGAGCTGCAGCTGCCATGCCTGTGTCATCGAAGGGTCCAGGTACTGAGGCTTGACCAGTTTCAAAATGAGGGGGGCGTTCGAGGTGTCGCTGAAAGTCAGCGTACCGTAAGTGGAATCGCCTTGTGTCTCATAAGCTATCGCAACCACCTGGTCAGGCGTAAGGCTGGTGTTGATAGTCAGAACCCCGGTGTTTTGGTCGAGAGTATAGTCGGAACCCGGGTTGAGAAGCTGAAAATGTCCCGACTCGATAAGTCCGGCCTGCGTCGTGATACTGGAATCGGATCTATAGGTCTTGTAAAATCCCGGATTAGCTTGAAGCGACGGCAGGTTCATGAAAGCATAAGCTTTGCGGATGTTCGGATTAGGCTGTGCCGTCGGCTGAGAAACGTAAACCTGCGCCTGTGTGATTTGAAGATTCGGATTCGGGAAATTGCCGGTTCCCGATTGATAATATGTTTCATAATAAGGAATGTATTGGGACGATACGAAGAAATGGTTTGTCGCATAATTATAGGCATGAAGCGTGAAAGTCTGGCTCTGTGAGCCGCCGCTCACGCTCAGCGTTTTGCTTTGCGCTTTCTGCTGGCTGGCGAGTGCGGTCAGCGTAAGCGGCCCGAGCTGCAGCTGCGTTTTTATACCGAACAATGCCTGGCTGCTTCCGATGAATGTCGACGGCGTCGTCATCGAAACGTTTCCCGCCTCTACACTCTTCACGATCTCGTCGTCATATCCCTTGTACTTTATCTGGAGCTGGTTTTCATAATCGAACTGGTTTTGTGTGTCCCAGTTGGCGCCAATCGTCAGCTTGTCACCGACCGTACCGCTGACGTTTATCTGCACATCCTGTTTGAAATCCGGCTGATTGGTCACGTTGCCGAGCTGCGACAGTGTTTGTGTGTTGGTCTTTTGGTTTCGCCATGCTCCCTGTATATCGACCGCTCCGGATATCCTCAGGTTGATCCGCGGAGGACCGAAGATGCTCAATACCGGGTTCACAGGGATCGGTATACTGATGTTGGTGACGCCCTGCATGAAACTGCCCAGCTCATTCTGCTGGGTCAGAGTATACTGATGTGCAAGATCTTCCCACCCCTTTTGAGTAAGATACGCCCGTTCGAGTTTCACATATTCGTCCAACGGAACTCTGATCGGAATTTTAATGTCGCTCCCGAGCAGGGTTTCGTGAATGCTGACGAATTTTCCGCTGGAGTCGATCGTGGCTTTGTGTATCAGAGCCCCGGGGTAGAGGAACAAAGGGTATTGATAAGTCGGAAACATCGACGCCTGTGGCTGCTGAGGCTGCAGATACTGCAGCCACTTCGAGAGTTTGAGTGTGTCCTGGGCGGTCGTGTCGGACTTCGCTGCCAGGGTGTCCGACTTGTTCGATAGCGACAACGAATCCGGTGCGCGAGCCGTCGAATCGGACAGGCTCGGCAATACTACTTTGGAAGTATCGGATTGTTTTGCGATAAGGCCTTTCTGGACAGGCGGTGAAACCGGCTGCGTTTTTCCGGCAGTTGAATCGGGAATCCTGGAATGGGGGGTCTTCGAACTGTCGGGAACTTGCGGAGGCTTTCCCCCGCCAACCGGAGTCCACGGCAAAGTAAAATTGCCTGTTGTCGCCGGATGCGTGCCTACCTCGGGAGAAATATCGGAAACCGCCCTTATCGCGTCCGGGAAGGACGCCTGGGCAGAAGCGACCGATTGCTTCTTTCCTCTGGGCGTGAGCGGCCCCCCCGCACGTGCACCTGTGACGTGCCGAGAACCGTCCAACTCCAGGAATGCCCAAGCCCCCGCGCTTATAACCAACACGAGCAAAGTTGGAAGCGCAAAATGACTTATGTGACTCTTAATACTTTCCACTAAGCAGAATGCTTGCCAGAACTATTCGATGGTTGTTTTTTCTAACACTTTAGCAATCTGTATAGCAGAAACTCCAAAATTTAGTGATTGGTTTGTTGCTCGAAAAAATATCAAAGCATGGAGTTAATGTCAAGCAAGTAAGAAGTACACGCTCGTGTATCGCCCCGCGCTTCCATGCTCACAAATGCGAAATCACTGGGTAAGTTAAGTCGCCTTTTCATAAGAATAAAGCCGAACTACTATCATTATCGGCTTATCGAGCAGATTCTGCTGCCTCCTCGGCGTTTCGCGGGAGGCATTCCTTCCTGGTCCGGAAAGTTGCACAACCGTAAGTCTCACATCCTTTTCAGCGAAATTCGGACGGATTTCGGACAATGTCCGCCGCCTGGCACCGGAGTTTCGGGGCCGGTGACAAAATGAACTGCCATGGATGAAATGCATAAGAAAATCGGATTGAAAATCCATGGAGATGACCTCGCCCGGCTACTGTGAATCCTCCAGAGCCCGGTGTGATGCGGGTCACACGACGTTCATCGAAATCCCGCACGCGTCCGGGCTAAGTGGAATTATTGAGAGCCTCGAGTGGTTACTCTAGGTGGAAGGTAACGAGGGGGAGAGCGGACCTTCCCAATCTTAAGTGGTCAAAATAGGTAGGTATACAAACAAGGCCGTCGTATATGAATGAGACAAACTGCGGAAATGAAAGGATCCTGGTCGTGGACGACGAAGAGCCGATGAGAGAGCTTGTACACGACATACTTGAGACAAGCGGATACGATGTCATCCAGGTGGAAGATGGTGCATCTGCCGTCGCGGAGTACATGAAACGAAAAGACGATATATCGCTTGTCATACTTGATATGATGCTGCCGGGGATGAGCGGGGAAGAAGTATACAGGGAACTGAAGAAGATAAATCCGGGCGTTCTGGTTCTTTTTTCAAGCGGCTACGGTGAGGATGGACAGACAAACATGTCCCTTGACGACGGGATGGCGGAATTCATCGGAAAGCCCTACCAGATGGATACTCTTTTGGATAAAGTAAAAACAATACTCGCGACCGGAGCAGGGGCCTGACAAAGGCCTATTTGTTCAGTACGAAGAAAATTCTTTTGAACGGGTAAAGTACTTTCCCGTCTGATCTGACAACGTACCCATCTTTGCACCGGTCCAGCACCTCGTTTTCAAATTCTTTTCTATGTGCTTCGTCCGGAAGTCTCTCGAGGAACGGCTTCATTCCGGTTCCCTTGTACCATTCCACCAGGTCGGCATGAGTCGGAAGGACGTGGTAGTAGGTGGTTTCCCAGAGATAGGCTTTTCCCGGCAGCGCTGACAGTATATCGTAATAGTACCCGGCCGTCCGGTAATTGATGATTCGGTCGCATCCCGCAGTATATGACGACCACTTCGGATTCCCCGCCACCGAAACGACAGCTCTCCTGAGCGGCGATTCGAAATCGGCGGGCACCTGGACGGCAAGTACGCCCGCGTCGGCAACAATTCCGAAAAGCCTCGGTATAAGGGCCTCGTGGTCCTGAATCCATTGCAGTGCAGCGTTCGAAAACACGACGTCGTATTTGTCGTTGAATCGAAAAGAGGCGGCGTCGCCGGTGATCCACTCGCCATCAGGGTGGTCTGACCTGGCCTTCTGTATCATGGTGGGCGAGCTGTCGAATCCGGTAATCTTTGAATTCGGCCACTTCCGCCGAAGAATTTCCGTGCTGTTGCCGGGGCCACAGCCTATGTCGATGATCGAGCGTGGATGTTGCAGCTCTATCCTCGCGGCAAGGTCTATCGACGGCTGAGTGCGCTCTCTGACGAACTTCAGATATTGATTGGGATTCCACTCTATCATTTGTATGACCTTTTGGATTCTCTTGTTGGCAGGCGATGTTCGTTTTGAAAAACGCCCCGAGCCTGTAGCCGGATCATTCCGGACTCAGTTCCTGATCTGTCCAGTCCCGCGTACCATGAACTTCGTGCTTGTCAGTTCGGCAAGTCCCATTGGTCCGCGCGCATGAAGCTTCTGCGTGCTGATGCCGATTTCGGCGCCGAGCCCGAATTCGAACCCGTCCGTAAACCTGGTTGAGGCGTTGACATAGACCGCCGCGGAGTCGACCTCGCGCAGGAACTTCTCGCCGTTCGACTTGCTTTCGGTCACGATCGAATCGGAATGATGCGAGCCGTAGCGGTTTATATGCGCGATTGCTTCGTCGACGTTCCTGACAACTTTTACCGCCATCTTTAGTTCCAGGTATTCGCGATACCAGTCGTCCTCGGTCGCCGGAGCAACATGCTTCACAATAGACCTGGTTTTCGAGTCACCTTTCAGCTCAACTCCAGCCGATCTGAGCCGCTCCGATACTGCGGGGAGGAATTTCTTCGCTATTCCTTCGTGAACGAGGAGTTTCTCTGCCGCGTTGCAGACCGAAGGGCGCTGGACCTTGGCGTTGAAGACAATCTCTTCTGCTTTCCGGAAACCCGCCGACCTGTCGACGTAGACATGACAATTTCCCTCGCCGTGTGCTATTACCGGCACGCTTGAATTGTTCCTGATATAGTCGATAAGCTTCCGGCTTCCGCGCGGAATTATCACGTCGAGGAAGCGGTCCTGCCTGAGCATCATGGCGACCGCCTTTCGGTCAGTCGTGTCAATGAATTCGACGCATCCCCGGGGGAGGCCGGTTTCCTTGAGAGACTTCCTTATGATCTCTACCAGCTTTGCATTTGAACGGATGGCTTCGGATCCGCCGCGGAGCATCACGGCATTCCCGGCCTTCAGGCAGAGTGCCGCCGCATCTACGGTAACGTTCGGCCTCGATTCATATATAATGCCGACAGCACCAAGCGGCACGCGTACTTTCTCGATGACCAGTCCGTTCGGCCTCCTTTTTCGCTCGATTACCTCTCCCACAGGGTCCGGGAGGGCGACCACGTCCTTCACCCCCGCGATCATCTGCGCGATCCTTTTTTCGTTCAGGGTAAGCCTGTCGAGCAGTACGGGCGAAATGCCGGCCTTCCTGGCCTTTGCCAGGTCTATAGCGTTCTCTTTTAAGATTGCTTTAATTTCCCGGTTGATTCTTGCTGCAATTGCCCTAAGCAGCTCGTTCTTCTTCGACGTCGTTGCGTTGTATAAGACGGCGCCAGCCTTCTTAACCGATTCTGCTTTTTTCTCTATATCTATATATGTATTTCTCATTTTCCTGTATTCCTATCTTCTGATCGTGATTATTCTCCGGTTGGGGCCAGGTTATCCCGGTGAATTACCTCTGCCGGAGCGTTCCGGTGAAGGAGCGATTCTATTTCGGTGCTTTTCCTGCCTTTGATTTTGCCGAGCTCGGTCGAAGAGTAACTGGTGACTCCCTTGCCGATCTGCGTCCCGGCGGCATCGAGTATGGAAACGATGTCGCGCGCCCTGAATTCACCGCGAACCTCTGTGATTCCGGACGGAAGGAGGCTCTTGTTCTTTTTGAGGAGTGCATTCCTGGCGCCGTCGTCGACAACGATCGCTCCCTTAGTGTGCGAAACGAACCCGATCCATTCTTTCCTTTTTGAGAGTCTCTTGTCTGCGGGAAGGAAAAGGGTGCCGCCGGCGCTCCCCGAAAGCGCGCGTTCGATCGCCGCCGGCTTTTTCCCGTTTGTTATTATGACTGCTATTCCTGAGACGACGCAGCGCTTTGCCGCCTGGAGTTTTGTCGCCATTCCCCCCGTGCTCAGCTCGCTCCCGGTTTTCCTGGCATAGCGTTCCACCTGCGGCGTGATCTTCTCGACAACGTTCACGAGCTCGGCTCTGCGGTCGTGTGCCGGGTCTGCCGTGAAGAGACCGTCGACGTCCGAGAGTATGACAAGCATCGACGCATCGATAAGCGAAGCGACCATCGCGGACAGATTGTCGTTGTCGCCGAGTTTTATTTCCTCCACGGCGACCGTGTCGTTCTCGTTGATTATGGGGACAATTCTCTTCTCGAAAAGCGCGGCGAAAGTGTTCCTCGCATTAACATACCTCCCTCGCTCGGCGAAATCATCTTTTGTGAGAAGGAGCTGTGCGATCGGCTGCGCGTGCCTGCGGAAAGCTTTCTCGTAAGCCTCCATGAGAAGCGGCTGGCCGACGGCCGCGGTGGCCTGCTTCTCCGGGATCGTCCTCGGCCGCTGTTTAAGCCGCATCGCGGCCACGCCGGCACCTATGGCGCCGGAACTGACGATAGCAACATCGTTACCGGAATTGCGGAGCGTCGAGACGCTTCCTGCTATCGATTCAATCATAGCGGCGTCGATACCGCGAGTCTTGTCGGCCAGGAGATTGGTACCGATCTTTATTACAATTCTGCTTTTTTTCGGAAATGAATAGTTCAACTGCTGCATTGCTCTCTCTGATTTTCATAAATATATGACGGTGGTGGGGAATAATCATGTTTTGAAAAGCGGGACGCTAGTAGAAGAAGATCTCGCGTTTCACTGCGGACCTGGGGATAGCCATGGTCTCCTCCAGAGCGAGAAGAACGGCTTCCTGCATCCGCGGCGGCCCGCATAGAAAGAAAGAAGCCTTTGGCCCGGGAACGTGCCTTGTAAGGATTTCTCCATCGATGTGCCCGCTTTCAAAGAGAATTTTTTCGCCTGACTCGGGGAGGCCGCCCTTCGGAGTCTTGCTCAGGACGTGTACAACCCGCAAAGGTATCCGTTCGGCAGCTGCCTTCAGTTCCTCTGCGGCTATGATGTCGTCAATGCTTCGGTTACAGCAGAGCAGAGTAATTCGCGCTTTCGCGTCGACACTTACAGCGTGGCGAATATTGCTGAGGAACGGAGTTATTCCGACTCCGCCGGCTATCATGACGATTTCGGCCTGATTTGAAAAGTCCACGTTGAATACCCCGTAGGGCCCTTCACAAAGCACCGGTGCTCCGAGTTTGATGGAAGGGACGGCGGAAGTGAACCGGCCCGCCGACTTTATTGTAAAGCTCAGTTCCGGTGAGGCCGGCGGCGAAGATATTGTGAACGGATGAGGTTCGCTCCACCTCTTCCCCTCGCGCACCCTGATGATGGCAAACTGTCCTGCTTTGCGCTCTCCAAACCTGCCGGGTCCCTGCGGACGCGAGACCACAAGTGTCGTCGTATCCCCGGTCTCCGCGACAACGTTAGAGACCTGCCAGGTGCATTCACGATCGCGACGGGCCGCGTAGACGATTCGATAGGAGTATAAAGCCAGAAGTGGGCCGATCAGAAAAACAGAAAATGCAACGCCTTCAAGCCCCCAGTTTCGATGGTTGGCTTCCAGCAACACGTGGGTAAAAGCAATGGCCAGTACCGGGTACACAAGGAGATGGACGGACTTCCACGTGCGGAACGCGATCCTGTGGCGGCCTACGAAAGCGAAAGCCACTATGATGATAATAAGGTAAATTGCCGCGTGGCCGATCAGTAAGGCCGGATTCTTCAGACCGAAGTAGAATAGAAACGGCCAGCTCCACTGTCCGCCGTTCCGGAGAGAGAAGGCAAGGGTTCTCAACAGAGCGTGTGCAATAAGGAGGGAGGCGATCGCAAGGCCGAGAATCTTGTGGTAACGGTACATGCGATCCAATCCGACCCTTTCCTCGATTGGCCGGAGCCTCACACCGAGCGCTACCATAATGAAGAACCCGGCGACTGCAGCGGCTGCAACCAGGTCTCCCGCAGCACCTACGATCCGGATCGGGGAAAGGATCTTCGTAAACATGGACGAAAGATAGTCTGCACTTCTGTTCGCCGCAATCTACTATCGAGTGATAAGTCGATTTGCTTCAGGCAAGCGGCTGAAACGCATTTTGCGAAGAATAAGTTCGGCAGGGCTTCATCTCCTATCATTCTCCGATTTGTTTCCTGGAGAGGGTTCGGGCCGGCAACACCCGTTTAAAAAGCTGGGCGATTATTTTGACGTGGCGAAAATGATGGTGCGCCCTTCGGACTCGGTGATATCGGCAGCTCTCCCTGAAGACCGACGGTTTCCCCCGGAAACTCTACGGTGATGCGAGACGGGCCCGGCAAAATCAGAACGTATTCCGTGAGGTTCCCGAAGTTAAGGGAGCGGCTTCGGTTCGATGTCGCAGAAAAGCAGCACCCTGCAAAGCGGTCCGCATCCACAACCCCCGGTGAGGAATCCGTGAACTCCCGATCGGTGGCAGTCTTACTTTTCGGTGAGCAGGTCTTCGGTAATCTCCGCCGCGTCGCGTACGCACCCGGCGCAGACGGTGTTGAGCAGGTCTCTGTCCTTCAGCTCCTGCTGACCCACTTCCGTATTCAGGTCGACACCGAGAATGTCTCTGCAGAGCAATGAACCGTGGAGCTCGCGGAATCGTCTGCTAAAGGCCTGCACCTGCTCGTGAGTTTCCGTCTTGGCTATCGAATTCGAGGGGTCGGCATCTCCATTGGATACTCCGAACACCATGAAAGCCCCGGTCACCGCACCGCAAACTTCCTGCAATCGGGACATGCCGCTTCCGAAACCGGATGCGATCTTCATTGCTTCCTTCTCTCCCAGCCCGAATGATGGCGAGAATGCCGAAAGGACTGCCTGTGCGCAGTTGTACCCTTCGGAGAACTTGTCCGCTGCCTTTTCCGTACGAGATGACATTTTTATGCCTCCTTTCGCTAGACTGCGGGATTCCTCATGTGTCTCAGGAAAATCACAAGAAGGCCCAGGCAGACCAACGTTACAACCAGAAAAAGACCCGCTGCGACCAGATTCCCAGTCGCCTCCTTGAAATCCATCATCGCAATGAGCACCGCGATAGTCAGACACATCAGTGCGGCAAAAACCAGGAGAACGGGGGCGAAGAGATACCCGAAAGCATGTTTCTTCACGAGAAGTATGGAAGTAATTATGAAACCCGGCAGGACGATCGACAGATCGAGCACATGTATCGGGTTTGTCAACAACCCCGTTGCCTGTAATCCTGGCGGCGTTTGGTCGCTAATCATCGCGGGGAGATCCTCCTTGAGCCACATGAGGTAAAAGACAACACCTGCTGCAAGAACGAATATCGAAGTGGAGTATTCATGCCTTGTTTCGTCGAACCACCGCTTTACCACGGCGGGCGTGATGCGAACCGTCAGAGTAATCACTGCGTAAACCGACAACCCCAGGGTCCAGCAGTAAACCAGAAAAAAGGTATTGAAGTGAACCCCGAACGAATAGACGACGAAGGTGTAAGCGGTATACACCATCGTACCGAGCCACACGAATAACGCAGATCTCTTTCCGGACCGCACAAGCAGGGACGAAACGACAAGGGTCGGGACGATTAAGATAAGGTTGACCAAATCCTGGCCCAATGCCTGGGCCACCCAGGCAGACGTCTCGCGAGCGTAGGTGCTCCCGAAAAGCAATCCGCCAAGGCTCGCTGATGCAACGAGTAAAATGGTCGGTATCGTGAAGTAGAGGATTGTATTATCGCGAAGTTCATTCTCCATCAATGAAATCCTTTGCAGGTTGGTTGTCCACGACTCGTTTTTCAGCTATATGTTATATAAAGGCTGTTAAACTTACAATTCGCGCGGCCGGCAGCC
>JBJKPN010000125.1:0-18684 GCA_046706365.1 Candidatus Kryptoniota bacterium | reverse complement strand
GCGGCGGCGCCTGAAATAACGAACACCCAGATTCCGAGACTGGTCCTGTAAGCGTAGTTTTCGAGCCATTTTTGCATCACATAATATGCTGCGGGCCATGCAATAACGTTTGCAATCAGAATCCACAATCCGAATTCCCCGGTTATCATCGTCACAATCCCCGCGACGGAAGCGCCGAGCACTTTTCGTATTCCTATCTCCTTCGTCTTCCTCTCCACTGTGTACAGCACCAGGCCGAATAATCCCATGCAACAGATCAGAATCGACAGTGAGGCAAAGATCGACACGAGGCTGCCGATCCTGTCGTCCGACCTGTAAAGATTGTCGTAAGTCTGGCTCAGGAACGAATAATTGAATTCGGCACCGGGAAAAACCTTGTTCCACGTGGCTTTCAGTCCCGCCATAACCTCGGGGCTCCGCGCTTTGTCGATTCTGAGAGCCAGGAATCTGAAATCCTGGGGACCCAGGTACATGAGCAGCGGTCCCATCTTCTTCTCAAACGTCGCCACATGAAAGTCTTTTATCACCCCTATGACTTTCATCAGCCTTAGTTTACCGTTCAAATTCGCCGGGATGTAGACTTCCGTACCGACAGGATTCTTCAAACCCAGGTGACGGACGGCACTCTGGTTGAGAATCACCGCGTCGGTGCTGTCGCCAGCATATTCTTTCGAAAAATTTCTCCCGCGCGCAAGCTTCAACTCGAGCACCGGGATATAATCATAGCCGACCGCCATTGTCTGCATCATGGTATTATCATTGTCGGGTCTTCCCTTCACCTGTACGCTCTGCGTCTGGTACCAGTTGAAGCCCGGGAGTGTGTTGCCCCCGGATACGTCAAACACGCCCGGTATTGAGCCGAATTCCTGTTTGAGTACCTGGTATTTGCCGGCCGCTGCTTCCGGCGAATCCGGTAAGTAAACAACGACCACCCCGCTCTTGTTGAATCCAAGATCTGAGTTGCGCATGTAGTTAATCTGCTTGTATATCGCCGCCGTGCAAATCATCAGGAAGACCGCGATCGCGAATTGTGCAACTACAAGGGCCTTTCTGAGTGCCGCACCGGGAGACCCGGGCGAAGTCGTTCCCCGCAGTGAATCCGCGGGCAGATAACGTGAAAGGAAAACTGCCGGGTACACTCCGGCCGCGACCGCGACGAACAGCACGACCGACAATAGTACCCCGAGAGAGTAGATGTTGAAATACGAGTGAGCGAGCGCTTCGGCATCAAAGTATCCGTACAGCAAAGGTGCGACCAGCTCAAAAATGAGGACCGCCAGCAGAAGCGAGATTAATGTCACGAAGAGTGACTCGCCGAAAAACTGCCAGATAAGGCCGGCCCTCCCGGCCCCTACGACTTTTCGCAGCCCGACTTCCTTTGCGCGCTTCATCGACCGCGCAGTCGAGAGATTGACGAAGTTCAGGCATGCCACAACCAGCACGAGTATCGCAATCATGGAGAACATGTTCACCGAGGAGAGACTGACCGTCGGGCCGAGTTCGCCCATCATCCCCGGCGTAAAGTGGATGTCGGCAAGCGGGATGACTTTAAACGACAGCACCATCGCCATCCCCTTGCTCGTGTGCCTGATGAGAAGCTGTTCAAGTTCTCCCGGGAGCTTCTGCACCGATGCACCTTTCCTGAGGTAAAGGTAAGTGTAGTCTCCGCCGAAGGAGCCCCACAGATTCGCCGGTTTTTGAATTTCGAGTGCGCGCGAGTATGGGGCGATCAGGTCGGGCCGGAGCATGGTATTCTCAGGGACATCCTTCATCACCGCGCTCACCGTGAAATCGTACTTCTTGTCATATACCAGCGTCTTTCCGATCGGGTCGGCATCGCCGAAATATTTCCGCGCGGCGCTTTGCGAAATCACAACGGAAGACGGGTCGTCGAGTGCGGAAGTTTTGTTCCCCGAAACCAGCGGGAATGTAAACACGTCGAACACATTCGAATCGGCAAAGAAGAACCTGCTTTCGGAGAAGTTTTTCTGCCCGACAGTAATCAAGGCATTGGCGTCCGGTCTGAATCTCACCGCCGCCCTGACCTCCGGGATCTCTTCCGCCGCGGCAGGGCCGACTGCCGGCATCGACCCCGCCAGCGTGATATGAGAGCTCCCGCCCCCCAGTGCCACCGACACTCTGACGATGTCGTTCCGGTGATTGTGCATTGCCTCGAAGCTGAGCTGGTTCGCGACGTAGACAAGGATCAGGAGACTGCCTGCTATTCCGATTCCCAGGCCGGCGATATTGAGAATCGAATACACCTTATTATGAAGGAGGTTTCTTACCGCTATCCTCAAATAATTCCGTATCATAAGTCTCTCCCATGGAAATGCAGATACCTTGTGGCATTCATTTCGTGGCTTCCGTACCGCACCCTATCGCCGCGCAGTCGCATCGCACGAGTCTCTCCAATCTCCAAACCTTTTTCCGGGCCGAATCTGAAGCTCCTGGGCCTCGAACTTTGCATGAATTGACGCGATTCTGTACGCCTGCGCCGGTCCGGGCGAGGCGCGGCAGGCTTTGCAGCACTCTGGTGCCGCTTTTCGAGACTTTCACCCGCCATTACGTGACCTCCACATCGCATTTCGTGACTTTCACATCGCATTTCGTGGACTTCGTTTTGCTTCGCGTGACTTGAAAAGCGCTTCGCGTCACATTCAATCGGCTTAACGGGACTTAAAAAGTGCTTCTCGTCACATTCATTTCGCTTCGCGTGACTTGAAAAGTGCTTCTCGCGACATTCATTTCGCTTAACATGAGTTGAAAAGTCCTTCTCGCAACACTCATTTCGTCCCACGCAAGTTGAAAAGTGCTTCTCGCATCATCCATTCAATTCGCAAAGAAAGAGTCTATTCATACCTGAGGCTCTTCACCGGATCTGCGTTGGCAGCCTTCAATGCCTGGTAGCCGGTTGTGATTGCCGCGATGATCAGTGCAAGTGCCGCGGCAGCGAGAAACATCCATACGCTTATATTTATCCTGTAGGCAAACGTCTGCAGCCAGCCGTTCATGAAGTAGTATGCGGCCGGCCATGCGATGACGTTCGCAATCAACACCCAGCTTACAAGCTCTCTCGACATCAGGTATATAATGTTCGGAACGGATGCGCCCAGAACCTTCCTGACCCCGATCTCCTTCCTCTTTACTTCAGCCGAATAGGAGGACAGTCCGAACAAACCGAGGCAGGCAATTATCACCGCAAGGATTGAAAAGGCCCCTACCAGGCTGCCGAGCCGCTGTTCGGAGACGTACATCTTCTCGAAGGTCTTGTCCATGAAATGATAATTGAACGCAAAGCCGGGGTCCGTCTCCTTGCATGTCCTGCCGATGAAGCTTATTGTGGCGGGGAGGTTGTCGTTATTCACCCTGACGCACATGAAGCGGTCCCCCGGCGTATAGAATATTGCCAGCGGGCCGACGGCCTCATGCAGACTCTGGAAGTTGAAATCGTTCACCACTCCTATCACAGTATACGGGTGGTTCCAGTTGAGCGT
The DNA here is from genome assembly GCA_046706365.1 of Candidatus Kryptoniota bacterium. GTDB lineage: Bacteria > Bacteroidota > Ignavibacteria > Kryptoniales > JAKASW01 > JAKASW01. The sequence goes on along the minus strand of JBJKPN010000125.1, from coordinate 15,187 downwards.
CATACCCACCACGGATTTCTTTCCAATGAGTTTCGCAAAACTCTCGTTGATGACCACCCCCGTCGAATCGTCCGAGGGATGATCCGGCGAGAAGAATCTCCCCGCCTTCAGCGACATGCCGAATGTTTTCAGATAGCCGTAGTCGCCGTACGTAAAAGAGACCAGGGCACTTTGATTCGCGGGCATTCCTTCCCAGCTCCACCCGCCTCCGTTGTCTCCGATGTTGATGGGGATATCTCTCGCAGAAGTCACACTCAGTATGTTCGGGTCCGACTTCAACTCGTTTTCCAGCCGGCTGCTCTGGCTGAGAATTTTCTGGGTTGCCGGGAAGTACACAACGCTGTTCAACGTCATTCCGATATTCTTGTTGTGAATGAACTGCAGCTGCAGGTAGACTATGGTTGTGCCGATTATCAGAGCTATCGAGATGGCAAACTGGAGGACGACCAGCACCCTTCTGAGCGAGAATCTGCCGGGGACATCCGATCCGGTCTTCTTGAGCATAGAGACGGGCTTGAATGACGATAGGAAAACGGAAGGATATATTCCTGCGAGGACTCCTGTCAGGATGGTTATACCCAGTATGCCGAGGAAGGAAGCCAGGGCAATCTGGCCGAGCTTCAAGGACTTGTCAGTTATTTGATTGAAATACGGAAGGAACATCTCGACAATCACCAGGGAAAGCCCTAAAGAGATAAGAGCGACAATGATCGACTCGCCGAAAAACTGCCGCGCGATTTGAATACGCGTCGCGCCCACGACCTTTTTCACCCCCACCTCCGTCGCCCTTCTCGCGGATCGCGCAGTGGCGAGATTCATGAAGTTGATCGACGCGATGAGAAGAATCAGAAGCGCGACCATTGAAAAGAGTATGACGTCCTGGATTCTCCCGCCCTTTCCCGTATAAGAATAGAGATGGAAATCCTTGAAGGGATACAGGAAGAGCTTTCCGGTGGTAGGGTCGTTATCGTGTTTTATGAGGAGTCCTGATATTTTATTTGAGAGGCCGGCCGCCTGCTTCGGGTTTCGCAGCAAAAGGAACGTCCATATCATGTTGTTGTTCCACGAAGTGAAGGGGACTCCGAATTGCCTGAGCATATCGGTCGGGACGAGCCCGTCGAACTGCAGGTCGGAGGTTTTCGGCACATCCGCTATAACTCCCGTTACTTTCAGATCGAACCTGCCGTCCATTCTCAGCGTTTTTCCGACAGGGTCTTCGTTGCCGAAGAACTTGTTCGCGGTCTCCCGTGTGATAACGATCGAGTTCGGAGAGGTCAACGCCGTCTCCATGTCGCCTTCGAGGAACGGAAACGAGAATATCCTGAAGAAAGTCGAATCGGTGAAGTCTATCTGTTCGGAGAAGTTGGTGTTGTTGCGGGAGAGAGTAACCGAGCCGAATCCGGCGTACCTTGCGGCATACTGTATTTCCGGATAGTCCTGCGTCAGCGTCTGGGCCAGAGGCATCGGTGTCGGGAGGACGGTAAAATCCCCGATGGTCTGGTAGTGCTGTGTCTGGGGAACTATGTATATCCGGTCTAGGTTCCGGTTGAATTTGTTGTAGCTAAGTTCGTTCGTCACCCACAGGAGGATGAGTATCGCCGCCGCCATTCCGATGGCAAGCCCGGCGATGTTGATCACCGAGTAGAGCTTGTTCCGCAGCAGGTTACGAAAGGCAATCTTCAGGTAGTTCTTCAGCATCTTCAGGTCCTTATCATTATCATTTTTGCATGGCGGAGGGCGCGGCGTTCGTGAAGTCTACTTGAGGGCCCTTCGTGCTTTGCGCCATGCTCACTTTTCTATCCACCCGTCCTTAAGCCTTATGATCCGGTTTCCATACGCAGCATTCGTCTCCGAATGCGTCACCTGGATTATCGTGGTCCCCTGGTCGTTGAGCTTCTTAAGGAGGTCCATGATCTCCTTTCCCTGCTCGGAATGCAGATTCCCTGTCGGCTCGTCGGCGAGTATCAGCTTCGGCTCTGCGATTACCGCTCTCGCAATCGCGACGAGCTGCTGCTGTCCGCCGGAAAGCTGGTTTGGGAAAAGATCCTTCTTGGCAACGATGCCGAATCTGTCCAGAGTTTCCGCAACCCTTCCCTTTCGCTCGTTCCCGCCGACCTTCTGGTACAGAAGCGGCGTCTCCAGATTCTCGTAGACGGTCAGTTCATCGATAAGATGGTAACTCTGGAATACGAAGCCAATGTATGTCTTGTGCAAATCCGTCAGCTTCTTTTCGCTCATCTTGTGGACCGGCTCGTCGAGGAAGAAGTACTCTCCGCCCGAGGGGGTGTCGAGCATGCCGATGATGTTCAGAAGCGTGGTTTTTCCCGATCCCGAGGGGCCCATGATGGAAATGAACTCACCTTCTTTTACTTCCAGGTTGATATTCCTCAGGACATAGGTCTTGATAATCCGGTTTTCGTAGTATTTTTCGATTCCGGTGAGTTTGATCATTTTCTTCTCCATCTCTTATTAGGGGAGAAAGGAAACAGGAGGCAGGAGACAGCTCGACGAGCCAACGGTGATTTCACCCTGCTTGCCAATTCTCTTCCTTAATCGTTTCAGAATTTTTGCTTTCTTGTTCGAATCAGTCCGAACAGCATTGCAGACACCTCCCTGCTCTGCTGCAACAGCAACATCCCCTGCTCCCTATCCAGATAACCTAGTTCAATGCCAAGATAAACCTCCGTTCGCAATTCTCCACAGGAGCCTTTGGCCACATATAGAAACTGTATGAATTCCTTGTTAGTCTGACGTTCATAGCCCTCGGCAATATTTGACGGAATTGAGACTGCCGCGCGTTGAATTTGATCCCGGTAACCGAAGTCGTGATGATTTCTGAAGTGCTTGTAGACCTCCGTCGCCAACAGCATTGAATCTTTCCACACTTTCAAATCTTCAAATTTCTCGATTTTTCCCATGATACTCCTCCTTTGGCTTCCACCCAATGCCATTTTGCCCCGCGCTCAGCACCGGGCTGATGGTTCCTGCCTACTTTCTCCTTTCTACTGACTCCTTGTTGCGCTTAGACGTGAAACTTCTCTTTGTAATTCTCCGTCACCACGTGGCCGTCGAACAGGTGAATGACCCGGTGTGCAAATTCGGAATCGTGCGGCGAGTGAGTCACCATGACGATGGTCGTTCCGCCCTCGTTCAGCTGCGTAAGAATGTTCATCACCTCTTCGCCGTTGGCGGAATCTAGGTTTCCGGTAGGTTCGTCGGCGAGTATCAAAGCGGGTTTTGCAACAACCGCCCTGCTGACCGCGACGCGCTGCTGCTGACCGCCGGACAGCTGCTGCGGGAAGTGGTCTCTCCGGTGCATTATCTGCATGCGCTCAAGAACTTCTTCCACTATCTTCTTTCTTTCCGACGAGGCTACGCCGAGATAAAGGAGCGGCAGCTCGACGTTCTCGAAGACTGTCAGCTCGTCGATCAGGTTGAAGCTCTGGAACACGAAGCCGATGTTCTTCTTCCTTATGTTCGCACGCTGCCTTTCCGTGTACCTGGAAACCTCCTCGTTGAGGAAGTGGTACTCTCCCTCGGAGGGGTTGTCCAGCATTCCGAGAAGGTTGAGAAGAGTCGATTTCCCGCATCCGGAAGGCCCCATGATGGCCACGAATTCCTTCTCCTTGATGTCGATGTTTACATTGTCGAGAGCGGTGGTCTCGACTTCCTCGGTGGTGTAGAGCTTCTTCAGGTTGACTGTTCGGATCATGATTGATTCACCTCTACTTGTTGCGTTTTGATTTTGTCGAGTAAATTGATTTCACTGTGCGAAGGCAGGACCGGGCGCTTTGCCTCCGTTCCATGCCCTTTGCCGTGTTTCTCATTTGTTTATCACGAGTTCACTTACGTTTCCAAAATTATCGTAAGACGACGTAACGACTTTGTCGCCCGGCTTCAGACCGCTGAGCACCTCGAAGTAATCGGGATTTTGCCGGCCGAGGCTGATATCCTTTTTGTACGCCATATTGCCGGCCTTGTTCAGCAGGAAGACCCACTGTCCGCCGGTCTTCTGGTAGAATCCTCCGCGCGGAAGAAGCAAAGCCTTTGTTCTCTCGCTGAGCTGAAGACGGATCTGCAGGGTTTGTCCTCTCCTCAGTCCGCCCGGAACTTCACCGTCAAATTCCATGTCGACCTGGAATTTCCCGCTAGTCACCTCGGCAAATATCTTCGTGACGGTCAGATGGTAAGTTACTCCGTCAACGTCCGTGGTGGCGTGAAGCCCCTTCATAACCCGCGCGATGTAGAATTCATCTATGTCTGCCCTGACCTTGAAACCGTCCAGCGCGTCTATCTGTCCCAGCTGGTCGCCCGGGGCTTTCGACTGACCGGTCTCGGCATCGAGAGATGTCAGCTGTCCGCTGATCGGTGCCTTGACGGTCAGGTTCTCAAGATTCTCCCGTATCAGATCAAGATTTTGCTGAAGCCTCTCGATGGAGTTCGAAATCTGGGTAAGTTGATTGTGTTTGAGGATGGAGTCCTGATCGAAGTTCTTCCTGGCAAGCTCCTCCTGCTCGACTGCCATGTTGAAGCTGTTCTCGGCCTGCTGGTAATCCTGTTCGGAAATGAGTCTCTTGACCCACAACTTCTGTTGGCGATCGAAAACCTGCCTCGCATTGATCAGACCGTAGTTGGCCGTCACGAGTGAAGTCTGAAGAGCTATGCTGTTCTGCTGAATCTCCAATCTCGTGTTCCTCGCGTCGTTGATTTGCTGGTAGATGAGGGTTTCCTGCTGAAGCGCGTTCAGCTGGACGTTGCTGTTGGTCAACTTCAGGATCTTCTCACCCTTCCTGACCATCGCGCCTTCTTCGACGTATCTCTTCTCGACTATTCCGCCTTGAATCGCGTCCAGATAAAAAGTCGTACGAGGGAGAATAGTCCCGGTTACAGGTATGAATTCCTGGAACTCGCCTTCGGCAACGGTCGATATCGTGATCTTGTCCGCATCGACGTTCAACTTTGAGCCGGTGTCGGACAATATGAGAATTATCAGGAGCAGGAAGAGCGCGCCTCCGGATGCATAGAGCCATGTGCGAACTCTTTTGTACCACGCTTTTTTTTCGATTCTTCTGTCCAATGAACTTCCTTCGATTACTTTTTCTCTTTATTGGAAAAAGGCAATATCCATGCCTTGGAAGAGCCCGGACGATGGGGCCAAAAGAAGCGATTTTCGCGACCATTTGTATATTTCGCGATTTAGTATGAAGTTTCAAGTGTCCGCTATCGGACAGTAGCGTTCGGAAACGGACGGAAAGGGCAATTGGCAAATGTCAGGGACCGGCGCAGTTGTTTGATTCTCGGTTTTTTGTATCGGGTACGTGCGTTGCACAATGGATGTCGGACGGTAATGGAAAACAGACCAACGAGGAATACAGCGGGCTCTTTTTTTCGAAAGGCCTGGAAGGCGAGCTACGCCTTTCGTTCTTTGCGGCGATTGAATTGAAAATGGTCGAGAAGAAAGCTGTGTGTCGGTTAGAAGATAGATGTAAGAAGATCTCATCAATAATGTACAGCTTAATACGAACGAGACGGCAGAACTTTCGAAAGACTCGCCCGAGCCACCTAATATCGAGGATTGGAGAAGTTTGATATTATGGGAATTCTTATTCGCCATTGTCCATTCTCCTTGTTCCCCCGCAAAAAGGGAGTGCACATCATGCCCAGAAAGAATCCATCATGAGTAGTAAACCAGGAAAGATTTTGATCATCGACGACGATGAAGACATCCTCTTCTCGGCGCGGCTGCTGCTGAAGCAGCACTATTCCATAGTTCGGATCGAAAAGGACCCGAATTTCCTACCTTCTATTCTGAAGGACGAACATTACGACGTCATCCTCCTTGATATGAACTTCACCGGCGATGCAACGAGCGGAACCGAAGGGTTTGCATGGCTGAAGAAAATCCTCGAACTCGATCCGTCTGCAGTGGTCGTCCTGATTACTGCTTACGGGAATATCGAAATGGCGGTGAAGGCAATAAAGGAGGGCGCGACCGATTTTGTTCTCAAGCCGTGGCAGAACGAAAAGCTGCTCGCGACAGTTTCATCCGCAATGAGATTGAGCGAATCGAAACAGGAAATTGAGACACTCCGGTCCAAACAGAAGCAGCTCACCAGCGACCTCGACAGCCAGTTCCAGGAGATCGTCGGCGCATCGGAAGAAATGAGACGGGTCTTCAGCACTATCAAGAAAGTGGCGGCAACGGATGCAAACATCCTGCTCGTCGGTGAAAACGGGACCGGCAAGGAACTCGTCGCGAGGGCAATTCACAGACAATCCCACCGGAGCGCGGAGATTTTTCTGAGCGTCGACGTCGGATCGCTCAGCGAAAGCCTGTTCGAGAGTGAGCTGTTCGGTTACGTGAAAGGCGCATTCACCGATGCGAAGGAGGACAGGGCCGGCCGATTCGAGATAGCATCGGGAGGAACGCTTTTCCTGGACGAAATCGGCAACCTAACTCCGAATCTGCAGGTGAAGCTTTTGGCCGTGCTTCAGAACAGGCAGGTCACCAGGCTCGGAGCAAACATCCCGAAACCGATAGACATCAGGCTCGTCTGCGCGACAAACCTCCCGATGGAAGAACTGAAATCCGAGAAGAGATTCAGACAGGATCTTTTGTACAGAATAAACACGGTGGAAATTCAGCTGCCTCCCCTCAGGAACCGCAAAGACGACATCCCCCTCCTTACCGACCACTTCATGAGGATGTACTCCAGGAAATACAACAAGCCGGCGAAGCAGATCAGCCAGGATGCGCTCGAGAAGCTGGTCAGCTACAACTGGCCGGGCAATGTAAGGGAGCTGCAACACACCATCGAGAGGGGCATGATCTTGAGCGAAAGCGACACGATTTCATCCGGTGAATTTAATCTTGCATCCGCCGAGCCGGAGAGCGGGAGCATTCCACTGAACTCCTACCAGCTCGAAGAAGCAGAGAAACTACTCATAATCAAGGCAGTCGGAAAGCATGACGGGAATCTCACGAGGGCTGCGAAGGAACTTGGAATCACGCGCGCTGCACTCTACAGACGGCTGGAAAAATATGGTCTATAAGAGATTCAGCGTCATAGTATTTGCAAGGACGGTCGTACTCTGCCTCTCACTCCTCCTCCTTATTTTTCTCCTGACGAAGACCTCTTTCATCGCCACGCCGTTCATCGTCGCGCTCTTGATAGTCACGCAGGTCTATTCGTTAATCCACTACGTTCAGAAGACAAACCGCGATATCGCCCGTTTCTTCGATTCGATAAAATATTCCGACTTTTCGCAGAGTTTCCGCTCAAACGTGAAGGGATCATCATTCGACGAGCTGAACCGCGCATTTTCGGAAGTGATAGAGGAGTTCAGACGCACCCGCAGCGAGAAGGAAGAGCAGTACCGCTATCTGCAAATTGTTGTGCAGCATGTGGGAATCGGCTTGCTGGGATTCACTGCGGAAGGCAAAGTCGAGCTCGTAAATGCCGCTGCGAAAAGAATCCTGAGACTGAACAGCATCCAGAATATTTCCGATCTGCACAGTGTGAGCAGCCGGCTCGCCGGAGCTCTCGAGCAAATCAAGGCAGGTGAAAACGTGCTCGTCAAATTCGTGAACGATAACGAGCTTTTTCAGCTTTCCGTTTATGCGACCGAATTCAAGATGAGGGACACTCATTACAAGCTTGTGTCGCTTACGAACATCAAGAACGAACTTGAAGAGAGGGAGATGGAGGCCTGGCAGAACCTCATCAGGGTCCTCACGCACGAGATTATGAACTCCGTCACTCCGATCACCTCGCTCTCTTCCACCGCGAATTCACTCCTGGAGGAGGCGGTAAACGACTCCGCGGGCGGTACGGACGACAAGGCTTCGGAAATGCCAGAGACGTCTGCGTCGTCCATGCTCCCGGTTCCTTCTGCCGTTTTGCACGATGTGAAAGGGGCACTCGACGCGATATCCCGACGGAGCAAAGGGCTCCTCCATTTCGTCGATGATTACAGAAATCTCACACGCATCCCGACGCCGAATTTTCAGACGATCAAAATAGGAGAACTTTTCGACAGGGTGCAGAAACTGTTTGCGGAGAGGCTTCAAATAAGGGGAATTGCATTCTACAGGAGTCTCGAACCTTCAGAGCTCGAGCTGACCGCCGATCCCGACCTGGTGGAGCAGGTTCTGATCAACCTTATCTTGAATTCCATAGGTGCGTTAGCCGGCGCGCCCTCCCCGAAGATTATCCTGAGTGCGAAGACGGACAGCCGCGGCGGCATTCTCCTTCAGGTTGCGGACAACGGACAGGGTATTCCCGAAGAATTGCAGGAAAAGATTTTCATCCCTTTTTTCACGACCAGGAAGGAAGGGTCCGGGATAGGGCTGAGTCTCTCACGCCAGATAATGCGCGCTCACAAAGGGAGTATAACCGTAAGCTCGGCGAAAGGTCAGGACACAGTCTTCACACTGAGATTCTGATATGCGGGGTCACTCGGGTTTATAAACACCGTCTTCGACCGCACCGTTGAAACACAATCCCACGATGTCATCGTCGGCACGACTCAGCCTGCCGATCATTTTCCTGCTCAGAACCGGGTGGTGCTTTACTTCATACAGATAATCGCCGATGTAGTCGAGGTTTTCGTCTGTCGTCATCCAGTTTCCGCCGTCAAACCGCGACAGGTTTACGGGATTCGAATAGCTTCTGAGTGTCTTCTGCCCTTTTATGTTGAAATAGAAATCAAAATACGACATGACGAGTTCCCGAAGCGACCTGTATACCGGCTCCCGATAGCGGAGCATTGTCGTGTTCGACTTGGCGACCGCTCCGTAGTATTCTCCCTCTTTGAACAAAGCAACGACATGGTCGTCATCATTCTCTGCCAGCATGTCGACAATGAGCGGTTTATGTCCGCGCACCCTCAATGCTGCCGCTGCGAACAAAGCTCCCTCAAAGCAGTTGGCGGCTTTCTCTTCCGCCACGATCTCCGGGGAGCTCGTTCCTGGCTTCGGATCATATGAAATCCGATTCAGAAACAATTGAATATCGTACGGATTACGGAAGTTGTTGAAAATCTTCTCCGCGGCTGTCGTGCTGAAATATTTTTTCTTATCCTTCATCTCCTGCGTCCGATTTGATTACCCACTATCCACAATGCTCCTGTCCGCTGAGGGACTAGCTGTTTTTCCTAAAAAGGTCCGTCACGATTTCTAACGACCTCTCTCGTCATTCATCATCGGACGTTCCGAAAACTCGAGCTGCGATGTTACGACAATTTGTCTCTCTTCGATTCTCATATCCTCCGAAACGGGATAGACATATAGTATCTTCTCACTGTCGTCGGGAAGCTTTACCCGGATGGTCGATTCCACCGGCCTCGGGCCTGCGAACTCGAATCTCGGATGGTAGAACTCAGCCGCATCGATATCCGCTATATGGATTTTCTTCCCGAACACCTTCGTATACACTTCAAATACCGCGTGCTCAACTCTTATTTTTATCCGGTTGTCCCTCGGATCGTATCTCACCTGCACATTGCCGGTAGCCGGTGAGCTGTATGAGACCGGCCCTGCCTTGATATTCGCATCGGCAATGAATCGCGCATGGCCCGGCAGCAGTTCTATACGTGCGTTGCTTAACGTCCAGGTATATCTGCCCCTTGCACCGAGAAGATTGAATTCCTTCGTACCGCTGACCGGTCCAATTGCCTCCAGGAATGAATTGAGCATGCGCTGGTGCAATATGACGGTCGCGTCGGGAGCCTGGCCGAATACGTTTTGCCAGGCCAAAATCAGGAAGAACATCGAAAAGAGTCTTCTAATCATCTTAAATCTCCACTCTGCAATTTGATAGGTTAGACGCCGCTCTCATGCCAAAGATCAATCTGTCGATAAGATACTGAACAGGCTCTAAAATGTCACAGGCGCCTGCGCCGGAATCTTCCGTGAGAAGGCGTCATCAGATGATGTGGAACGAGTGTAAATGCAGATTCGTTGGAGTACGAGGTGATTGAATGTTGAGTCATGATTTCTTAAATTTTTGCAATAAAAACAGTGAAAATGGAGTAGACGATGCCGACGTACGAGTATAAATGCGATGAATGCGGCTACGTTTTTGAAGAATTCCAATCTATGAAAGAAAACCCCCTCAGCATTTGCCCGAAATGCAAGGGGAAGGTCCACAGACTTATCGGCGCAGGTGCGGGCCTGATCTTTAAGGGATCGGGCTTCTATCTTACGGACTACAAGAAATCCAATACATCGCCCGCCACGACTAACGGAGAGACAAAGACCGGGAAGACTGAAAAAGCCCCCGAGCCGAAGGCTGAGAAGCCCGCTCCCGCCCCGAAGCAGGAACAGGCGAAGTAGTTCAGGCCCTCCTATTATTCATTTGCACGCCTGACTCGAACCTTGCACCTCTGAGAAAATCGGCTGAGCCCAGCCTCTTCTTGCCTTCCAGTTGCAGTTCTGTTATCTCGACGAACTCGTCCGCACATGATGCCAGCAGCTTCCCCGACTCGACTTTCAACGTCCCGGCCGGGAGCTTTGTAGCCACGAATGTCGTCCGGGTTCCGAAGATCTTCAGCATTTTACCGTTCAGAAACGTAAAAGCGCAGGGCTCGGGAGAAAAGCCACGGATGAAGTTATGAACTCTCTCCGCCGGCATTTCCCAATCGATGATACAGTCTTCCTTCCTGATTTTGGGAGCCTTGGTCGCCAGTGAATTATCCTGCTCGATCAACTTGATGTTGCCTCGCTCCACGAGTTTTATGGTCTCGATTACCGCTTCGGCACCCATCGCGGAAAGACGCGCCGTCAGCTCCCCGGCAGTCTCATTGTCGCCGATCTCCGTTTTCATCTGGAGAACGATCTTACCCGTATCCATCTTTTCATCAAGGAAGAATGTCGTTACCCCGGTCTCTTTTTCCCCATTGACGATCGCCCAGTTAATCGGAGCAGCCCCGCGATACTTCGGGAGAAGAGACGAATGCAGGTTGAATGTACCGAGACGTGGGATCGTGAAAACTTCCTTCGGCAGTATTCTGAAGGCAACCACGACTATGAGGTCCGGAGAGAGTTCTGCCAGCAGGTGCTGAAACTCCTGATCTTTCACCGACTCAACCTGTATTACTCTGAGCCCCAATTCGAGGGCAGCAGTCTTGACCGGCGGCGGAAATATTTTCAGCCCTCTCCCCTGCGGTTCGTCCGTATTTGTAACCACCGCGGCTAATTCATATCCCGCATCGACAATTGCCCTAAGCGAAGGAACCGCAAAATCGGGCGTTCCCATGAACACCAGCTTCATACTACTCTCATCTTTTATCGAGACAAATTAACCCAAGACGACGAGTAATACTATCCGGCTCTCACGTCAGGTCTCAGTAGCGCGGCATCGTCGGGTCGATTTCCCGCGCCCAGGAATCGACACCACCGGCAAGGTTCTTCGCCCCGAGAAAGCCAGCCCTGTGAAGAAACTGTGTGGCCCTTGCACTCCTCGCACCCGAGTGGCAGACGACCACGATCTCGCGCTCGCGGTCCAGATCACCGAGGCGCCCGGGCAATTCGGAGAGCGGAATAAGAAGGCCTCCCAGGTTGCAGTAACTGAATTCGTCCGGCTGACGAACATCGAGTATGAATATATCTTCGCCGTTATCCAGCCGCTGTTTGAGCTCGATGACAGAAATCTCCTTCATGATATCGCTCCTGATCAAAGATGGTACTGCTGATCCGATGGTTCCGGACCGTCACGTTCCTGGGGCAGTCCGCTTCAGTATTTCTTAACCGACGTAATGGGAACACTGCGTGGAGCGGGAAAGTTCACAGCCACCTCACCAGTCAGGTCACAACAGAAGTTCAGAGCGGTGTCGACAACGGACACTTATCTAGTACTTCTCCAGCCCTGAGCGGCATTTCGGCTCGCCGCTCTTTCTGACTTCCTCGAATCTTCTCGCCGATCTTTCGGAGGGTTTTGTCAGCGGATGATATACATGAAACTGGATCGCCATGTTGCGGATGGACTTGCTCCCGACACCGATAAGACCGAGCCTGTATTGAATGTCTGAATCCTCGCCATGCCCGGGCCCGTCATATGTTTCGTCGAATCCGTTGATGGCAACGATATCTTCTTTGTAAATCGAAAAATTACTTCCCAGTATTCTCGAGGCTTTTCGCGGAAGGAGCTTTCGAATCAGCCCGTTCGAAATTCTCACGCCATCTTCGAGCCTCAGCGCGGTCCCTCTTATTCCATCGATAATTTCCGCCGGACCGATTCTCTCGAATCTTCCGGAGATTACCTTCTCCGTTGTCAGCGACCTTGCCCATCGTTCGCTCATCTCGACGCGCCTGCCGAGAAGCACTTTACCCTTCTCACGCGCGGACCAGTGGTCCAGCAGAAAATTGCGGGACGGCAGGCAATCGCCGTCTACAAAGACCAGGTATTCCGCGCGCGATGCACGTATTGCCTCGTTGAGAATCTTGTTCTTTCGCCAACCCATGTCCTCGTGCCGAACATGAAGAACCGGGAAGCCGGATTTCAGCCGTTGAGTTACTGCGATCTCGCCGACCTCGGGCCCTGATCCATCGTCCGCCACGACAACCTCAAACTCCCTGAACGTCTGCCTCTCAAGAGCGGCAAACATCAATTTGAGGATTTCCGGCTTGTTATAGACGGCGATTATGAGCGAAAGTCGGGGGGAATTCTCCGGCATTATGTGAGTTTCCTATCGATACCCCGGTCGCCCGCGGGCAAGTCGAGAGAGAGTGGTACCCGGTTTTCCGGATGGTTTATTGGCTGATGGAAGACTTCACGGAATGATCCGACTGCCAACTCTAGCTTCGGGCAGATTGAAGTATTTCCCTGAGGTTGGCATTGAACTCGAACCGCGAAAGCACTTCATCGCATCCCGCCGCGAGGGCTTGCGCCTTCAGTGACGAGCCCAAATGCGTGATATAGGCGATAGTCCTGGTCGAGGATGTTTGGGGATTCGATTTCAGTCTCTCGATTGTGTTGACCGGATCGATAAAATCGCTTTCAAGGTCGATTACGATCAGTTCCGAGTCCTTCGCATACCTGTCTATCTGGTCATCCCCCCCTACGAAGCCCACGGATATTCCGAAGTACTCAGCAGTATTCCTGATCTTCGTCATGAAAGACAGGTCGTTTACCACAGCCGTTATTTTTGTCATTATGCCAGTCCCAGAGTTGCAGCGTTTTCCTGGAGGACCTTTATCACAAAAGCGATATGCTCATCTTCTGGTACTCCAAGTTCCGCGATTCCGTTTTTTATATCTTCCCGGCTCACTGTTTTCGCAAATGCTTTGTCCTTCAGCTTCTTCTTCACCGAGGACGGCTCCATGCCGACGAGCTTTGTCGGCCGGACGAGCGCCACTGCGATAACGAATCCCGAGAGTTCATCGCAGGCGAAAAGACATCTGGCCATTGTTGTTTCCCTCGGTACTTTCGTATAAGGAGCGTGGCCCATGATGGCCTGCCGGACTGCTTCGGGATAGCCTTTCTCAGCCAGGATCTTGTTTCCGACATAAGGATGCTGTTCGGCCGTGGGGTACATCTCATAGTCGAAATCGTGAAGCAGTCCTGCCAATCCGAAAAGTTCTTCATCCTCTCCCAGTTTCTTCGCATAGGCACGCATTACAGATTCGACAGCAAAAGCGTGTTTCCGAAGGCTCTCGGTTTTAGTGTATTCGAAAAGGAGGGCTACTGCATCCTCTCTAGTGGGGATCTGTGGTTCACCATCAATCACAGTCAAAATATATTTTCCGGGGACATGAAAAACAAACACGGAGAAAATCCCTCTGCGCCGGACAAGCTCCAAAGGAGTGAACAACCCGGCTCCCATTCCCGATGTCCCTCGATATTCTCACGCTTTCGTGCGGGCTGCCGAACCGCAACGGAAAAACTTCCGAAAACTGTGGCCAAGAAGTCGTAAATTGTTCAAAAAAGGAAGATATGATAGACAAGGTGATAGAAATTGCGAAGGAAGCAGGAACCTTTCTCAAAGAAAACGAGGGCAAGATTGCAGAAATAAATGAAAAGGGGTCGTTCACCAACCTGGTCACGGACATCGACAAAAGCTCTGAACGAAAGATCAAAGACTATATCGAAAAGAATTTCCCGGGGCATGGGATTCTCGCCGAAGAAAGCGGGGTCTCCTCGCCAGCCTCAGAATACAGGTGGATTATCGATCCGCTCGACGGCACGACGAATTTCACGCACGCCTTCCCGGTCTATTGTGTCTCGATCGCGGTGGAACACAAGGGCGAGATTGTGGCAGGGGCAGTATACGACCCAAATTTTGACGAGCTGTTCTCAGCCGAAAAAGGGAGCGGCTCTTACATGAACGGCAAAAGACTCCGCGTCACTTCAGCGGACAAGCTGGAGAGGTCGATGCTCGCCACAGGATTTCCGTACGATGTGAAGGACAACCCTTTCAAGTGCGTCGAGCATTTCGAAGCGTTCCTGGTGCGTGCTCAGGCAGTAAGGCGTCTCGGCTCGGCTGCGCTGGACATCTGTAACGTTGCTGTGGGCCGGCTCGACGGTTTCTGGGAAGTAAACCTGCACCCATGGGATTCTGCCGCAGGCGTTCTTATCACAACCGAAGCAGGCGGAAAGGTGAGCGGGTTCCATGGCGAGAAGTATTCCATCTACCAGAAAGACATTTGTCTGTCGAACGGGAAAATCCACGAGGAAATGCTGGAAGTCTTAAGAAAGAACCTCTGAAGTCATTCCAGAACGAAGTTGCTGTCCAGTTCCATTCCTAACTTCCGGGCTTCGTTTACAAATATTTTCTCCTGACTATTGGAGGGTATCTGGATCGCCCAATCGCCCTTCTTGTTCCGGACGGCGCTGCCGAAGAGCTTGCGGCTTTTCTTCTCGGTGAATCTCTCAATGAATACCCATCCGAAATAAGCCTTCGAGCTACGGACGACAAAAGCGGCAACTCTTTCGTCGTAGTCAAGGTCCACTTCTCCGACGGTCTTTTCGTTGAATCCTGCAGCGCGGAGTCTGCCGGCAAACACTGAAGACATGTCCTTGCCTTCTACTTCCAGATCATGCACAAAACGTTCGACATTCTTTCCGCGTATTATCTCGTCCATCGCATCGACGATCTCCCCGGAAAGCTTCATTCGTTTACCGTAGTCTATTGTGGGAGCGTACTGAAAGTTTTTGCAGCCGCGATATGCGTCTTGGGAGAGAACATG
>JBJKPN010000124.1:0-12034 GCA_046706365.1 Candidatus Kryptoniota bacterium | reverse complement strand
CCCGGTTGTGGAAACAATTCACGCGGCAACTGCAGGAAGGAGAGAGTGAACAGAGCGGAATTCCGAAATGCGCCCTGAATCGTGTGCCGAGCTCCGTTAACGCGTTATTCGCTGTTACTATCGGTTCGCTCTTGCTTTGATCCTGTCTTCATCTTCGCGCGGGCATAAACGAAAGATATGACGAGAAGCACGACGCCGAGCACGAGGAATGAAATGATACGAATTACAGGTTCAAGTTTGGCTACGCCTACTATTATGAGGTAAAGCGCGGTGAGTAGGAACGTAAGAAGTGCCATCCACCTGTACTTCATGTTCTTCAGGGCCAGGCTGATCAGGTAATAGATGACTGCAATCCCGAGCCATGAAAGACTCACGTAGTTGCCCGGGACAATATGGTACAGTGCGTACGGAAATATGACGAAGGCGGCCACCAGATAAGCGGTGCGCATTTTGCCGGTCTTCAGCTCCAGCCGTTTCTGCTGCCAGTTGAGAATGCGCGCGCTCAGCAGCGCCACGACGCCGAAGCTGAGACTCGTGATCCCAACCGTCCCCGCAACTACCAGGTAAGCGATAAATATGACCGAATAAATTATAAAATTCGCGACGACTATAAATTTGGAACGATACCAGACGGCGGTCGAGACAACCAGAAGACTTTGCCAGCAAAGTGGAATGAAGAACTCGGGGCTGTGGAACTCGGCAATAATTGCAACGCTCAGTGCCGCATATCCTGTCATGGCATAGACAAATGTCTGGAAGCGGCTTTTTTCCCTCAACCAGAATGCCGTTGCGATAACAAGAAGAACAAAGGACGCAACAAGGTGGGCTATTCCCAGCCTGCTCTGGAAATCTGCTATGGTTACAAAGAGGAGGAGAGCGTAACCCAGCGATGAGTTAACTATCGTGCTGAGGAAAACGTCCAGCTTCTCATTCTTCTTGTCATCCCGAAAAAAAGTGCCGGCAGCGAAGACTACCATCAGAATTGGAATGAAGAACATCCCGGGCTGCGGGATGATGCGGACTGCAAAGATTCCCGAGAGGACCGGATTGCCGACAAACCAGGCAAGGTATGTAATATACGTGGCCGCCATGCCGAAGATAAGGAGGCCGCGCCGGTTGTGCCTGATGCTCAGATAGACGGAGAGCAGTGCCATCAGGAAAGTAATCCCCATGAATCCCCACAACTCGTCGTTCAGGAGCGCAATGGTAAGTCCCATGGTCACACTTATCGCCAGTATGTAAACGGACTTGCGGCGATCGGCGAGATAAAAAGACACAGCATCGACGAGAGCAAGTAGAGTTATTTCGAGTGCCAGACTGCCGACCGCCGGATGAGGGCTGAAATACCGCAGGCGGACCACGGCGAAAAAAAGAAGTGCCAGTCCACTCCCGAGGAAATATCCCGAGAGGAGTGGTGTGGATCGTGAGGTGAGCCTGGAAATCACCGCAGCTCCGATCGCCAGAACAAACCCGAGTGCGGGAGCAAAGACAGAAGGAAGGCTGTTGAATGGACGAAGCAGAAGGAACACTATTCCGATCATCAGTGCGAGAATGCCGACTTTGGAAAACCAGTAGAGGCCGATCGTCAACTCAAGGTTCTCACCGGCATCGGCATTCATTCCTTCCCCTTTCGAGGAGACTTCGTTCTTCACCGGCAGGGGCTCAAGATTCAGCTGCTGTTCGATGCGTGAAATCCGGGAGTCAAGATTCTTCAGGATCCGAGACAGTGAGTCTGCCTCGATCCTGGGATCTCGTTCGTCGGGCATGTTGCCTCCTTCTATCTAATTGGACCGCTGTACCTGGAGCCTTTCACAACAGCATATGGAAACGGCCGACTTGAGAGCCGGCATCCTGAGCCATGCAGGGTTCTTCTCAGTGACCGAATCGGGTCGGGACACGACGGGAGAGAATGCGCAGGACGCGCCGCCCAAACACGCGAGAATCCAACACTCAAGTGAATGTGACTGATCAATCAAGATGCCCCATTGCCGGTATCTCGTACTGCTCGAATCTTCACAGGCCCTCCAATTTATGGCACGACGCAAAAGCTCAAGGCCGACCTTCCGCCTTCGCCTGCAATATTAACCGCCCGTGCGGCAATTGTCAAGCGAGCGGGATTCTCCTCTTCCCGCAGGGCAAACTTCCGGCCGCACAGGTCATGTCCCGTCGTGGCTGGCTCCCTCAACTGTGCAATGCATCCCGGACTTGTCCCGTTGTCTTAATCTCGGCCAACGCTTATTTTAGCTGTGTCAGGGTTTCAAAATCCAACCTCATTTTTTATTGATTCTGTCCTCCAGAAGCACCTTTGGACGACAATCGCATGGAGTGGGCCCGGTCTGCAACGCGTGCGCAGCACGAAACCGGGCATCGCGGACTGCGTACAACTCTTTGTCAGGGCTCAAACTGTTTCGCATTAAGTCATGAAGTGAGGAATTCATTGAAATCCATTTCCGCAGGAATTCTTATGATGCATCTTTTCGTGTCGGTCACTCTTGCTCAAACCGGCAAGATAACAGGTTACGTGACGGACGCAAAGACGGGCGAACCTCTTATCGGGGTGAATGTAATCGTTAACGAGTTATCCAAAACCGGGGCGAGTACGAATGACGAGGGGCGATTCAGAATGACCGCCCCTGTCGGGAGCTACTCCATCAAGGCGAGTCTGTTGGGATATCAGTCGATTGTCAAAACGGATGTCATTGTCACAACGGGCGGTGAGACACAGGTCGTGATCAAGTTGATTGAAGCTCCGCTCCAACTCGGGCAGGTGACAATCATACCCGACTACTTCGACAAGGCGGCGATCGAAAACACGCTGAGCACGGTCGTACTCGGCGCGGAGGAAGTGAGGCGGTCTCCCGGCTCCGACCAGGACTTCCAGAGAATTCTCCAGGCGATGGCGGGCGTCTCTTTCTCGACCGATCAGACGAACGAGCTTCTCGTGCGAGGAGGCGCTCCGGACGAAAACCTGACCGTGCTCGATCACATGGAGATTCATTCAACGAACCATTATCCGAACCAGTATAACTCCGGCGGGCCGATAAACATGATCAATGTCGACCTTATTCAGGACGTGCAGTTTTCCACCGGCGGGTTCATTTCGAAATATGGCGATAAGTCGTCCTCGGTGATGAACATTACCACGAGAGAGGGAACGCGGGAGAGTCTTATGCGCGGAAGCGCGAACCTTTCGATGGCCGGATACGGCGCGGTGCTTGAAGGAGCGATCAACGGTTCCTCCGGTTCCTGGCTGTTCTCCGCGCGCAAAAGCTATATCGACCTCATAGCAGGATCCTTCGGCCTTACAGCCATTCCGAAATATTACGACCTGCAATCGAAAGTGGTTTACGACCTGTCGAGGATACACAAGCTATCGTTCTCGGGCATCTACGGGAACGACCTCATAAACATAGAGGGCGAGTCGAACACTGTCAATCCTTCGATGGCGGGAAGGAAGGATACGGTGGACATTTACAATGTCGATGTGAAGCAGCATCAATACGCGGCGGGTGTCAGCCTGGAGAGTAAATGGTCGGACAAGTTCATATCGATACTTACCTTCTCGAAGGACAGCTACTACGACGGCACGTATGTTACAAGCGGCTTCATGGAGAGGAGTTTCAATTCGACCGGCACGCTGAGCGGGACCAATATCTTGTACAGCCGGGACGTGTACAGGCAGAGCGCCGATAACGGTGAGACCGCGCTCAACTCCGAGTTTATCTGGAACCTGGACAGAAACAACGAGGTGAATTTCGGCGGGGCGGTGAAGTTCATCGATTTCAGCTCGCTCGAGTCGGTGGGCTCGGACACCGCACGTTATGATGTCAATTCCGACGGCGTGTTCGACCGGATTGTTGTGGTCCCGTCGGCGACAATAGATTATAATTTCCCCTTCCCGGAACAGTACAAGACTTACTTTTATGCAAACGACAAGATAAGACTCCTCAACGATCGCTTCGTCGTGAACGCCGGTCTCAGGTACGACTATATGTCGTACAACGCGAAAGGAAATCTCAGCCCTCGTCTTTCGGCCTCTTATGCGCTCGCCCCTGAGAAGGTCACGCTGAATGCCGCATTCGGCAAGTACTACCAGACGCCTGCTCTGCCGTTCTTCGGGGACAGGTATCAATCGGAAGTGAACCGGTACCTGGAATGCATCGTAGCCGACCACTACCTCCTGGGTGTCGAGTACGTCCCGGCCGCCGGCCTGAAGCTGGAAATCGAAGGATACTATAAAAGGTATTCCGGCTTGCCCGTCTCCGAGGCGTTCGTCCATTTCTTCGACCGGACCTTCAGGTCGGAAAAATTCCTCAACATCGGGAGGGAGGACGTGTACGGTCTCGATGTGCTTATACAACAGAAGCTCGTCAAAGATGTTTACGGCACACTGGCGTTTTCCAGAATGGAAACGAAGTATTACGATCCGAGAATTGGGATGGAAGGGCAGACATTCCCGTCCGATTTCGATTTCCCGTATGTGGCCACCGCAATTCTCGGGAAGAGGTTCTCCCGGTTGAGATCTCAACTGAATGAAATGCCGTTCTACGTAAAGTATCCCAGCTACCTTCTACCGTTTTCGGATGATATGGAGATAAGTCTTAGATACAGATTCGCGACGGGGAAGCCGTATACCCCCCAGATATTTGTGCCCTCCGAGCAGCACAGGGAGGGCGCATCCAAGTGGAGCAGCGGCTGGTGGGTGGCCACAGACAACATCAATTCGGCAAGATATCAGGACTATCAACGTCTCGATGTCGCCCTTTCGAGCAGGTTCAACTTCGCCGCGTGGAATCTGGTCATGTACCTCTCAGTGCAGAATGTCCTGAACCGGAAGAACGTGGCTTATTACCAGTACAACTCGGACGGGACTGTCGATACCGTGTATCAGTTTGCGATACTTCCGGTCGTCGGGATGGAAGTCGAATTCTAGAGGTTTAGGTAAAGTGCGGTCGTGAAATCTGACAGGTGAAGACGTGGTCGATTCGATATTGGAAGGAGGCGTTTGTATGAAAATGATGTCGATGGTTAAGAGCGTCCCGGTCATGACGAAGGTCCTTGTGGCAAATCCTCAGATGATTTTCGTGAAGCCGTCGCTTACGCGGTTCATGTGCTCTTACATGAGCAAGTTCAGGGTGCGGACAGTCGGCAGTAACATGATTCTTCATTCCCACCTCCCGCCGCTAAACAGCAAGGCGTATTCCCGATTCATCGATGAGCATCTAATCTCCCGGGGTCACGGCCCCTCTCATGCGCAGATTGCAATCACAAATCAGTGTCCGCAGAAATGCGATTACTGTTACAACCGGGACAGGACCGGCCGGGCCATGGATACCGGCACGATCCTCAGGGTCGCCAGGGAGCTGAAGGAGATGGGCGTCGTCTGGCTCGGCCTTACTGGTGGAGAGCCGCTGCTCAACCGCGATATCGCCAGGATAGTGAGCGATCTCTCCGCGGACTGCGCCGTGAAGCTGTTCACTACGGGATGTACGCTTACAGAAAGCCTGGCGGCAGACCTGAGAGATGCGGGGCTGTTCTCGGTTTCTGTGAGCCTTGATCACTGGCAGGAAGAGGTGCACGATGCCGGCCGAAACTACGAGGGTGCTTTCAGGGCGGCGCTCAGGGCGATAGACATTTTCAAAAATGTCGGAAATATTGACGTCGGAGTTTCGGCTGTCCTGAGCCGGGAAATGATCCGCAGCGGCGGCACGGAAGAGTTCGTGCATTTTCTCGAGGGTCTCGGAATAAACGAGGCGTGGCTGAGCGAAGTGAAGCCCTCCACGGAAATATTCTGGGATAATCAACTGGTGATTTCGGAGGAAGACAGGCTCAGGCTCGTGCATCTTCAGGACCGCTACAATGCAGCAGGCGGGATGACGGTGAACTACCTCGGACATTTTGAAGGAAGGGAGTGCTTCGGCTGCAACGCGGGCCACAAGATGGTCTATGTCGACGCGTTCGGAGAGGTAAGTCCCTGTGTGTTCACACCGATGACTTTCGGCAATGTCAACGATATGGAAATCGACGAAATATTCGACCGTATGAATTCCTGTTTCCCCTCTGATTCATCCTGTTTCATAAACAAGAACTACCGGCTCTTTCAGAAGTATTCCGACGGGCGCATGGTGCTGGAGGTCGAACAATCCTTGAAATTGATGGATGAAGTGAAATTCGGAGAGAGGTCCGCATTTTTTAAATTGTACTACGGGTCGGCCCCTCCTCAGAATGCGGACAGGCCGGAAGTACGGGAGAGACCTGTGGAGGAAAGAGTATGAAATACTACAGGCCAGTGAGCTTCCTGTTGTCGTTCCTCTTCGCAACTGTCGGGATTATCTTCATAATGATTCCGGACGAAGTGCTTGGCCTGTTCAACTCTGTTTCTCCGGAGTTCAATCTGCCTGAGTCGCCGTTGCCAGGGCACAGTTTCTATCTGGTACTTGCATCGGGATATATGTACGTAGTCGCGCTGCTGGCCGGAATGATGTACAGGTTTCCTGAGAACAGGTATTTCCCGCTCCTGCTCGCTCATACGAAACTTGCCTCTTCGGTTCTGTCGCTCTTGTTTTTCGTGTTTGAGGCTCATTACCTGATTTTCGCCGTGAACTTTTTGGTCGACGGGTTCATTGCTTCGCTCGTGACGTTTTTCTACCTGAAAATGGGAAGGACGGGCAAGTGGGCATCCTCCTGACGGCGGCCGAAATATATATTCCGCAGTTCATAAGGAGGAGGAAGCTACAACAACTGTTTGCCGCGACAGCAGACGCGTTCGCCGCTCCGATGCCGCAGCTGGCAGGGCTCAAGGTCGAGGAATTCCTGGAGCAGTATGCCCTTTTCACGAAGCAGAAGGCGGAGGAATCTCTGCGAAAGGGAGCGGAGACCCGGGACAAAAGCAGGCTGTATGCAAACGCATCCTATCTTGGAATGTCACTGAGGAGTCAGTTCGGGGTGAGAAATATGAAGGATACCATGCGGCTTGCGAGACTGGTCTATCGCATGGTCGGCATAGATTTCAGCGGCAGTACGGAAGGGGACGTAGTAATCAGGCGCTGTTACTTCAGCGCTTTCTATGCACCGGAGGTTTGCGGCATTATCTCTTCTCTCGATGCCGGCCTTCTTTCCGGTCTCTCCGGCGGGGCAAGACTCGGTTTCACGCAGAGACTTACTGAAGGTGGCGACTGCTGCCGCGCCCGTCTCTTGTTCGGAGTCCTTTCGAAGTGAAGAAGGCCGTCGTTGTCGGAAGCGGGGCGGGAGGAGCCGCTGCAGCGCTCGAGCTGCAGGGTAAATATGATGTAACGGTCCTGGAAGCAGGAAAACCGTTCCGGCCTTTTCTGACCGACCTCAGGTTTCTCGAAAGAATCAGGCGAACCGGTCTCCTCTTCGATGAGCGGATGATAAGTTTTCTCTTTCCCTCGATGAAAATCAGGAAATCGGCTGGAAGCATGATCCTCGTCAACGGTGTCGGTACCGGCGGCACGACTACGATATGCACGGCAAACGGTGTGCGGCACGACGAGGCACTCAAGCGGATGGGGATCAACTTAGATGATGAGTTCGATGAACTGATCGCTACGATTCCGATTTCGGACGATCACCGGAAACA
The DNA here is from genome assembly GCA_046706365.1 of Candidatus Kryptoniota bacterium. Taxonomy (GTDB): domain Bacteria; phylum Bacteroidota; class Ignavibacteria; order Kryptoniales; family JAKASW01; genus JAKASW01. The sequence continues at coordinate 4,434 of JBJKPN010000124.1, read as the reverse complement.
CTGGAATGAAGCGACTCGCAGGACATTCGAAGTTTGCAGAGGAATGGGATTGGAACCGGTCGCGACGCCCAAGATGGCGTACCGGAACCGGTGCGCCGCCTGCGGGAGGTGCGTCTTCGGTTGCAGGCGCGGCGCAAAATGGGACAGCCGGGAGTTCCTGAACACGGCGGTCGAGAACGGAGCGGAGGTGATCTCCGGATGCCGCGTCAGGAGGGTCCTCATAACGGACGGCGAAGCTCATGGTGTGGAGGTGTCCAACTCTGCGAGGCCTCGCTTTTATCCTGCCGACCTCGTGGTGCTCGCTGCAGGCGGGCTGGGCACGCCGGTAATCCTGAGGGACTCGGGCATAGAATGCGAGGACCGCCTTTTCGCCGACCCGGTTCTGTGCGTCGCCGCGGAGTGGGAGGGCGCGAACCAGGACAAGGAAATTCCGATGCCGTTCATAATCCAGAAGGATCATTACATCATATCGCCGTATTTCGATTTTCTCAGTTTCTTTTTCAACAGGAGCTGGAGGCATGCCGCTTCAAACATTTACAGCCTCATGATAAAACTTGCAGACTCGAATATCGGCCGGGTATCAGACAGTGGAATCGAGAAGGGCCTCAGCGCTAGCGACAGGGAGAAATTTTGCGAAGCAATGTCGCTTTGCAGGGAGATATTTCACAAGCTGGGAAAGCAGGACGATGAAATGTTTCTCGGGACATTGAATGCGGGACATCCCGGCGGCATGCTTCCGCTGACCGCCAGGGAGTCAAAGACTTTCCACAACGATTCTCTTCCCGGAAATGTCTACATAGCCGACTCGACTCTTTTCCCGGAGTCGCTCGGAAACCCGCCCATACTTACGATAATGGCTATGGCGAAAAGGGTTGGGAAGATATGCGCGTCGATGGCTTAGGAGGAGGTACAGTCAGCGTGGACCAGACCATGGGGGCCGTATGAAGAAGATTAATACGCGCGTGCTCTTTCTGGTGATTTGCGTTGCGCTCGCACTGCTCCTGCTCACGAAGGTCATCAAAATATTCGTCAGCGGGATTCTGTTCGCAATAGCGCTTGTGACGCTGGGATTGTTATCCCGCGGGTTCACGAAGCGGAGCTGACCTCATTTCAGACTCGTCAGGAGGAAATAAATGGATCGAAAGGAATTTCTGAGCAAGTCCGTCAGGCTCGGCTTCTGTTCGAGCGCGCTGCTTGCGCTGAATCTTGATGCGCTTGCCGCAGCCGCGTCGACGCCGGATGAGAAGCTCAAGGCTCTCGAGGCCGAGAAGGAATTCATCGTCAACTGGCTCGCAGATCTTCTCGACACGATGGACCGGACGCTCGATGAAAAGTCAAGGGTCGGATTGATCGAAGGGTGCGGACGGGGGTGTTTCAATCGGCACAAGTTCAAAAGGGACATAGCGGCGAAGGGGAAGGGAGACCTCGACGCCCTTATGGAAGCTTACAGGCAGAACTTTGAGGTCTGGCGAGACGGCGATGAATTTCACATCCGGTACGGTGCGGTTTCCGATCACTGCTACTGCCCGGTTGCTCAGAATATACCCGCGAAGCCGCAGGATGTCCACTGTGAATGCACGAAAGCGACCCACCAGATGATCTTCGAGGCCGCACTTGACAGACCTTTCAAGGTAGACATCGTGGAGTCGCTCCGCCGCGGCGGCAAGACATGTCACTTTGTAGTACACCTGGGTTGATTTGCTCCTTGTATTCGGAAATTCAAAGCTCATCTCTTATATTATTTCCCGAACCGGTTCTTCCATATATGCCTGGCGGTGTAATTGGCAACACGTCCCGCCCCTGGCGGGAAAAGTTGAGGTTCGTTAGCAAGCAAGTTCTTCTAAAAATTGCCCGGTGGTGTAATTGGCAACACGCCTGACTCTGGATCAGGAAAGTCAAGGTTCGAGCCCTTGCCGGGCAGCTCTTCAATTTCGGATTGTGGATTTCGAATCGCGAATTGATCACTCCCGCGATTGAACCGATATCCGACTTTCGAAATTCGAAATGACCCGGCGCTATCGTCTAGTGGCCTAGGACGTCGCCCTCTCAAGGCGAAAACACGGGTTCGACTCCCGTTAGCGCTACTCTCCCCGAAAGTCAAAAGTCAAAATTCAAAGGTCAAAAATGTAGAGATACATTCAATCGACCCCGTATCAGCCCGAGCGCGGCCGTTCTTTCTGGCTTTATACTCTTGAATTTTGACTTGTTCAGTCGAGAAAGGAAACTTCCAGGCGATCGTGTTTCTCTGAGACTGAGATCGCTCTTTTGACTTTTTACTTCTGAATTTTGACTTGTCTAGTCGAGGTACTTCTTGACAGTGGTCTCGAAGAATTCCCTGTCGCGCTCGCCCACCCAACTTTTCAGTATCTTACCGTCTTTGCCTACTATAAATGATGTCGGGATTGCGTTGATGTTTCCGTAAGCATCGGCTATGCTGTTGTCGTCCAGAACGATCTGGTAAGTGAGGCCATGTTGTGAAGTGAAATTCGAGACATCGCGAAGTGCGTTCTTGCCTGCGTCTTCGGAAACTCCCACAACGACGAGCCCCTTCGGAGAGTATTGCCTGCTTATCGCTTCTATGTCGGGCAGCTCGGCTTTGCAAGGCGGGCACCATGTTGCCCAGAAATTGATGAGAACGGTTTTACCCCTGAAGTCGGCCAGCGACATTTTCTCCCCGTCGCTGTTGTACCAGGAAAAGTCTGTCGCGTGCCCCTTCTGTGCCGGGTTCACTCCGGCAACGGCGGAAACGTTGGCGATGTGATTCTGCATCATCGCTGCCGGCTTCGGAGCGTCGGAAGCGGAAGTATGCACGGTTTTCTTCGCGGCTGGTTTGCTGCAGGAACTCAACGCCACGATCGCGGCGAGCATGAAAAGATATTTCACTGAACCGCCTCTTCTTTTTGCTGAAGATAACTGAGCAAATCCGACTTCCCGAGGTTCGTCGTTGCAATGTAAACATGGTCGCCGGAGCACCAAACGGCCTGCGTGTCGCCGTTTGAATCCATTCCCCAGAACCATTTCTTGTTATGCATATCGTCCTTGCAGTTGGAGGGCAGGATGAGCTTATTCGCCTTTATGTAATCCTTCGGGAAACTGTAGATGTAGATGTACTGATCCCCCAACTTATACACGAGATGGGCTATCTTGACACCGTTGAAAGTCGACACGCTTCCGCCGATCCATTCGGCGCTGCGTACGTCCGGCACGGATATGTCGTACCCGGTGTTCCGCTCGATGAACTGCTGCACGTCCGTCGTACCGATAGCGGTGATTTGGGGCTTAAATTTTCCGCTCAAGACGTCCTGGAAATTGTTTTCCGCAAGAATCAGCGCATCCTGAACATTCGAAGATTGCGCCGTCCCTATACTCTCGACGGTAGGGTTCGGCAGGATGATATTGTCTCTGTTTACGAAGACCAATACGACAGCAAGCACAACGATCGCCATAACGGCAAGCGCAGGTTGAAGAAGGTTGCTGCTGAATATTCGGGGTAAAACGCCGGGACGGAGTTCCGCCACGCCGTAGGAACCGATTTGTTCTACGATCGCGCTTTCGAGATCGAGTGGGACATCGACATAGGTGATTTTTCTCTTGATGAAGGACTTCGTCATCCTTTCGAGCTCAAATTCGTCTTTGCAGCTCCCGCAAATCTCTATGTGCTCGTAAAACTCCGATGCCTCCTCCTGCGACAACTCATTATCGACCGCCCCGCTCATCAGCTCGTGTGACTCCCTGCAATCCACAGTCCTTAACTCCTTTTACACTCAATCATCGCCTGTCTCGTCATCGACGTCTTTGAAGCCGCGCGTCAGCGCATAGTCCCTCAGCATAGAACGTAACATCTTTCTGCCACGGTGAAGCCGTGATCTAACCGTGCCGATAGGAATCTCAATGAAGTCAGCGATCTCTTCGTAGGTATACCCTTCGATATCGCACAGGATGACTACCGTCCTGAAATCTTCAGGAAGTTCCTGCAGAGCGTTTGCCACCTCGTCTTCGAACAGATTGCCGAATATCTTCTCCTGTAAATCGTTCGAATCTACCGACGAGGCCTTTACGCTCGCATAGAAATCCTTGATGTCGTCATAATCAATCTTGTCCGGCTCTTTCGATTCCTTGCGGTACCGATTGATGTATGAGTTCTTCATTATTCGGAACAACCACGCTTTGGCATTCGTTCCCTGCGAGTACTTGTCGAAGAACCGGTAGGCCTTCATGTAAGTTTCCTGGACAAGGTCTTTTGCGTCGTCAGGTGTCCCCGTCATCCTGAGTGCAAAGTTGTAGAGAGCCGCCATATGAGGCAGCATTTCCTTCTCAAAGTTCTTGTGCTTTGTCTGAGTTTGTTCCATTCTATTGAAAGAAACGTTGGCGGTGCAGGATTCTCTCTGTGATGTTTTCATAGTATAACACTCGACCCAGTCTTACGCAAGGGAC
>JBJKPN010000123.1:0-31362 GCA_046706365.1 Candidatus Kryptoniota bacterium | reverse complement strand
CATGAACGTGGTCTGCTATCGTTATGTGAGGGACGGCAAGAATGACGGTGAGCTCGACAAGCTGAATAAGGAGATCGTCATGTCGCTCCAGGAGCAAGGCATCGCGTCGCCTTCTTCGACAATTCTTGACGGCAAATATGCGATACGCGTGGCGAACACGAACCACAGGAGCAGAAAGCGGGATTTTGAGATCCTGGTGAAAGAAACGGTCAGAATCGGAAATCTGCTCGCCGGCAGGACGGGCGCAAAGCTTTCCTGAAAACTCGGGACCGTTAGACCCGCATATTTCTCAGCATCGCGTTGAACGCTTCCGCCATTGCGGCTCCGTATTCCGTACCTCCACGGCGTCCGAACAGCAGCACGTTGCCGCGATTCTGCGTTTCTTTCCAGCTTACCTTTCCCTCGTCGTTCACCGTGCCGGTGATGCGGTCGAGCCGCCAGGGGTAGACCTCATAGCCTGCCGCCGCGGCCTTCGGGAGGAAACGCCAGCCTTCAGGAGTGTGCGCGAGCACGCGTCCCGCGGCCATTACCAGCGAAGCCGTCGACCACATGTTGCGATCCGCTGCGAGGAGGTCCTGCCAGACCGACCCCTTCCCAAGCTCTGAGAGTGCACGGATGATGTCTCCGCGCCAGTTGCCGGTGAAAGTAAACGTAATCCAGGCCCGGAGTGGATCCGGAATGTCCTTGAACAGCTCGGCGTGCGTGGCCTTCCAGTATGTTCCGCGGTCGCTCGCCTGATTGAAGGCACCGTTCTCCGTCGAGGGGGGATACCAGCGAATTGGGAGCCCGGACTTCCAGAGCCCTACGAATGCGTGCGGATCGAGGTCTACGTTCCACTCCGTCTTGGGACCGCCGGTCGATCCGGCATTCAGGACGACATATTCAATTTTCTCCCGAAGGAGATGCGGCTCTCTGTTGAAAGCCGCGGTGAGTATGCGTACCGAGCCGACGCATGACACGACGACCGGACGCGTGCTGCTTCCCAGGATGTCGAGCACCATCGAAATCGCCGCCTCCTGCGACGGCGGAAGACCTTCCGCCTTGTCCTTCGGATTCCTGAGCGGCTCGTTCGGCCCCATTGCAACCGGAACCGCTTTTCCAGTCAGATAAGCAAGTTGCGTGACCGGGACGAATCCGGGGTCACGCGGTATGTCGAAACCCGCCGGCGCAGCGACCAGAAACTTGTGAGTTATGTCGAGTGCAACACCTTTGAGATCGAACTCATCCAGCGCCATGACGGTGGCGAGGTCGAGCAGGTCGTCGGGATCCTGAGGAGGATGATATAGATCGGTAATGTGAATCAACGGAATTCGCGAGCCGGCCTCCTTCTTAGCATCTGAAGAATGAATCGATTTCGGGATCAGATTCGGACTGACTGCCATTGCTGCAATAGTGGCTCCACCCGCTTTAATCATTTGTCTCCTGGTCATGTTTTCCATGTCGGCCTCTCAAGAATTCGTATGTTGATCAACTGTTTCCAGACGCAGGTCTACTCTTTGATGTGTCCGGAGGGTACGGCGGTTTGTCGAACGATCACGATGGTTCGGGGAACAAGTCTCGAGCGAGCCGCTCGGTGGCTCGTTCCCGAATTCCGGAATGTGAACCGCTTAATCTGAGAAACGATGAGATGAGATGCAATCTGTAAAGGCAGAACGCCGCCGGCACAGCCGAAAGTCTTGACGGTCGACCGACTTAGAATGGAAATTCCTTCAGACAATTACCGATACAATTTGTGAAAAGGTCCGGCATTGATCCCCGATTCCGCCGATTTCAAATTGTCTCCCGCCATAGGTATAGCGACTCCAAGGAATAGTTGGTCGCCGCCGGACCCCATCAACTCGGCTATTTGAGAAGGTGGCTCAATGCCGAGCCGATATAATACGGCCAGATCAGAATGGCCAGCACACCCTTCCAGAAAGTGAGCTGTAAAAAGCCGAGTGTGAAAAGCCACCCTATTACCCAAAAGATGCCGAAACACGAGTTTTCAACCTTGATTTTTTCCATCGATTGCCCTCCTGACGTAGTATCAAATCATTTCCCGCGGGCCAAACGAAAGTCTCGCTTTCCGCCCGCTAACCCGGCTAAATTATCCGCAGCGTTCCACAAATGCAAACAGACCCGGAGCCCCGCAAGTCAATCAAGGTGATCGAGCAGCTGAGCCACCTCCGTAATGACGGCGTCAGGTCTTACCTCCGACTCGGGCGGCAGTCCCTTGCCTTTGACGTCGAACCATATTCCCCGCATGCCGACAGACATCGGCCCTATCACATCCCAATTCATGTTATCTCCAACCATGACGGTTTCACTCGGTAAAGTCCCGAGCCTGGAGAGTGCCAGCTCGTAGATTCGTCTGTCCGGTTTTCCGAACCCGACTTCTCCCTCGATGAGTATCATATCGAAATATTTCTCAAGGTCGAACCTGGCGAGTTTGGCTCGCTGGATCGGCGAGTCGCCGTTCGAAATCATCGCGATGGGAATATTTCTCCCCTTGATAGAATGCAGTGTCTCTTCGACCCCTGGGAGGAGGTACATGTTGAGGAGCCTGAGCTCCGAGTACCTGTCCGCCACCCGTGTTGCGTCCGCGACCGGGAAGCCGTATTTCTCGAACGCCGTCTTTACGATTCCGCGCCTGGCGGACACAATATCATTCCTTCCGATTCGGTGTCTCTCCTCGTCGCTCCAGTACCACTTGCTTTCCTTCGTAACCGCCTCATACAGTTCCGCGGACTTTATTGATGTGCCCTGTGTGCAATATTCGTCGCACACCTGGCGCCACGTCGATTCGGTCACGAGGTCGAATGCGACAAGCGTGTCGTCCAGGTCCATTATCACCGCGCTGGTTTTCAACGTTGGGCCGCTTTCAATTGTGAGTCTCCATGTGTCGAGTAACGTTTTCGGGCAGGTATCATATGCCTGTTGCCAGTCTGGACATAACGAAAATAATCCCGATTTGCATGCCTCCCTGAATCGCGACGGTTCGTATATAACTCTTCATCAACCGCTGTATCTTCTGGCCGTCGGGATTTTCTTTCCTCATTTCAAAATAGACCCTCAGGTTAGTGGGAAGAAGAATGCCGAGTCCCTGTATCGTCAGGATTGCAAGAATGACATAGACAGCGATCATCCACCAGTATTCGGGGTAACCTACGTTGAGATACCCCATCATAGAAGCGAGATAGAACCCTGCTGTCGGAGTGATGATCGCGAGTGTCGGCATGTAGAAAACCATCTTGGGCATCAGCCTGAGAATTACGTTTCTGCGTGATTGCATGTCGAGTCTTCTCATTATCGGTCCGAGTACAAACCCCATGAAGAGATCCGTCCCGGTCCACAGGAGGCCGGCCAGCACATGTACAAAGTTTATCAGCCTGAAATTCCTCAGGACGATTGTAACGACCATTACGGCGATGGCCAGGAGGGCCCATATGAGATTGCGCATCCTTATCTGCGGACGGTCGGGAACGACCCCAGCGTGCAGATTTGCCGCGGTGTCAGCCATTTCACTCCTCCTCTTCTAGTCTGGCGAGGTTTAATACTACAAAAAAACAAGCTGTGGCGCAAATTCCGCACAAATACCCGAAAAAACTGTCCCCGTTTTCCGAGTTTAATCTCTCCGGAGCCGTTTAGACTGGGTTCTGCCGCAGCGACTTGCCAAGTAGCGCGTAAAGTTCATAAATTGTTAAACCGATATATATGTGGGGGTCTGGGCGGCTGTTCCATTTGCCAACTCGAAGTTGGAATGCTATGTTTTTCAAACTCCGCGAAGGCAGCAAAACATCGTAGATCCGCGGGAATATGCACGACGCAGTGAGGGCTGTAATAGGGAACGAATCCAATCATGTCGTTGCAATGTACCCCCCGCACAATTGGTCGTGGTGAGCCGTTAGGTTCGACCCTTTAGTTCGGAATCGAATTTGTCATCAATCCCGATGTCCTGTAATTGAAGGGGCCATCGAACTGCAAGTCCAAGTCAGGTGGAAAGCTGCACTGTCATGTACAAACGGTTGCCAATTCAGTGTCAAAATAATGCCCGGCGATGTTCCGATTGGAGGACAACTTTCTCATGAAACAAATGATTCAAAATAGACTACGGCATGCCGTACAGACACTCAGGCCTTTCCTGACGCCGCCCGACCTTCAGGATCAGGAAGAAAATGCGATAGCGAAACTTCTGCTGCAGTTCATGATTCCCCTGGCGATTATCGCACCGTTCTTCGCGGTCATTGCCATTATCTCTTCCCCGGCTTTTGCAGCGAGGTGGATTGAGCTGGTGACATATATCTGGGCGATGAGCACGGCATGCTTTATCCTCATCCGGAGTGGAAGGCCCAGGTTAGCAGGATACGCAGTATTGTCGGGATTCTGGCTTCTCGTGTCTCTTTTTACGGTGTCTGGCGGCGGGCTGAGCGCACCGATCGCCGTCGGCTACCTCGCGCTGGTAATAGGCGCCGGTTTGCTGCTCGGTGCAAAGGCAGGCTACCTGATGGCATCGGTATCGATCCTCACGGAGCTCGGCATAATCTGGCTCGGAAAGACGATACCTCTCCCAAAGGTTCTGATACCCAGAACAGACACTCTGATTTGGGTAATAGACAGTTTTCATATTGCAATACTCGCCATGTTGCAGCACGTAGCTTCCCGAAACTTCAGGGACGCTCTGCACAGTGTCGACCGGGAACTGTCGCTGAAGAAAAAGACGGAACAATCACTACGACAGAGCGAAGAAAGGTTCTCGCGATTATCACAAGCCACACTGGAGGGAATAATCCTGAGTGAAGGGGGAACGATTGTCGACGCCAACGACCAGGCTCTTAAGATGTTCGGATATGAGTCGGAAGAAATGGTCGGGAAGAACATCGTGGAGTTCCTGGAAATGAGCGGGATAGGAAGGTCCCGGCATCATGATACCTCGGATGGAGAGCAACCTCGCGAGTATTTCGCGTCGAGAAAAGACGGGACTACTTTTCCGGTCGAGACGAGGTCCCGCTCCCTGATCGCCGACGGCCACGAGGTGAGCTTGACAATAGCACGCGACATTACCGAACGCAGACGCGCCGAAGTCCTGCAAAACGCAGTGTACATGATATCACAGGCGCAGAACAAGTCGACGAGCCTTGATGATCTCTACTCTGCCGTTCACGACATCGTGAGCACCGTGATGCCTGCAAACAACTTCTACATCGCGCTATACGACCGCAAGGATGACGCCATCAGTTTCCCGTATTTTGCAGATGAGAAGAACGAAAGCTCCGGGCCGAACAAGACCGGAAAGGGACTTACCGAATATGTGATAAGAACTGGCAAGTCACTGATGAGCGATGCCGCCACTGCCAGGGAGCTGAGTGAGCGGGAAGATATCGAGCTCGTCGGAACTCCTCCCGCAATCTGGATAGGGGTCCCGTTGAATGTAGAAGGTGTGACTATCGGCGTCATGGCCATCCAACACTACACGGACCCGGATGCTTACGGCGAACGGGACCTGAAGATGCTCGAGTATGTTTCAGAACAGGTTGCGCGTGCCATCGACCGGAAGAGAGCCGACGACGCTTCGCAGCGGGAGCGGATTCTTCTTAGAACCCTGGTAGACAACCTTCCTCTGCCGATTTTTGTCATCAACAAAGATTCGCGGCGAACACTCGTGAATCCTGCCCACCTTCGAAGGGTTCGTCTTGCCACGGGCCGTGCCGATCTGAAATCGGAGGTGAGTATCCTGGGGAAGACCGATTTCGATCTTTACCCGCGTGATTGGGCCGAGGAGAACCTTGCCGACATCCGGGAGGTGATGGGGCATGGGAAGCAAATTCTCGAAAAGGAGCAGTTTCATATCGATTCCGACGGCCGACCACACTGGGAATTGATGTCGAAGATTCCGATGCGGGACGAGAGCGGCGACATTATCGGCCTCATCGGCATTGGAACCGACATCACAGAGAGGAAACTTGCGGAGGAAAACCTTCGCCAGCTTAACTCTTTCAACGAAATGCTGATTCAGTCCTTCCCGTTCGGCATTGAGATAGTCGATGAGAACGGCGAGATACTGTTTTTGAGCGAGAAGATGAAAACGTTCCAAGGCCTCGGCACAGTGGGGGTCCGCTGCTGGGAAGTCTACCGGGCCGGGAAAACTCAATGCGAACGTTGCCCGCTGAAGCGGGAAATCTCGATTGGGGCCTCCGGTAGCTTCGAAGTCACCGGCTTCCTTGGTAACAGGACGTTCCAAATCAACCACACGGGGCTGATGTATAACGGCAAGAAAGCCCTGATTGAGATCTTTCAGGATATTACCGAGAACAAGAACCTGCAGACCCAGTTCATGCAGGCTCAGAAGCTGGAAGGGCTGGGGAACATAGCCGCAGGAGTAGCACACGATTTTAACAACATACTCGCGGTAATTCTCGGATACGCAGAATTGCTTAAAGACTCCCAGCATGGCCCGGCAAAATCAGAGTCTGGGTTCCAGGCCATCGTGGATTCGGCTCAACGCGGTAAATCGCTCGTCAGCCAGCTGCTCATGTTTGCACGCAAGACCGAGACTACTTTTGGCGCCGTCCAGGTGAATGACGTAGTGAAGGAGACCGAACGGCTGCTGAATGCCACCTTCCCAAAGACGATCCAGATTTCGACCAGGCATGCCCACCACCTCCCTCATGTGACCGCGGACAGGAACCAGCTTCATCAGGTTCTGCTCAACATCTGCGTCAACGCGAGAGATGCTATGCCCGGCGGCGGGATACTCGCAATTTCGACTGACGTTGCCGACGTTGAAGCAGTCGCTGCCAGGCACCGTGGAGCGGCCGAAGATACTTACGTCAAACTTGAGATTCGCGATACTGGCACGGGGATGAACGCTGAGACCAAAGCCAGAATATTCGAACCGTTTTTCTCGACCAAAGATATCGGGAAGGGAACCGGATTGGGTCTTTCGGTAGTCTACGGGATAGTCGAAAGTCACCGCGGCTTCATCGAAGTCGACAGCGAACTGATGAAAGGAACTTCCATCACAATATACCTGCCTGCCGATGAAGCGTCTGCGGAACCAAATCCGGATAAAGACAAAACCAACAGCCATATAAGGGGCGGAACGGAAACAATTCTCGTGATCGAAGACGAAGAGATGCTGAGGGAACTATTGAAATCCATCCTGACGTCGAAAGGTTACAGAGTCATTACGGCAACGGATGGGGAAAGCGGTGTCGAGAAATTCAGGGCTGGCAACGGTCGTATAGCGGTCGTCCTGTCAGACCTCGGTCTACCAAGACTGAGCGGACAGGAAGTGGTCGGAAAAATCAAGAAGATACATTCCGACGCCAGGGTCATAGTAGCAAGCGGGTACATCTCCCCCGACGCGCGCAGCCAACTCGAGAACCTGGATGTGAAGACCTTCATTCAGAAGCCATATATGACAAAAGAAGTTCTGAAGGCGGTCCGGAATACGATCGATGCCAGGGAGTAGTGCTCCGGGTACGATATGAATGAACTACGGATTACAGGTTTCTTAACTGTACATTCCCGTTCACTGTCGAGAGAGATATTGTCGCCTCCCCCTTCCCCATCGTGCCTTCCAGATATGTCCGCGAACTGGAACTCACTGCAATCGATAAGCCTGATACCGACACCGTTCCGTTCACAACCGAAGCCGACACCGCAGCAGAAGTCGACGAAGGGACCCAGAGCGCAATATTGCCGTTCGTCGTGCTTAGCTCGCAATTGCTGCCGGCAAGGAGTGTGACGTCGGCATCTATATTTCCGTTCGTAAGATCGGCATAAAGGTCTCCGACAATGTCGTACGCGCTCAGTGTGCCGTTAGTCAATTTGGCGCTCACAGAATAAATGATGTTGGCTACTTCGATGACGCCGTTTACATCGTCTACGGACACCGACCAGTCGCTCGGCACCCGGATTTCGTAGTCGACCTGATAGGTCCTGTTCCCCACACTGTTCGGCTGCGTCGTCCTGACGCCCAGCGAGGAACCGGATGAAATAATGTCTACGGATATGTCGGTTATGTGGCTCTTCGCCCGGTTGAAAGACTCGTCGATCACCCTTTTGTATCCCGTAACCTCCACCTCGCTGAGGCCATCCACTCCGGTAATCGTTATGCTCCCATTGATGTTGCTGACCCAGAAGTCATTATAACTCGATACTGGAACATAAAAGCTGAATTGCTCGCTATATTCGGACGTTGAATCGCTGTCGTTCACATTGATGTTGCATCCCGCCACGAACAGCGTGATAATAGCTAAGAAAACTACATTTGAATACCTGCGGTACATGAACTTTCCCTCCTCTGCTCAAACTTGAGAGCAATATCCATTTTTCCCGGTTGGGAGATTTGGTTCATCTCAAACATGAATTCAGGAGGTGCTGCACGATTGACTGCCCCGGGACAGTTGAAATCTACGAGTTATCCGGAGAAAGAGCAAAAGTGATTGCCGATCGCCTTGAAATTCCACCCAATCTCTCAATTCCGCGGATGGATGGCGGGTGTGAAGGGAGCCGATTCAAACCTTCATCAGGTCGATTAGCCTTTCGAGCCGCTCGATCTTTTCGCCGCCTGTATGGGAAAGCTGCGATGTAAACGTAATCTCTATCCTTGCCTGGGATTCTTCCTGCGTTATCCGATGCTTGACATCTTCTACCCTGTCCAGTGCGTTCATCATCAGCGGGAATGATTCCTTGTAGAAGTCCTGGTCGTCCGAAGGAAGATGAATTTTCACCGAGGACCCGTGCATTTCGACCTTCGGCACCCTCAGCGGTTCCAGCTTGATCTTCATCTTGATAAGCCTGAGCAGGTTTTCGGCCGGTTCGGGAATCTTTCCGAACCTGTCTATCATTTCAGCACGCATGTCTTCGACGTCGGCGACTTCAGCGGCTCTCGACAACCGTTTGTAGAAATCAAACCTCTCGGTGTCTAGAGAGACATAGTCGTCCGGTATGAAGGCGTCGACGTCTACCGTCACCTGCGGCTCAACCTTCCTTCTCGTAAGAGTGTCGAGTTGGTCGGTCAGCTGTTCTTCGAATTTAGCCTCCGCAACCGCCTCTTCGAGAACCCGGTTGTACATTTCAAAGCCGAGATTGTTGATGAACCCGCTTTGCTCTTTCCCCAGCACATTACCGGCTCCCCTTATCTCCAGGTCCCGCATGGCGAGGTTGAAGCCGGATCCGAGCTCCGTGAACTCCTCTATCGCAGCGAGTCTCCTTGCGGCCTCCCTCGTGAGGTTGGAAAACGGCTTGGCTATCAGGTAGGCATAGGCCTGAGTGTTCGACCGACCGATGCGGCCGCGAATCTGGTACAACTCCGCCAGGCCGAACCTGTCGGCGTTGTTGACTATAAGAGTATTTACCGAAGGGATGTCAATTCCGGACTCTATGATCTTCGTCGCTATCAGAACATTCAGCTTTTTCTCGAGGAAATGAACCATCGTCCGCTCGATTTGGAGAGGCTTCATCTTCCCGTGTACGATCCCCGCCTTTGCATTCTGCACCCTGCGGTGGACAAAGTCTGCGAGTTTCTCGAGGTCCTTGACGGTGTCGCTGACGATATAAACCTGCCCGCCCCGGTTCAGCTCCCGCTCTATCACCGACTGGAGGAGTTTCCCGTCGAAGTTCACTATATATGTATCTATCGGCAGCCTGTTCGCCGGAGGAGTCTGCAGTATCGAAATGTCCATCGCAGAAGAGAGCGACATGTAAAGCGTCCGGGGGATCGGTGTGGCGGTCATATAGAGAGTGTCGACGTTCACCTTGAGCTGGCGTATCTTCTCCTTCGCCTCGACTCCGAACCGGTGTTCCTCGTCGACGACAAGCAGGCCGAGGTCCTTGAATTTTATGTCTCCCGAAAGCAGCCTGTGTGTCCCGATGATTATGTCGACGCTTCCCGCCTCTATCTTCTCGAGAATCTTTTTCTGCTCCGCCTTCGTCCTGAACCGCGAGAGAACGTCCACTTTGACGGCATAATCTGCAAGCCGGTCCCGGAAAGTGTTGTAATGCTGAACCGCAAGTATCGTCGTCGGCACAAGAACCGCTACCTGTTTGCCGCTCATCACGGCCTTGAACGCGGCGCGAACGGCAACCTCGGTTTTGCCGAACCCGACGTCTCCGCACAGGAGCCGGTCCATCGGTATCCCGGTTTCCATGTCTCGCTTAATTTCAGTGGTGGCGCGGAGCTGGTCGGGAGTATCTTCATAAATAAACGACGCCTCGAGTTCATGCTGCCATATACTATCTCTCTGGAACGTGAAGCCTTCCGACTTCTTCCTCTCGGCATACAGTTTTATCAGGTCCTTCGCAATGTCTTTGAGTTTTCCTTTTGCGCGGGTCTTCATCAGCTGCCACTCTGCACCGCCAAGCTTGGAGAGTTTCGGGCTGAATCCATCCTCCGATGCGTATCGCTGCAATTTCCCGACGTAATCGACATTCACATAAAGCATGTCGCCTTCTGCATACTCGACCTTCACGCACTCCTGTGTGCTGTCGATTATCTTGAGCTTCTCCATGCCGAGGAACCTGCCGATACCGTACTCCTCGTGAACAACGTAATCGCCTTTGCGCAACGAGTTCAGATCGCGCCTGAGGAGCCCGACGAATTTCTTGGCCTTTTCCTTCCTCGAGATGAGCGGCGAGCGCCTCCCGAATATCTCGTGCTCGGTAAGGAGGGCGAACTTGTCGCCCGGCAAAATGAATCCGCCGGACAGCGAAGCCTGTATGAGTTTGACCTCTTTCGTCAGCATCGTCCCGTTCAATTCGTCGAATTCGTTGAGCAGGCCGGCGAAATTCTCTTCAAGGTGCTTTGTGCTGGAGGCGACTACGATAGTGTACCCTTCGGAGAACATCTCGGCAATCTTGTTCGCCGCGAGCTGCAGCTTTCCGCCAAATGTCGGCTGTGGAACGACCTCGACGCTGAAATCATCTTCTTTTCGTTCGACTATTTTCCAGTCTACAAAGCGGACTCTCCCCGCTACGGATCTTCTCAGTTCCTTGAGCCCCGCTTTCATATCCTCGGGGATTGCTGACGGCTCGTGGAAGATTACGCGCGTGCCTTCCGGGATTTGCTCCACGAATGGAACCGATTGATCGCCTGAACTTGAGAACGGGAGAAGAGTGAATGAGCCGACACTCGAAATGGAGCGCTGGGTAATGGAATCGAAAATCCGTATGGAATCCACGTTATCGCCGAAGAAATCGATCCGGACAGGATTTTCGCCCGATTCAGGGAAGACATCGACGATGCTCCCGCGGACGGCATAGTCGCCCACCTCTTCGACATAGTCCTTCCTCTGGTAGTTGTATTTGAGAAGTCTAGAGACAAATTCGTCATGGTCAACGTCAAAACCCGGCTGTATTATAACGGCACTATGGGAAAGCGACGCCTGTGCGGGCATTTTCCTGGAAAGAGTGGCGTAATCCACCACATACAGGTTCCTCTTCCCGGAATAGAAATCGAACAGGCCGGCAAGGTTCGGACCTGCTGCGCCCGAGGGTTCGTCTTCAGTCACAAGTTCAACCGGGATGCTCCCGGAGAAGACAGTGAAGTCCGACTGAACCTTCTCGCTGGTTTCCAGGTCGTCGACAACAAGGAGGATGTTGGACTCTGACTTCTTCTGGAGTTCCGAGATAACGAACGAAACGAATGTCGTGCTCAGCGAGTGCAGGCTTATCGCGTTTGCTTTCTCGATCGCATCGATGGTCTTCGTGATTGTACCGACCGAAGAAAGCTCGCCGGCAAACGCGCCGAGCGAAGGTAGTGTTGGTGTTTTCATTGACTCAGACGTTTCCTTCGATTGCGCGCCTCACAAAACCGTCAGACTTCGTCAGTCTTGCTTTTGCCTCTGCCGCATTCACTGACGCGCGGATCATCACGACCGCAGTCTTAACATGACCTCCCGCTTCGAGAAGAACTCTCTCCGCTTCTTCGTAGTCCGCGCCCGTGATGGTCATTACAATCCGCTTTGATCTTTCCTCGAGCTTCTTGTTGGTCATCTGAAGATCCACCATCATGTTCTCGTAGACTTTGCCGAGCTTGATCATTGCCGAGGTGGTTATCATGTTGAGCACAAGTTTCTGAGCCGTGCCCGATTTCATCCGCGTGGAACCCATCACCACTTCGGGGCCGACCTCGGGACAGATGGCGACATCGACGTCGATGTTGAACTGGGAACGGGGATTAGTCGTGACGAAAATCGTTTTCGCGCCGAGCTCTCGCGCTTTCTTCACCGCGCCGATAACGTACGGCGTTCTCCGGCTCGCGGCGATTCCGCATACGACGTCCTTTTCGTTCACAAGGTGTGCCACTATATCATTTGCGCCGTTCTCCTCGAGGTCTTCGGCGCCTTCCTGGGCCTTGAATACAGCGGGCTTTCCTCCTGCAATCAAACCCATTATCATCTCGGGACTGCTCCCGTATGTCGGCGGACATTCGGCGGCGTCCTGCACTCCGATGCGGCCGCTCGTCCCCGCGCCTGCGTAGAGGAGTCGCCCTCCCCTCTTGAACGATTCGACGACAATATCTACGGCCTGGGCCACGTATGGCAGCTCGTTCTCGACTGCAAATGCGACTTTCTTATCTTCGTTATTGATGATTTTCACGATCTCGATTGTGGTTCGCGCATCGATATCCATCGACGCCTCATTGCGTTTCTCAGTTGTTAGTGTCTTAAGCTCTTCGAAAAGTGCCCTCTTGTCAGCCATTTAAGTGATCCTCGCTTCCAACATTTCCATGAATTGTTATTGTTCCAACCCCTGAATTCCCCCCTATGTCCGGTTGCTTCTTTTCTTCCATTTCTTTCACTTGTGCGCCGCGTTTCACGTGAAACCCGTCTAGTGCAAATACACCATCAGCACGGAGATGTCCGCAGGCGAGACCCCGGAAATCCTGCTCGCCTGACCGATCGAGGTAGGCTTAACCTTCGCGAGTTTCTCGGTAGCTTCTGTCGAGAGCGACTTGACTCTTCTGAATTCGAAATTTTCCGGGATCTCCATTGACTCAAATCGCTCAAATCTATCTATCTCCTCATACTGCCTGCTGATGTAACCGGCGTACTTAGTTTCAATTTCAACCTGCCTTACCACATCCTTGCTGGCGGCGGCGTCCATCGGAAGCGAATCCTGTCGGAGGTACTCAAGCTGGAGAATGTCGGATAGGCTGACATCCTGCCTCTTCACAAGCTGGGCCAGCTTTTCGTTTTCCGAAATAAGAGAGGAGCCTATCGATTCGAGATATGGATTCACCGCCGATGGCGGGACACTTTTGGTTTCAACATATTTTGTGAGCGTCTCTATATACCGCTCCTTCTCATTTAACGAGTCGTAAACATTTGACGGAATAAGTCCGAGCTTCCTTCCATATTTCATCAGCCGCCGGTCGGCATTATCCTGCCTGAGCATCAGCCTGTACTCCGCGCGCGAAGTGAACATCCGGTAAGGCTCATCGGTCCCCTTATTGACGAGGTCATCTATCAGTACGCCGATGTATGCTTCGGATCTACTCAGGACGAGGGGTTTCTCACCCTTGATGCCGAGGGCCGCATTAATGCCTGCCATGATCCCCTGGCCGGCAGCCTCTTCGTACCCGGATGTCCCGTTTATCTGCCCGGCGAAGAAAAGTCCGCGAACCAGGTGGGTCTCAAGTGAAAGCTTCACCTGGTGAGGCGGGAAAAAATCATATTCGACAGCGTAGCCTGCTCGAAGCATTTCCACCCTCTCCAGCCCAGGTACTGTCTTCATCGCTTCATACTGTATCTCCGCGGGAAGACTTGTCGAAAACCCGTTTACATAAACGACATCGGTATCGCGTCCCTCCGGCTCAAGAAATATCTGGTGGCGCCCTTTGTCTGCAAACCTGACTATCTTGTCTTCGATCGACGGACAGTAGCGGGGACCTATTCCCTTTATCACGCCGGTAAACATCGGCGACTGATCGAAACCGGTTCGCAGCACTTCATGGGTCCGGGCGTTCGTATATGTCAGGAAGCAGCTCACCTGATCTTTGGTCACTTGCCTGGTCTGGAAAGAGAACGGCTCGGGATCGGCGTCGCCCGGCTGTTCTTCGAGCTGGGTAAAATCGATACTCCTCCGGTCGACCCTGGGAGGCGTGCCCGTCTTCAGCCTGCCGCTGACAAAACCAAGCTTCTCGAGGGATGCCGTCAATCCGGTTGCCGGCGGTTCGTTGAACCTCCCGCCGATGCGGCTCTTCATTCCTGTGTGCATGACTCCATTGAGAAAAGTGCCGGAGGAGACAACGATAGCCTTACATGCTATCCTGACACCCGTCGCCGTCTCAACTCCCTTGACCTCCCCATCCTCAGCAATGATCTCCGTGATCATGTCTTGCATAACGTGAAGATTCGGTTGGGCCTCAATATGTCTTCGGGCCTCTACGGAGTATGCTTCCCTGTCGTTTTGTGCGCGGGGCGACCAGACAGCCGGACCCTTCGATCGGTTGAGCATCCGGAACTGAATCCCGGTAGCATCAGCTATCTTGGCCATCTCACCGCCAAGAGCGTCAATCTCGCGCACTAGGTTTCCCTTGGCGGTCCCTCCTATGGCCGGGTTACACGACATTCTCCCCGTGGCGGCCATATCCATCGTCATCAACAAAACAATGCAATCCATCCTCGCGGCGGCGAGTGCTGCCTCAATGCCTGCATGGCCGGCACCGATCACAACAATATCGTACTTAATTCCATTCATCTTTTCCTGTCCTGTCCAGCGACAACAGCCTTGCTGCTGTTCCACGTGAAACCATCACTTACCTACACAAAATCGCGAAAATATGTTATTCAGGATATCCTCGGTCGTGACTTCTCCCGTTATCTCGCCTAAAGCATTCAATCCGCTGCGAAGGTCCAGTGCAACAAATTCGCCCGATTTGCCACTTTCCAACGTTTCCAGGGCAAACGCCAGGTTCTTCCTCGCTTTCTCAAGGGCGGACCTGTGACGAGCATTGGTCACAACTACTGAGCTCTCGCCGAGATCCTTGCCCAGTACCATATTGAACAACCCCTCTTTCAGGGAATCAATTCCATCACCGCGGATTGCAGAGACATAAAAATTATGACCGTCTACCGCCATCCTCGGAGCCTCGCCCTGGTACAAATCCACCTTGTTCCAGACCCGAACGACCTTTACCCCCCCTTTACTGCAAATTTCTTCCAATTCGGAGTAAATTGGCTCAGTGCCGTTATAATCACCTTCCATAAGGTCGATAACAAGAAGGACAATATCTGCCTCTTCTGCCTCCTTCCGGGCTCTGTCCACCCCTTCCCGCTCGATCTTATCCATCGTCTCACGAAGTCCTGCCGTGTCTGTCAGCCTGAACAACACACCCTTTATAGATACGCTCTCAGATATAGTGTCCCTCGTGGTGCCGGGTATCTCGCTTACAATTGCTCGAGTGTCGCCGAGGACCGCATTCAAGAGGCTCGACTTCCCGGCATTCGGTCTCCCGGCAATTGTAATGCGAACCCCCTCCCTGTAGACTCTTCCAAGCGAGTAGCTTAAGAGGAGCTCATCCACAGTCATGACCGCGCTTTCGAGGCGCGCTTGAAGTATTTTCTTGTCTGCAAACTCGACGTCTTCTTCCGTGAAATCCAACTCCAGCTCGAGGAGAGAGGCAAGGTTCAGCAAATCATCTCGCAGACCTCTGATCTTCCGGGAAAGTTCACCCGACAACTGCCTGACCGAGCTCCGGTAAGCCGCGTCGCTCTGCGACTGTATCAAGTCGGCGACAGCCTCTGCTTGGGAAAGGTCGAGTCTGCCGTTGAGAAACGCACGCCGCGTGAACTCGCCCGGCTCCGCGAGCCTTGCCCCCGCACCCAGCACTCGCTCAAGCACCCTTTGCGTGACGAGATACCCGCCATGGCAGCTGAGTTCAACTACATCCTCACAGGTGTAACTTGCCGGCGCTCGAAATGTCACTGCGACCACTTCATCGACAAGATTTCCAGCTTCATCCACTATCCTGCCGAAATGAGCGCTGTGCGAGAGCGCCTCGCCAAGTTTTGTCCTACCGAGAAAAACTCTGTCCGCAACTTCGAAAGCCCCGATGCCTGAAAGTCGAATTACACTTATCCCGCCTTCCCCAAGTGGGGTCGAAATCGCCGCTATCGTATCGCCACTGTCAAGCATTTTGTAAACGTTCAAATCAGGGATTCCAAGGAAGAGTGTGAGCGCGCTAGATCTTTTGAATCATTTAACCTATTCATTTACGTGCGAAGAAACCGCTTTCAGGTCACAGATTAAATATAATCGTTATTGGCGAAATTCTCCCACGGTATGCCCTGTTCAGGGGGACCCGAACACACCGGGCCACCGAAATACAGATGGAATACCGCTGCCTTAGTAATCAAGCTTCGACATAGCGATATCAACATCAATTTTATGAAATCACCCTCCGACGTATTTATCTTATAAAGTATGGAGCTTCAATAGTGTACATCGCCTCCCCGCCGATCCTGGCCGCATTGCCGTTCCTGCTTCTCCTGGCCGCAATCGCTATTGCCCCTTTGGTCAACAACCGTTGGTGGGGAAGGTTCTACCCCGCGGTATCGATCGGTCTCGCGCTCCTGACCACCGGCTACTACATCTTTTTCGTTCACACGGTCGCGCCGCTGCTGGATTCCGGTCACGACTACATAAGCTTTATTGCTCTCATAGGGTCGCTTTACGTAATTGCCGGAGGAATTCATATACGTCTTCGCGGCCGATCGCGACCCGCAGCGAACGTATTTTTCCTTACGATAGGAGCCCTTGTTTCGAACTTAGTCGGGACAACCGGCGCCGCCATGATCCTGATCCGTCCGTACATCAGGGTCAACCGCTATAGAATGAAGCCCTTTCACATAATCTTCTTCATCTTCATCGTGAGCAATGTCGGCGGCGCGCTTACCCCTATAGGTGATCCTCCCCTCTTTCTCGGCTATCTCAAGGGGGTTCCTTTCTTCTGGTCAGTCGAGAATCTATGGTACATCTGGCTCGTAGCAGTCGCAATGATCCTGGTCGTTTTCTATATGTTCGACAGACGGGATTTTCGGAATCTCTCAGACGACGAGAAACATCTCGCGGAAAATCTGAGCGAGAGCGGAGAAGTAACAGGCCTCCACAACGTTATCTTTCTCGCCGTTGTGCTGGGAGCAGTCTTTATCACACACCCGCCGTTCATCCGTGAAATGCTGATGGTGTTCGCGGCAGCCGGATCCTATTTGACGACCAAGAAAGAAACACACCAGAAGAACGACTTCGACTTCGTTCCGATCAAGGAAGTCTCAATCCTGTTCATCGGCATCTTCATCACCATGGTCCCCGCTCTGGAGTGGATAAGACTGAATGCGGGACACTTCGGTCTCCAGGCACCGGGCGAGTTCTACTGGAGCACGGGAGCGCTCTCATCGGTTCTCGACAACACCCCCACGTATATCAACTTTCTGAGCGCGGCTCTCGGACGTTTTGTAGATTACGGAACCGTCCAGCAGATACACCAGCTAATTCAGATGCATAGAGTGGCCTTGCCGCTCGCCCCAGGCGACTACGCTCCCGGAGTGCAAAGTACACTAGCAGTCCTGGCCGGCAGCAATTCGGCCGGAATCCTGTCGGGAAATATAACGGCCGGACAGATCGCAACTGCATATCTTCTGGCGCACGACGGCATTGTCGTGCAGGCGGTTTCTGTGGGCGCGGTCTTTTTCGGGGCCATGACATATATAGGCAATGGCCCAAATTTCATGGTAAAGAGCATAGCGGAGCAGTCGGGCGTTCCCTGCCCCTCTTTTGTTTCGTATGTGCTCCGTTATGCACTCCCCATTCTCGTCCCGACCCTTTTCATCGTCTGGCTTATTTTCTTCAGGTAAGGAATACAGCGTCAGGGATTTCACCGGCGCACCTGATCTTCTCCGATACCCGATTCGGATTCGCGCCGGTAGTTGGAAAGATTCCGGTTTGTACGCTTGTATATTTCCTTATCTGAATCGAACTTCAAATCAAAAAAAGAAATAAAATGAATACTCTGAATAAATCATCAAAGCTGGAAAATGTTTGTTACGATATCCGCGGCCCGGTCCTCGATGAAGCAAAACGCATGGAGGAAAACGGCCGGACGGTTTTGAAACTCAACATAGGCAACCCAGCGCCGTTCGGGTTCGAGGCACCGGAGGAAATCATCCGGGAAGTGGCTGACAATCTGAAAAAATCCGAAGGTTACATCGACTCGAAGGGATTACTGCAGGCAAGACAAGCTGTGGTCGATTACTCATCAAGAAGAGGCATACGTGGAACGACAATAGAGAACACTTTCATCGGAAACGGCGTCAGCGAGCTTATCGTGATGGCTATGCAGGGACTTCTCAACAACGGAGAAGAGGTACTCATACCTGCTCCCGATTACCCGCTCTGGACGGCAGCCGTTGTTCTCAGCGGAGGGAAACCCGTCCATTATGTCTGCGACGAAGAATCAGACTGGGCTCCCGACATCTCGGACATCCGAAAGAAGATTACACGCCGCACGAAGGGAATAGTAATCATAAATCCCAATAACCCGACAGGCGCAGTTTACCCGAGGGAAGTGCTGGCCGGAATCGCGCGGCTGGCCGAGGAACACGGCCTCGTGATATTCAGCGACGAGATATACGACCGTATCCTGTATGACGGTGCGGAACACATTTCCATCGCATCTCTGACCGAAGACGTGACGTGCGTGACGTTAAATGGGCTCTCGAAATCACACCTGATAACCGGTTTTCGCGTAGGCTGGATGGTCTTCAGCGGTAACCTCTCGGCTGCCAGAGGCTATCTTGAAGGGATCAATATGCTCGCCTCAATGCGATTGTGCAGCAACGTCCCGGCACAGTACGCAGTACCGGTCGCGCTGAGCAGCGACAACACTATAAGAGCCCTCACCGCCTCGGGAGGAAGACTGAAGCAGCAGCGCGATATCGGACATGAAAGGCTGAAGAACATTCCGGGGTTATCGTGCACAAAGCCGGAGGGGGCTTTCTATTTCTTTCCGAAGATCGACACGAAGCGGTTCGCTATAAAGAACGACGAGCGATTCGTCCTCGACCTCCTCAAAAAAGAGAATGTCCTTGTCGTCCAGGGAACGGGATTCAATTGGTTCAAGCCGGATCATTTCAGAATTGTCTTTCTTCCCGAGAGAGGGATACTCAAACAGGCCTTCGACTCGCTGGAGAATTTTCTCGGTAAATACAGCCAGCAGCCGTAACCGAGGTTCTTCCCCTTCATGGCATCTTGCAGCCATTCCTCAGGCTTGCAACCAAATCTTTCCGGGATTAAAATACGTTCGATAGAGTAGCGGAGGTTTACGCAACATGTTCCCGGTAAAATACGCGATCTTGCTTCTGAGCGTCTTCCTTCTGACTAACTGCGGAAGGGCGCAAAAAGACAACCACAGTGCAAGCAAAAATCCGGAGGATGTCATGTCAACAACGACAGAGTCAAAATTTGCACTGGCGAGCACGGCATTCAAAGAAGGGGAAATGATCCCGAAGAAGTTCACCTGTGACGGCCCGGACGTTTCTCCTCCACTGGAATGGCGGTCGGCGCCGGCGCAGACCAAGAGTCTCGCACTCATCGTCGAAGATCCCGACGCCCCCATGGGTATCTGGGTGCACTGGGTCATCTTCGACATACCCCCGGCTTCCTCCGGACTCCCAGAACATGTCTCGACAGACAAGACACTGCCTGACGGCGCAGTACAGGGAAGAAACGACTTCAGAAAGATCGGTTACGGCGGACCCTGTCCGCCCAGCGGGACCCACAGGTATTTCTTCCTCCTTTATGCGCTCGATACTGTGCTTAAACTTCCGGCGGGCAGCACAAAGGCCGAACTTGTCAGAGCGATGGAAGGACACGTCGTCGGCAGGGCTCAATTGATGGGAAGATATTCTCACTGACCTGAGAATCCTCGGTCAGACGCCAACCCGTTTGCAGAGCTCATTGTGTCGTTGGAAAGCTGCGGCTATTCTTCTCACGGTCAGGCAATCGCCGTGAACTCACTTGTCTCAATTATGGCCCGGGGTTGTATTTCAGAATCCAACCGATTAAACTGATACATTCTAGGGCGGCCATATGTGCTGGGGTCAGAGGCAGCAAGAACTGCCAGGTTCACTTGATCTATAAGTCACGAACTCGAACAATGCCGCTTCGCGTCCGCAAGACCGTGGCACAAGGAAAAAGATATGCACTAGATCCACCACCTTCCTTAATTCAATTGATATTCCATTAATCTTAATACAGGGGAAGCCGATCGATATGACCGTTGGATACCATCACCTAATTCGTACACGTTATTCCACAATCCTTCTAAGTAAGCACCTGTTTACCGCAGTCGCACTTTTCGTATTTCCGATCGTCCTGATTGGCAACGCGGAAGCCGGGAATAACGGCAGACAAACGCAGTCTGCAAACGCGACAATAACCATCAAAGGATTTACGCAGCAAGGCGACAGTACAAACGAATTCGTGGCGGTCTTGTACGATGCGGCCGGCGTTGCCAGAGATTCCGTAATTGCATCCGGAAACCAGGCGCAGTTCCTCGACGTGCCGACCGGAATACTCGGCCACGGCTCGCCGACCGTTCCTGCAGGATATGAGCTTTCGCAGAACTACCCGAACCCTTTCAATCCTTCGACAATGATAAGAGTACAGATCGGGCAGCCCGGAGCTGTCACCCTGCAGGTTTTCGACGTTCTTGGGAGACTTGTCTCCAGTTATAGGGGGAATCTGCAGGCCGGTACCTACGATTTCGAATGGGAAGCCGGAGTCGCGAGCGGCGTGTATTTTTACAGGGTTATCGCCGGAAACTTCGTGCAGACAAAGAAGATGGTGAAGCTGGACGGAGGCGGATACGGGGGCACATCACTCAGGCTCGTAAGCTCGAGCATCGGGAGTTTCAACACGCCCGAAGTCGCCGGCCTGAACGATCCGCTCCTCAAGAAAGCGCTCTACAATATCCAATCGACCGGATATGCAATCAGGATATACAGCTTGCTGCAGACAAATCCGCAGATAATCGACACGGTCATACAGGTTCCGACTCTCGGACAGGATACGACTCTCACGGTCTATTTCCAGAACGCGCCGAGAGACATCGTCATCCCGATTCCCGATTCGATGCAAATGACAAACGGATCGTTTGTCCTTGGACCAAGTGCGACGATATATGTCGACCCGGGTTCGACAGATCTCGCAAATATCGGCCGGTATTTTTCCGACTTTCTGAAACCGGCGACAGGGTACGATATACCAGTCGCGGCCTCGACAGGCCAGCCGGGAAACGGCAATATTTACCTGACCACTTCGGCCAAAGATTCTTCGCTCGGTGACGAAGGTTACCTGTTGACAATTACCGGTGATTCCGTCGTTCTCGCAGCATTTAGGCCTGAAGGCATATTTCATGGAATACAGACACTAAGGCAGCTCCTCCCTCCGGGAATTGAAAGCCAGAATCTGCTTCCGATTCCGTGGACGATAGAGACCGGCAGAATCGTCGACCGTCCCCGCTACGAGTGGCGCGGTGCCATGCTTGATGTGGCCAGACATTTCTTCGGTGTTCAGGACGTGGAGAAGTATATCGACCTGCTTGCATACTACAAGATCGACCGCCTGCACCTTCACCTTTCAGACGACGAAGGATGGCGGATTCAGATCAACTCCTGGCCAAACCTTGCGCTCGTAGGCGGCAAGGGGCTGCCGCCATACAATAGTCCCGGCTACTATACACAGGCGCAGTATTCGCAGATCGTCTCATACGCTCAAAGCAGGTACATCACGATCATTCCTGAAATCGATATGCCTGGACACTTTGGAGCGGCGCTCGCTTCGTATATGCAGCTGAAGTCGACATCTCATTACTGGACCACCAGCCTTTTCTATGAGATCGTGGACAGCGTAATCAAAGAGCTTTCGGCCATCACGCCGGGCCCATACATTCACATCGGCGGAGATGAGGCATCATCGTACGGATACAACACGGTAATCGACAGCGTACAGACCATAGTTCATGATTATGGGAAGAAAATGATCGGGTGGGCGCAGAATATAGGCGAAGCGAATCTCGATTCCTCAACACTGGCTCAAAACTGGGACTGGCGGGAACCAAGTTACGTGGACTCGGCGGTTGAAAAAGGCGACAAGATCATCATGTCGCCGGCGGACAAGATATATCTCGACCAGAAGTACAATGTATCGTCACCATTCGGACAAGTCTGGGCAGGCTACGTGGACGTCGAGACATCATACAATTGGGACCCTTCGACACAAATCAACGGAGTTGGCGACAGTGACATAGTCGGCGTCGAAGCTCCTCTGTGGTCGGAATTGCTTCACACAATGGCCGATGTCGAATATATGGCATTCCCCCGCATTATCGGAGTTGCCGAAATAGGATGGTCGCCGGCCGCCAACAGAAACTGGAACGACTATCGGATCCGCCTCGGCTATGAAGGGATGAGACTCGATGCAATGGGTGTGAATTTCTATCATTCTCCCGAGGTCCCGTGGAAGCCATGACTTCAAACGACATAAACGTGCATCGAAAAGAAATTTTTTCTTGTAATTAGCGCAGCGCAGTCTCTTTTTCCTTGCTTCGAGAGATACGACGCGCTAAATTTTATCCGCGTTCTTTCATAACAGTGAAGTTATGGTGTCCCGACGGAAACGTCGGGGTGAAAAGGGAATCCCGTTAAAACCGGGAGCTGCCCCGCAACTGTATTCGGCACCTGCAACGGTCTGCCACTGTCCCAACATACCGGGAACGGGAAGGCATAACCGCCAACTGCCGTGAGCCAGGAGACCTGCCAGGCTTTTTTGAATAACGAACCTTCGAGGGAGAGGTTGAATCAATTCCGCCGCAAGAGCGGAAGAGTTTTACTTTCAAAACCCCAATCTCAATAAGGTTGGGGTTTTTTATTTTTCACGATTGAGAATCTGATGTTTGCTCTGATCCTGACATTGCTGCTGCATCCGGGTGCCGACTCGCTGAGAGTCTTCACGGCACCCGCCGTCGTCGTCTCGGCGACGCGCACCGGCATCAATCCGCAGGACTCGCCGACAAAGATAATCGACATGAACGTGAAAGAGATGGCCGACCTGGGATTTTCCAACATGTCAGATGTGCTTTCCACGGTGCCCGGACTGTTCGTGAAAGACTACGGTCCTTCGCAGCTTTCCACTATCAGCACGCGCGGCACCGGTTCGGAGGAGACACTGTTCATGCTCGACGGCGTTAGGCTGAACAGCGTGCAGAACGGACTCGTCGATTTGTTCCTCCTCCCGGTTTCGGAGATCGGGCATGTCGAGATTGCGGAAGGAGGCTTCTCCTCACTTTTCGGCGCCGACGCGGTTGGAGGCGTTGTCAATCTGGAGACCTCTTCGGATACGTCACCTTCAATCGGAGTGAACCTGGGCACTGGTTCTTACGGTTACCAGCAGGGTTCGTTGAGCATCACCCGGAAGACAGGCGGTATGTTTGTGAGTGCAGTCATTCAGCAGACACGTTCGGTCGGCAACTTCAGTTTCAATTACAGCAACGGGCTGAACTCATTCCCTATGAAGCGGAGCGGAGCCGATTTTGTCTGCAACAACCAGCTGGTGAAGCTCACGATTCCCGGAAGCGAAAGCACGACTTCCGTTGTCGTAAGCAACGTCAGGGCAGACCGGGGCACACCTGGCGCTGTCACCGGTCCCTATTTTATCGGCACCGAGCGTGAGTACGACAACGATTTCCTCGCCGTCGTAAATCACAAAAGGCAGCTCGGCGATATGACTCTTTCTGCTTCGACAGGGTTCACGTACGGATACTTAAGGTACGTCGATCCGCCTTCGGTAACAGGAGGATTCGGCATCGATTCTTATTACAAAATGATCTCCGTCCAGCCCGGCTTTCAACTGAACTACAACTCGGCGGAATTCGAAGCGGCATTCGGTGCCGATGCTGAGGCCGACCGGGGCGCAAGCTCGGAAATGACCGGCATTAAGAACAGGACGCGTGGAGGAATCTTCGCCAGCGGCGTCATAAACCTCAAGGGTCCGTTCACATCCGAAGTCCACATCTCTCCAAGCGCCAGGGCCGACTGGTACTCCGACTTCGGCACGGCAATCAATCCGAAACTCGGCATCAACATCCGGCCTGTCGGGTCGATCCCGGTCAACATCCGCGCAAGCGCCGGAACCAGCTTCAGGGCACCGACCTTCAACGAGCTCTACTACGCAGGGGCGGGAAACCCGGACATAAGGCCTGAACATTCAATAAGTTACGATGCCGGCGCGGTTTTCGAATATAATTCCCCTCTCGCCGTCACCGCACAGGCCGACTTTTATTACACGAGGATCACGGACGGAATTGTCTGGCAGCCCGCAAACGACGGGATCTGGAGACCGCAAAATTACCAGAAAATGCTTTCGCAGGGAATCGAGCTGAGTCTGCAGGCGAACTACAACAGTTTCGCCGTGCTGAGTGCAAATTACACATTCGGAAAATCTATCGACATTTCGAATCCGAAGTCTTCGTCATATGACAAACAACTCATCTACCTTCCGCAAGACCAGGCATCGCTGGTAGCCGCCGTCTCACCGGGGATAATGACTTTCTCCGCAACTGTGGAATACACGGGATTCAGGTATGTCACTCCGCAAAACGACGAGTTCCTGCCGCAGTTCACGACCGTCGATGCTGCTGCCGGTGTGAAGATCAGGGCTGGCCACGTAGTTATATCACCATTGCTCTCCGTGAAAAACATATTCAACAAAAACTACCAGGTCGTTCCGCAGTACCCGATGCCCATGAGGACGTTTTACCTGAACCTGGGTATCAGATACAACCAATAAGGAAAATGTATGAACAGGATATTTCTACTTCTCTCCGTTTCAGTGACGCTGGTCTCGTGTTCCAAAAGTCCGGTCCAGTCCTCGAGCTCGGTTCTGCAGAACGCATCCGCAGTTTACGTTCTCAACCAGGGAATTTACGGACAGGGCAACTCGACATTGACTGCTTATTATCCCGATTCGAACACGTCGGCTAACAATGTGTTCAAGTCTGTCAACGGCGCGAATCTCGGCGACACCGGAAACGACATCGCCATATTCAATGGGAAGGCCTACATGGTCATCAATAACTCCGACAAAATCGAAGTGATGGATGCATCCACCGACAGGTCGCAGGGTACAATCTACTTCACGAGCGGAACGAGCCCGTACAGGATGGCGGTCTATCCCGATCAGAGCGCCGGATTCGTCACCGACCTTTACACCAACACCGTGTCCGTCGTGAATCTTCTCACCAATTCGATTGTCACCGCCGATACGATTCCGGTCGGCGCCAACCCTTACGGTATTGCCTACACTTCAGGGGAAGTCTTCGTCGCGAACTCAGGATACGGAGCCGGAAACAGCGTTACCGTCATCGATGCAGCCACCAGGAAGGCGGTCAAGACCATCACGGTGGGCCTCGGCCCGACAGAAGTGGAGCCCGACGGCGGCGGGAACGTGTGGGTTGCCTGTCCCGGAAATTACGGCGATATCGGCAAAGTGTTCATAATAAACGCATCGACGAATTCAGTTACCGATTCCATAGATACCGGAACGCCGCTTCCTTCATTCACCGGGCGCACGCTGGCGATCGATTCGCAGCGTGATGCCGCATACTTGATTGCAGATAGCACCGTTATTAAGTTAGACACGAAAACAGACCAGATATCGAATTCACATTTCATTAACGGAAATTTTTATGCAATATCTGTCGACGAAGCGACCGGGAATATTTTCGTTGCAGATGCGAAGGACTACAAGTCAGACGGCGAAGTCTACATCTATTCGTCCGACGGTCAGTTCACAAACAGGTCGTTTGCCACTGGCATCAATCCGGGATCGATGGCATTTGAAAGGTGATTCGGTGCGCATTCATTCGGCGAATCAGAAGACAGGCTTTTGAAATCATGAATTATGTATTCAACAACAACCATCTAATAAGTTGGAGGTAACAGTAATGAACATCCTATTTGTGCTCGTCCTTGTTCTCTTCGCGGCATTCTCCAGGCTTGTTCCCCACGCACCGAACTTCACTCCGGTGATTTCGATAGCGCTGTTCGCGGGAGCATACCTGAAGAAGCGCTACGCCTTCCTCGTGCCGGCAGCCGCTCTTCTATTGAGCGACCTGGTCATCGGTTTTTACGGCTTCGGATACATGGCGACAGTATACGCGACCACGCTTCTCATCGTCGCCGTCGGACTGTTGCTCGAGAAGAAGATCTCGGCGGGAAAAATACTTGGCTTCTCGCTTGTCGGCGCGACGATCTTTTTCATTATTACAAACTTCGCGATGTGGGCGCTTCCAGGCTCGCTCTATCCGCAGACTTCCGCAGGTCTTGTTGAGTGCTATGTTGCGGCGATACCGTTCTTCGGCAACATGGTGCTCAGCACGCTAATCTACAGCGCGGTAATGTTCGGAGCATACGAGCTCGGAACCCGCTACGTTCTGAAGCCGAAGGAAGTAAAATCAAGGTAAGACGTTTTCGCGGTGAGACCGCCCGATTGGTAAAACCTCTCGGACGGCCTCACACGGTGCTTCGAAGGCAAAACTTCAGGCCTCTATTTTCGACCCAAGTACTTTAAGGAACTGCTTCATCCATTCCGGATGTGCGGGCCATGCCGGAGCCGTTACCAGGTTTCCATCGGTCACCGCATTATCGGCACCCGCGCTGACTTCACCATACTTCGCTCCTGCTATTACGCACTCCGGTCCCACCGCGGGATATGAAATCATATGCTTTCCCTTGAGCATGTCAGCGGCGGCGAGTATCTGCGGGCCGTGGCAGATAGCCGCAATCGGCTTCCCCTCGAAGCCCTTCACCAGATTTACGACTTTCTTGTCCAGCCTGAGATATTCGGGCGCTCTCCCTCCGGGAATGACTAGCGCGTCATAGCCACTCGCCTTAACATCATTAAAATTCGCGGTGATTTTGAACCTGTGACCCGTTAATTCCACGTAAGTCTGATCGCCGATAAAATCATGGACGGCCGTTTTCACGGTTTCGCCCGCTTTCTTACCGGGACATACGACGTCCACCTTATGCCCGACCATCGTGAGAATCTGGTAAGGCACCATCGCCTCGTAGTCTTCGACAAAGTCGCCTACGATCATCAGAATCCTCTTCGCAGCCATGATTCCCTCCATTTGTTTGTTTCACGCCGATTTTGATCGCTTCGGCCATTCAGCATCGCCCTGCCAGATAATGTAATAAAATGGCACTCACATTATGCCGGCGTTTGCGGCGACTCATTTCATCAAGATCATTTTCCTGACCATTGTATTCCCGCCTGACTTCAGTATGTAGAAGTACACGCCCGAAGCAAACCGGCCGGCATCGAGTGCGACCGCATGATATCCCGGCGCCTGCCTGCTATTCACCAATGTCGCCACCTCCCTCCCGAGCACGTCGAACACTTTCAGACTCACGAAGTTCGAACGGGGAACATTGAACCCGATTGTGGTAGACGGATTGAACGGATTCGGAAAATTCTGATCGAGCCTCAAACTTCCGGGGATTCCGTCGGCCGCCTTCCGGATTCCGAGAACGATGTCGTCGGTTCCTCCTGCCTCGATGTATCGCGCCTTGAATTCCTGCAGATAGAGATTTGCAATTCGGTTGCTGTGTATGATCAGCGTGTTTTCATTATTCGAAGTCTCGGCGGCGCTGGACCAGTTGTGTGAACCGGTTATCACCGCCTGATCGGCTGATGACACATCACCGTCTATGACGGCGTATTTGTGATGGAGATATCCTCTGACCGCGGAGCCTTTCAAATGCACATCCACACCGCCGCCCTGAAGCGTGCCGAATTCATTTCCGATATCCGTGTTGTTATCGAGTACGACCCGCACCTTGTCGCCGGCCTTCTCTTTCGATATGAGAATCTGCGCAAGATCGTCGCGCGTGAAGGTTAGCATCGATATCGAGATCGAGTGCAGAGCAGACTTCAGCTCGTCGCCGATATGCATCGTCGTGTGGTCGGAAGGGCTGAAGTAAAGTTCGACCGGCGAACCGCCGATCACGAAGCGGTGCGGCGTGTTGTCCGTCTTCCTCATGCCGAACCGGGAAGCGGCGGCGTTTGTAGTATCGGAGTCGCTTCCCCACATCTCGTCGAACTCCATCGTGTAGGCATTGGCAAGAGCCTTGTCCTGGATCTCGACTGCATTCTGCGCGTCGTTGTTGTTTCCCGGATCGGTCGCGTTCCACGAGCCCGTCCAGACCCAATCGTCGGCAGCCGACGTAGTATCGCGAAAATCGAAGATCGCAAACTTGTTGTGCATGAGCCCGAGGCCGGCATTGACGGGGTCAAATGCGTCGGTAATAAACGGGACGTTTGCCTTCAACGTGTTCATTGCACTTGAATTGGAATTGTCGTTCTCGACGATGACCCGCACTTTGACTCCGCGGCTCTTTGCACCAACGAGAGCAGCGGCTATGTTTGACCCGACTGTCCCGCTCAGGCTGTAGAGTGCGACATCGATCGAGTACTTTGCGGTATTTATTCGGTAGAGGAATTTTTGCGCGATGTCGGCGGTCGTTGCATCCTCGCCGGTCGAGACGGAGTTGTCCGTGGGATAATTGAAATAGACATTCATGCTGTCAGTAGAGCCTTCGGGAGAAGCCGTCGAGAAGAGCGCATCGCCGGTGTAGTTCGTGCCGGACCCGTCACGCACTCCGACCCGAAAGTGGTATGCCGTCGCGGGCCACAAGCCGGAAAGTGCGACATCGTGGCTTGTCGCTGCGCCGGAAACAACGACGGAATCTCCATAGCCGGATGTCCGGCCATACTCGACAACCGCAGTCGCCGGACTCCCTGTTGAAAAGGTCAGTGTCACGGATTTGCGGCCGATTGTTTTCTCGACCGGCAGCACCGTGAAAGCCGGTCCGGAGGTCACCACTATGTCATCCTGACTTCTGGGGTCCAGTTCGTACCCGCTCGTGAATGGAGAGGAAGTCTTGTGTTGCTTAACGATTCCGATAATGTCGAAGGTACCGGTCGGATATGAGTAAGTGTTCTTTGAGTAAACGGTCGCGGAACCGGTCTCGTCGGTAATCGTGCCGCCGTTCGAGCCCGACGAGACGAAGGCCACGCGGTTTATTCTGACGAGTCGGCCTTCGTTCGGTTCGGTATAATCGTCGGTTTCGAATGTGCCGTTAAGGTCTGCAGCAGTAATTACCAGCGGCGAAGGCACGGCATTTCCGGTTGAACTGACCCTTACGGAATCCGGGGCGATCTCCGTCAGGCCTGCATACTGCGATATCGTCCCGCTCACTGTAACGCTGTCGCCAATACCGTAACTCGCGAACCTGTTCGATCCGTAAATCTCGATGCCGGCGGTGGCGTCCTGGACGCAAATGTCCGTATGTGATGGATCGAAGTCCGCTGTGATTATGCCGCTTATCTTCACGGGGGAGTCGACCTGATACGGATCCGCGGGAACCCCTATGGAATCGTTGACGTGAACACTGATTATCGGCGCGACCTTCGTAACGGACACGAGAAGCTGATCCTGTATGGCCGAAGGCACCGCTCCCGCGACCGCAGTTTGAACGACAAAGTATTCACGTACAACCGAGTCGGGCGCCGTGACGGAGACGAGCTGGATGACGGCAGTATCGGCGCTCGTGATGGCGGCACCGGCTATGAACACGCTGTCTTCGGAGACGGTGACTGCGGCCGAGGCAAACCCGCCCCCGCTCAGAGATACCGAACCCGCGTTCATCGGCCAGGCAAAGGTAGGCGGAATTATAACGACAACCGTACTTAACGTATCGGATTCATATCCGGCCAGATGAATTGTGAAGGTGCGGGTCTGTCCGGCCGAGACCGTCGAGGGCGATATCCATGCCGACCCGATGCCGCTTCCCGGAGTCGAGTATGGGTTTATCTCGACCGGACTCGACGAGTTATGAATGACGGTCGAAGACGCGGTGTTTTCGAAGAAGTCCTTTGAGTTGTCGTTCGTGTCCCAGGCATTGCCGAGCGTGTCGTCCGCGGTTGCGGTCGGACCGCTTCTGCGCTCGAAGGATTTCCCGTTGGCAGTAGTGCTTGACGGTTGAAATGCGGTTCCCTCCGGAGTGAGGGTCGTACCGGACGGATCCCAGCCGAAGGCGTCGATGACATTCGCACCGTCTCTCAGCTGTACGCACGAACGGGTGCTTGAATTGACAAGGTTCTTCCCCGACGGGAAGGACACGTCGGGAGCAGTAGTGACTCCGTGGTCAGCTATAAGGAAGAATCCGAAAGCCTTAATTGTCATGCCGGAGAGGGAGAGTTGCCACTGACCGGGATTCGTACTCGTCGTGGTATTTCCAACAACGATCTGAACGTTTGGCCCAAATGTGACATCCGACGGCAGCGGGTTATACAACTCGACGAATTCGCCTGTGTCAAAGGAGGAAGAGTTGCCCCCCATCGGCGCGACCGCTGATATTACCACATGTTTGGCCCCCTGCGCGTAGACGAGTCCATCTGCAAAAAGAACCACAAAAAACAGTGCATATGCGGATATGCATGCTCTCATTACGATACTCCAATCCCGCGGTCGGTGCGAACCCGCAATTGTTCTTTGACGGAATTACCGGCTGTGTTAAGCCCTCACGGCCGGGCCACAATATTCACTTCACGACTCTGCCGTCAATATAATCTCTCCGGAAGAAAGGATAAACCGATAGAAATTGTTTGAGCTCCGACAGGGCTATTTCACGAGCATCATTTTCCGGGTTGCTATGAAATCGTTTCCTGACTTTCCGAAGGCTGTGATCCTGCAATAGTAAATGCCGGTCGGCATGTTCATCATGTTGACTGATGTCTCGAATGTTCCGGCGTCGCGCTGAAAGCTCATGGAACTGACAATCCTCCCGAGAATATCGGCGACCTCTATTTTGACGAGCGACTGCTCCATGAGATCATATCTTATCGTTGTCTCCGGGTTGAACGGGTTAGGATAGTTCTGGTAGAGCGCGAATCCCCTCGGAACGGAAACTGTAACTGCAAGCACGTCACCGATCTGCTCTGACCTGCCCGACCTGTTGACCGCATCTATTTTATAGAAATAAGTGCGGCCGGAGGAGACTTTGTCATCGACGAATGAATATGCAGCTCCCCCCTGTAGACTGCCAGACGCTCTCAAAGACATATTCGAAGCATAACTCGCGATTGTCTCGAAGGGCCCTTCGCTCGAAACCGCGCGCGACACGATGAAGCCGGCGAGGTCAAGTTCTGTCGCCGTGGAGAAAGTAAGGCAGACCGTTTTGCCTTCGCTTCTCGCAGATACTCCGCTCACTGCCACCGGGAGAGAACCGTCGACGAGGGTTCCGCTTATTGTCA
>JBJKPN010000122.1:0-30104 GCA_046706365.1 Candidatus Kryptoniota bacterium | reverse complement strand
ATTCATTTCTCAGCGCCTCGCCCGAATACCACTGCGTCGCCGATACCATGTTTCTGAACTTGCAGTTGGTGATATAGAAATTATCCCAATTGCCGCTGTAGTCGATTGTCTCGTCGTCCCAGTTGCTGAACACCACATTGTCCACATACACATCCACTGAGTCGGCAGTTACGTGGATCATTGCCCCGATGCCGTTTACGTTGAGGACATTTGTAGTATTATTGGTGGCCAGACCCGTAATGTACAGGTTCTTAAATATGGCAGTAGTGCTCGGGCCGTTGACGACAAAAAGATAGTATGGCAGCGAGCCGTCCTGCAGAATACCGGACTGGATGCACGGGGGGCGGCCGTTCGGCCCCAATTCTCCGATGACTTCGAAATTGGATTTCACGGTGATGGGTCCGAGCCAGATGTAGGTGGTATCCAGCGAGACCAGCTTATAAACCGAGTGAAGCTGGAAACCCGAAGCGGTGGTATCGCTTGTGATGACCTCATCGAGACTCGGGCCACTTGCGTACACATCGAGCGTGTCGGCGCCCTGGGCGAACGCAGTGTGAACACCGACGAAGAGAATCGCCGCTGCAAACAATGCGGCTACGCCGGTTGTAAGTTTTTCTTTCATGGTTCTTCCTCCTTAATGGTTTACTATTCAATCCCTGCCAGGCATGAGTCGCCGCCGGACCGGTACGATTGCCGGACCGCCCGGAACGGAGCGCCGTTGACATCGGATTGCCGTTTTATAGTCGTGCGTTGGTATATCAGCGTCTGCCTCTTGCCTTACAAACTTTCCCAATGCATTTGAAAAGCTCCCGAGAAATAGGAAGACACTTGCCGGACACACTGCCGGAGGTCGATCCGCCGCGTAAGTCCGTCCGATAAGCGCTTCTCCATTCGTTTTTAGGAGACGATAAGGAACTCTTCATAGCATCGACACTCATCGATCACGTTTATTGCGCAATTTCTTTTATCCCTTCTGCTCATAATCACTTGAGCAAGACCATTTTCCTGACCTCGACAATATTGTCTGCCTGCAAGCGATAGAGATAGACTCCGCTGGCCAGGTTCGAGCCGTTGAACTTCACGACATGAGTACCCGGGCTTTCATAGCCGTTTACCAGATTGGCAACGACTTCTCCCAGGATATTGTAGACGGCTATTCTAACGTGGCTTCTTTTCGGCAGGTCATATTCGATATTTGTAGTCGGGTTGAAAGGGTTCGGGTAGTTCTGCAGGAGTTTGAATTTCCTGGGACCTGCGTATTGAGGTTCGTTGACTGCGGTGACAGTCTTGATAGTGTACAGGTATCTTTCGGTGCGGAAACTGTCCGGCGCCGTGCAAACCGTAGCGTAGGGAGCCCCCGACTGATTCACTTCAAAGATCAGCCCGATGGTTTTACCGGCTGATTTCGGGAGGAGCGTACTAAGCGGGATGCTCATCTCGCTGTAGCCGGCGCTGTCGACCTTTTGCATTCCGTTGGCTGATGTCCAGGACCAGTTCGACCCGCCCGTACCCGTATATTTGTAGAACAGGTCGTTCTCCACCATATACTCCGCACCGACCGAAGCGCTGTCATACACAAACCCCGTGGGATGGCCTACCGTGTCGTTGTCCGTATCGAAGAACACATGGTAGAAGTATCCGGTATTGTCGATCTTCCCTGCCACTTCGTATCTCACATACAGATTACTGCTGTCGTTCGTCACCCACAGATTCACGAGCTGGGCGTCCGGGTACTGGGATGTGGATGGCTCCGGGTTCGGAGGAGCGTTGAGCGTCGACACCTTCTGCCAGTCGATCCCGGTCAGGCCGCTCCCCGTACCCGTACCGGTGCCAGTACCGCCTCCGCCTGTTCCGGTGACCGTACTCGTCGATGTATCCACACCGGTGAGGAGGTAATTGCAGAACGCCTCGAAGTAGGGAGGCAAAGTGTCGTAAGGGTTGGGAAGATTGTCGTTTGTGCAGTAGATCCAGCCCACGTTGAGCGAATCCGCCCTGTTGACCACGGCCGGAAAGTCGCTCGCGGAAATATTGTAAGGAATTACATAAAAATTGCTCCGACCGTAGTTCGAAGTCCAGGTGGCCGGAGTCCATGAGCTGAAACCTTTGTTGTCCTCGAAGACGCATATGACGTCCGCTATTCTGTTCCCGTTGTAGAAGAGATAGCTCGGAATGGTGTTTGTGCCCGGGTTGGTCACTACGAGTGCGGTCGAATCTTTCTTCTTGATATAATTGTAAACCTGACTGTAGTAGGACTCTTCCCCGGTGGTGTTCGACTGTTCATCGATGAAGATTCCGTCGAGTGACGGGTAATAGGAATACCACGAATCTATATCCGCCTCGACGCTGCTCAGGGATCTCTGCCCGTAGGTGGTGTGAACATACCCTATCACTTTCCCGTCGTTGGCATGCATGCTGTCTATCACCGCTCCGTAGGACGGGTCGTAACTTGTCCCGGGGCCGCTGTTCGGATTGGCGATTGCATAGAGACGACCGGGCATCTTCTTCGCCATTGCCTCGAGTCGACTCCAATAGTTGGAAACGGAAGGATCAAAGTAGGCCGGGACCAATACTTTAAGGGAATCGTCGACAACGGTAGTGTCAGGTGGAACAGCGGGGGATCCCAGAATCGCAGCGGTACGTGTTGCATTGAAAGCAGGCATTGCATTCGTGCCCGGTTCTGCTCTCCATTGAATCCATATTGCAGAACCAGGTCGTGTCCCGATGTCGGAGTAAGCGACCGCCAGCTCACACGAGCTGTCGCTGTAAGCACAATCGATGGTCTTGGAGCCGTTTGCCGCTCCGTTCCATCCCCATGTGTCGCTGCTCTGGTTTGTCCCCATGAATTTCTGGACATATTGTGTCGAGCTGTCTATCACGATCCGGTAATCGGCTCCCATGCTCCACCAGCCTTCAGTCAATCCTGTGGCTGTGCTGGTGTCAGCGTCTATGTAGATTATGTAGTAATGATCGTAATCTATCGGATGAAATGTCCCGGCGACGTCGGTGCGCAGGTAAAGGGAGTCTGTTCCGGCTACGTAATAACCTGCGGTAAACGTGCCGTTGGGTCCCCATGCCGTATTCGCAGTACTGTTGGTTACGTATGGGGTCACCCCGTTCCAGTCGCCAAAATTTCCGTCGATGGTTATTTGAGCCCAGGCGCTCGGAACAAGGAAAAGAAGGACTAGAATCGCGGCAGTAATTTTCGTTTTCACAATACTTCTCCTTCGTGATTGGTAGCTTTCACACCGGGTGCTCGTCCGGTACAAGCTGGTTCTATGTCTCCTTCAATCAGCGGGCTAAAACTGGTAACGCACACCGAGGTCGGCAGTCGCACCGTAGTCCTGCTCCGACTCGGGCACACCGCCTCCGTGAATAATGCTGACCGTGTTGGCGCCGTTGAGATTATAAATATCGCCGTAAACCTGAAGTCCCGGCCACGGGAGTCCCTGCTGGAATTCGATGTCCCACCGGCTGTAGGCAGCGGTATAACTCCGAAGCTGGGGCCAGAAATTCGGGCCGGTGAATATGTTATCCTGGTACAGCCAGGACACTCTGAATGAGAAGGCCTTGTAATCGAATCCGAGCGACAAGTTGAATATGTTGTCCGGCTGATACAGCAGCCTGTCCGTGAAAGAGGTGTCGACGTAATCTAACGTTCGCCCGGTTGACTGAATTACCACGAGCGGATATTGGGCACTCGAAAAGATATGCGAATAATTGACATCGAGAACGAAACCGGATAATATGCCCGGCAAATACCAGAAATGCGTTTCCCAGTCAAGCTCGACCCCGTAATCATGTATGACATCCGAGTCATTGATAGTCGTATTAATCTGATAGGTCCCTGACGGCGGTGTTACAGTACTCAGAAGATTGTAGGGGTAGTACTGCAGCGCGTTCGTCCCGGAGACGTAGAAAGCCCACGGGTAAGCCAGATCGCGGATATTCTTCCAAAACCCGCCTACTGTGAAGAGACCGATCGAGTTATTGTAAACCGAGAAATCGACATCATAGTTTGTGGAGCGTGACGGCAGAAGTCTGTAGTTATTCCAGGCTATCGCGCCGACGCCGACGTCAATTCTCGGTATTATGTTGCTGTAAGACGGATATGCGAGTGTGTGCGTATAAGACAGCCTTGCGTCGAACCATGAAAGCGGCTTGAATCTCAAAGACACGTCGGGAAGCAGGTACCCGTGATCTTGAACGACCGTAGTGTCGTAGTGATTGTACGCCATGAACGCGTTGCGGCTTTCTATTCCGCGTGCGCCCGTGTAGGTCGTCTGAAGGTCCTGATAACGGACTCCGGGGAGCAGCGTTAGGTTGGGCCCTACGTTTATCACCGCCATCGCGTACCATGCATACTCATTCTCGTGGCCCGAGTAATTGTACGTTGTGGAATTGAGATTGTCATGGCTGTAAGCCTGGGTACCTGAGTTGGTCGCTATGTAGTTGACACTATCCCTCAGGAAGTTGGCCATCTGATTGATCGCGGCAAAATTCAAGGGCTCCGTCATTTGATAATCCCCGCCGAGGAATTTCCCATAATTGAAACTCGGATCGGTAAAATCTGCTATGGGAATATGATACTTGATGTTGGAAGGCAGATTGAACCATTTGATGATTAAATCGTTGACCACGCCCGCCCCGCCGTACTGAAGGCCGCCGCCGTCGTTGACGTTTTCAGCGTAGTACCTGTTTCGGTACTTGTACTCTCCACCGATCTTGATTTGTGCGTTGACCAATTGAGAGAAGGTCACGTTTGAACTCAAGTTAACTGCCCCGGTCAGCACGCGCGATTTGGAGAAATAATTGTCGGTATACAGGGACTGGAGGAGAGTATTTGCGAGGTCCGGTGTCGCCGCCTTTGGGACTTGTATCGGGTTGACATTACCCTGATTATTGAACGGCGCCAGGCCGGCACTCGATAACTGGCTGAAGCCTATTGTCCAGTCGAAGGGATCACGAGTTTGAGAATACGCGTGCGATATTCTGGCATCGACCTGAAAAGCAGAGAAAGATTTTTTGAACTCCAGCCCATTAATCAAAGTCAGACCCTGCCCCCCGGTGTTTCCCAAAGTATAAAGAAGCTCGTTATCCGCAACGTCGTAGGTCTGCTGCCTCGTGATGTCCCGTGACAGAGAAGAGCTCAGGAAATTTGTGAATTTGATGCTTCCGTTGTGTAGTTGATAGTCCATCGTCAGAGCCGCGTTACGCCGCTCGATATCCCTGGGTATATCACTCAAACTAAGATCAGTAATTACATACTGGGTACGGCTGTTTCCGAGATGATTGTAAGTGGCGCCCAGCTCGTTAGAGGCAAGGTTCTGGCGCTCGATATCGACCTGAGCGAGAATACCGAAGCGGTCGTTGAAAAATCTCTCCTCGGCCGTTCCCACATACTTGTAATTGTTGAATTTGTTGTATGCATCTGACAGGCCCTTGTACCCGCCCTGCGCGAGGAGATGGAACATCGGGACTCCGGAGTGGCCCGTTTCTGCTTCTCGCAGGCTGAAGTCGACCGTTCCGCCGATAACATTGGCATTCATGTCCGGGGTCACCGTTTTAAATACTTTAATGCCTCCCAGCATGTTCGAAGAGATCCCACTCAGGTCGACGCTGCGGTCGCTCGGATTCGAGGACGCCATCTGAATCCCGTCAATCTGAATTTTGTTGTACTGCGGCGCCATCCCACGAATGACCACATCGGTACCCTCTCCGCCGCTGCGCAGGACCGAGATGCCCGGAAGTCTCCCCACAGATTCTGCTGCATTCTGGTCGGGGAGTTCCTGGATTCTCTTTGCCGAAACGGCGTTCATTATCTGGTTGGAGGATAGCTCTTCGTTGATAACCTGATTCTGTCCGCTAGCCTGAGCGGTTACTACGACACCTTTCTTCTCAACACCGACGGCAACGAGTTTCATATCCCTTGTAAGCCGGGCTCCTGAAGCGACAACTATCCGCTCCTGCTTTCTCCGGTAGCCAATGTAGCTTGCACGCAGCTCGTACGTCCCGGGCGGAACGTTTTGGATGAGATATTGTCCGTGGGAGTCCGTAACTGCCCCCATGCTTGTTCCCACCAACAGGACGGTGGCACCGTATAGTGGTTCGCCCGTCTCCACATCGGTGACGCGGCCCGAAATGTTTGCAGTCACCGCCAGTGCATTAGCGGTGACTGCAAAAAGAATTAAAATAGCTCCACCAAGGCAGGCATTAAATAGGCGCATGAGTGTCTCCTGATGATTTGAAACGAGAAGAAGGAACCGGCCCTGTTCTTCCGTACCCGAGGTCGTGCCGTGATTGCATAATGCGGATGAACCCGGCGAATCCAGTCGTATCCCGGGAAGATGGTAGAGAGGGAAATTGGCGGCGAGACTCGGAAATCGCTAGAATCAGCCGAAAAAGGTCATTGTGCTTCGCGTCCGTGACTGGGGCTCCTTTCAGTTCACTATTACGGTCTAACTCCGACTCCAACCCAATTATAGAAGATTTCTTTTTTATTGTCAAGCTATTATTAAAAATTTTTCAAAATAGCCGACACCTTTTTTCTGGTTACCCTATGGTGCGAGTCCTCTTCTCCGCCAACCGTGTCGCCCGGTCCCGGCAGAAATGTGAAAAAGAGTCGATTGCGTGTTCGACCTATCCTAAAGGGACAGGACACTTCGCATGGAAAGCCATCCTCAAGCCTGGATTCACCGCCGCATTTGTCGGCACCCGCTGCTCGACGTCGCGCGTCGTGACACTCTCTCAATAAAGTCTGCCGCCGGCTCCTGGATTTAAGTTCTGAGACTTTAAGAACCGATCTCTCAGACGACTTCTGACGCCGACTGCACGTCGAGAAACATTATGGCATCGTCGTGCTGCCGCAGTATCGATGCCGGACATCTTGTGCTCACTTCCCCTTTCAGGGAATCACGAACAGCTCGCGTTTTCGTCGGCCCGGGAACGACTATGCTTAGGAAATGCGCCGACAGCATCGGCGGGATAGTCACCGTCATTGCCTGTCTCGGCACCTGCTCTACCGATGCGAAGCAGCCGTCATGCACCTGCTGTTGTCTGCAAGTCCCGTCCAAGTCGACTACTTTTACCGTTTGAGGATCGTTGAAGTCGGCAACTCCCGGATCGTTGAAGGCGATGTGCCCGTTTTCGCCGATGCCGAGACATACGATATCGATGGGCGCCTCTTCCAACAGTCCGGCGTATCTCCGACATTCGTCATCAGGATCGGCGGGCTCCGGATTCAGGTAATGAACCTCCTTGAAACTCAATCTTCCGAATAGCCTCTCTTTCATGAACCTTCCCCAAAGCTCCTTCGCGTCCCGATTCAAACCCACGTACTCATCCATATGGAATGCAACGACTTTCGACCAATCGACACCCTGGACGAGAGACAATTCCGCCAGGAATTCATTTTGCGACGGTCCGGCGGCGAAGATCATCCTCACGTCCCTCTGTCGGGAGAGGATATCCGCAACTCTGTCCCGAACCACGAAGGCAGCCCGTTTTCCTGCCGATGCCCGGTCAGGATAGACTTCGACCTTAAGTTTCTCGACGTTGAAACTTGAAATCACATTACTCACTTCCAATTCCCTTTCTGCCAAATATGGACTTCAGTCTGAAGCCACTAGATTTCAGGCCTCTTAAGCAGTCAAATCGATTGGCCTTTTATAAACACCTTTTCCACATTCAGTTTGTATCTGTCATCCGGCCGGTCGAGCCGACCCACAAGAATGTCGGCGCTCTTCCCGACCTCGATGCTCCCGGTATATTCCCGCATGTCCGGATTTTCCTCCGCTTTGCCAGGCTCGAATATTCCCAACACTCTCGCGGGATTCCCGCAGCACATCGCCGACGCATCGACAAGCGCCTGCTCCAGGGATACCGGCACATGCTCGTCGCGCCAGACGCCCTCCACCCGACTGGTCATCCAGTTCAACAGATTGGAGAACGCAACATCCATTGTCAGCATGCTTCCGAAAAGAGTGTTAGTCTTGCCGGCGACTCCGACATATTCCCTGTTCGGAGCTACCTTGCCTTCGACACCGAACATTACAAACCTTTCAACTTCCTCAAGACAGGTAACGAACATGCTGTCGGTTACAACGACGACTTTATCGACGCCTTTTCTCCTGATCGTGTCCATCACATACGACTTGTCGACATGATAACCGTCAGCTATTATTTCAACGAACATCCCCGGATTTCTAAGCACGCTTTCCAGGGCACCACCTCCATCGAACGATTTGAAGGAAGATCCCGTGGGGCCGTTAAGGAAATGGACCGCGAGTTTGGTTCCTATCGTTATCGCCCGATCATACTGAACGGCGGTAGCCCCCGTGTGTCCTGCCGCGCAAACAACACCTTGAGACGAAAGGTAATCTATAAGCTTCTCGCCAGGTTCTCCCCACTCAGGCACAACGTTGGCGATTTTGATGAGACCGCCCGCGGCTTGCTGAAGTTCATTAAAGAGATCCCGCGAGGGCTCGTTGAAATAGTCCGGATTGTGCGCCCCGGCGTATTCGGGGAGCTTCATGAAAGTTCCCTCAACATAGAGGCCCGCAAGGACTTCTTTCCACAATGGGTTCCCAGACTTGATGTTGTAGTCATGGACGGAACGGAAGGCCTGTTTCAACTCGTCGATAGGTGCAGCCAGACTCGACAGGGTCACACGTGTTACGCCCCGTTCCGCATATTTCCTCAAAGCACGCTCGATACCTGCCGCGTAAGCCTCTTTGCCGGCGTCGAAGGCTTCCTCCCGCGGCTTATACACTCCGCTCGTCAGGTCAAAGCCGGCGATTCCGTTCGTGTGAATGTCTATGAACCCCGGCAGGATATATTTTCCTTCCGCATTTACGACACGGGAAGAAGCATCAGGAATAATGTCATGACCTATTCCCGAGATA
Organism: Candidatus Kryptoniota bacterium; assembly: GCA_046706365.1. GTDB lineage: Bacteria > Bacteroidota > Ignavibacteria > Kryptoniales > JAKASW01 > JAKASW01. Next base: position 21,204 of record JBJKPN010000122.1, on the reverse strand, counting down.
ACTCCTTCGCTCAACTCGAGGTTAGTTTCTCTGAGTCCAGAAGGGAGGAGGACCTTCCCTCCGATTATGAAGTATCGTTCCATCATCCTATGACTCGCAGGTTTCCGGACGCTTTTCTCCGGACCGTTCCTGCATACCGGTTTCTTCCCGCCCCGATTCAATCATGTTGTCCTCTTTCTCTTCTCAGACATAATAGCCGTGCTCCGGATTTCGGTCAACAGGTTCAATAAAAGGTTCTTAAATTGTGTAAACAAGATATGATCGACTGCCGCCGCGTGTTGCCATATCGAAAGCATTCGTACGAACCCGGCGTGCAAGGACAAACACAAAGGAAATCATCTTGAGTTACAAAGTGAAAAGAAGCCTCAGAGAATTTCCCACGGACTGCAAATGGTCGAAGCCCGAGTGGAAAGAGACGGAAGTTGCGAAGATCGGCCATGATAACGGATGGGAGATGTCGTTCAGGCCTTCTGCGGAAGTCAAACTTCGCTACGACGACCATTGCCTCCATCTGATATACAGGGTTAACGACAATTATGTCCGCTGCGTCACATCGCAAACAAACGGTGAGGTCTGGAAAGACAGCTGCGTCGAGTTTTTCTTTGCGCCCGAGCAGGACAAGCCCGGCAGTTACTTCAACCTGGAGATGAATTGCGGCGGGCACATTCTCATGAGACACCAGGATCCGCCCAACGGCCGTTCGACCCTCGCGGAATCGGACATTGCAGAGATAAAAGTGTGTCATTCCATGCCTCCGCTGGTCGTAAACGAAATCGCTGCTCCAACCAACTGGACGTTGGAGGTCGCTCTCCCATTCGAGATGCTGAGAGGATATTGCAACTTAAAGCTACCATCGAACGGTACCAGGTGGAGAGCTAATTTTTATAAGTGCGCCGAAAACAATTCGCACCCACACTGGCTGAGCTGGTCTCCGATCATCGCTCCTGAACCCAATTTTCACTTGCCTGAGTTTTTCGGGGAAATTGAGTTCGAGTGACGCTTCATGCCGGCGCACTAAAGCTGGTTCCTGTCTCCCTGAGGGACCTCCCGAAGCCATTCCCTCGCCGCCGAAACGTCAAAGTCAGTCTTTGTTTATCCAAACTACCGCCCCCCTATCGAGGTCCGGCAGTCGGAAAACGTAATCGGCGCCATTGCTCTCGGCCTTCATTATGTAAGTGCTCCCGAGGAACGGCGTGACTCTGACCCATGGTCCGCCTAATGTCTTCCTGTAGGTCACTGTGATCATGTCCGGATTCTCTTCTCCGGTGGACACTACAGAAAGCCTTCTCACGTCCATCAGGTCTATGTAGGTCTTGCTCTTCGTATTCGAGATGAAGCTTATTACACGGATCGGAGCCTGCACTCTTACTCCGGGAGTCGAATCGCAGAATGCCGACAGTTGGTTTCCGAAGGCGCCGCAGTATCTCTCGAGCTTGTTTCCATCCTTCTGGTTGCCGTCGAAGTACCCGTTCATCACGCTATCGGCAATCGTGTAATACCTCATTCCCGGATCGCCGGTCATGTAAAGGACCAGCCTGCTTCGCATATCTTTCATCGTATCCTGTACGTCAAAAAGAGTCTTCAGCAAATTCCCCGGACGCGGGACTCTGTTGTCGTCATACGAGAGGCTGTTACCAGTGACAATGAACTTCGTCCCTTCAGTCAGCAGTCTTCTGAAAGACTGAATTTCCCTGTTGTCGACACACTTTATGTTGTCGAGTATCAACAATTTCCCTTTGAATTCGCTCAGCGTTCTCGGCGTGACTATCTGAAAGTCGATGTGATCATTCATCATGAGAAGCATCATTCCTCTGTAGCTGTCGACGTAGCTGTACGGGAACATGTCGCGCGTATCCGGCGAGAAGTAGATACCGACAGGATCGACGTCATACCTCCTGGGCCCATACAAATGGTACTGGTTCCGTGCTATCCACTTATAGACAAGCTTACGCGTGGGTAAATCGTTCGACGAGGACATCACGAACCCTTTCGCGTCCCAGACGTTCGCTCCGGAAAACAGCTCCGAAGCAAACAGGCTTTTCATCGCCGCCGATGGTTTTACTTTCTTGTCCTTGTACCAGGAATAACTAAGTATCCACGTAGGCTTCGGGCATGCAAAGGCGATGAAGCTCCTGATGCCCGTTATGAAGTTAAACCAGTTGAACGGTTCGCGATGAGCTGAGTAGACCCTCCCCGCATGGTATTCATGGGTAATGACATCCGCCACTGGAGCCAGCTGGTAAACGTCTGCGCCGACGGTAACCGGGTCTGAGCCGAGACCCGGATATATTTCAGGAATCAGGTTACACTGGGGATTCACCGATTTGATATTCTGCTTTACCTGCTCGAGGAAATCCGTTATAGTTCTCATCCTGAACTTCACCCACTGCACGAAGGCGGGATCGTTGAAATCGCCGAGTTTTATATCCTTTGCATTGAGCCCCGTCTCCTTCTTGAAAGCGGCGACTGTATACTTGTCGAAGCTTGTCCAAGCGTTTCCCCACCCGTTGTAGAATGTCATCCAGTAAGGGATGTCGACATAGATACCGTCTATCCCTGTCGCCGCGATCTGCCGAACGCGTTTCATGTAGATTTTCCGCCAGCCTGGAGCGTACGGTGTCACCCATGCATCCTGGTCTCCTTTACTGACCCAGAAAGCGATTCCGTGGCCGAACACTGCCGGCTGTCCTTTTATGTTTCTCTGAACCCAATTGGGATGGTCTCCGTACAGCGAATGTTTAACCTCGTCAGCATGCGAAGTTATACATTCGAAAGCGGAAATATACACGAAAGCGTGATTGCCGGCAGCGTGCGCTTTTTCCGCCATGGCTTTTATTGCAGCGAGCTTCCTGGCAGGGTGCATGAAGCTCGCGTATCTTCCTGTGATATCGTTGTCGACCTCTATGCCGAATTCGTGCGATTCCTTTGCGTGCACAACGATGGAATCGACGCGGTTTATATCCAATGGATTGCCGGTCGTCCTAACATAATGAGTCCAGTTTTCCTGGGCCCGGACGGTGCCCACCGACAGCGACATGAGTATTACAACTGAGAACAGACCCAGCACCATCGTCCTGACTTTGCCTGCGACTGTTCTTTTTCTTGACGTCACTTTCATCTCATCACCCTTTTGTTTTGTGCCTCAGCATCTCGTAATCAATCTTGCTCTGTAGCGTCAAACGCAGAGCGTTTATTTTGTCAGCTCGATCAGGCGTGTCGACTTTGCTTTCGTTATGAGACGAATCTCGATGTGATTTCCCGTCTTGTTGTAGTCAAGTGAGGTCCCCTGCACCAGACCTCTCAGACGGGCCACCTTCTCAATGTGGAGTGCTTGTGCATTTATGATTACTTTCGTGCGGGAATCTTCATCCGTCGGATTGTAAACCGTGAAATAGATGGTGCGGCTGTCCCTGTTCCCGAACCTCTCAATTCTCATCGCACTGTTGCTCAGCCGGGCATAAGTGACCGGCTGCCATCCCGCCATAGAGACCCTCTTTATCAAAGGAATGAACTTCTTGAAAAAGGGCCTCCCCTCATCGTATTTCGTGGAATCAGACCAGTAAACGTTGTTCGCGGAATTGACGCTGAAGAAAGAAGGGAAGAATCCGAAGTACAGCATCTTTTCGAAATAGTTGTCATATCCCTTGTAAGGAGGGTCGGTAAAATCCTTGTCGTCCATTCCTCCGTTCAAAAGGAACACGATCGGTTTCTGATCCGACAGCGCGCGGTAGAACTGCAGCCTCTTCATGCCAGTCTCTACTTTCGAATCCCAGTTCAGTTCCGAGCCGAACAGGTCGAGCTGACCCGCTTCGAACGGGATCCAGCCGTACCCATTCCCCATGACGTACTTCCCCTGCGCGTGCATTTCGTCGGCGACCTTCCTCATCATTTTGTAGTCTTCCGAATAGCTCCACAACGCGGGCCGCGGATGGGCGAGCGAGGAAGAAAAGGTCAGCGGGTAGTCGGCGTACGCGAAGTGTGCCGTGTCGTAATCCAGATCGTACTGCCAGTACCATTCCAGGCAATCGAAGTATACTCCGTCGGCTCCGGTTCGCATCGCGGGATATATCTGTCTTCTGTCGACGAAATTGTAAGTGTTCGGTCTCTTAATATCGGGATCGGCGTTGACGTTAAGGCTGACAGCCCAGCCTGTCTTGAACCAGGGGGTCTTCAGTCTTCGCGCTATCAGCCTGCCGTCCTTGTCCCGTGCAGCACAGTTCCATATGTACTTTGACATTTTACTTCGGATAGTCTCCGAATCGGTAACCTGCGCATAGGTGCTGTCCTGCTCGGTTATAGGTATTTCCACCTCCCATGGATCGGTGTATTGAAAGCTGAAGACGTGGGCCAGGCTGTCTGCCGCGATCGTCGAGCGAGGAGGGTTGAGGCCACGATCCCTGGTGCCCCAATCCGTCTCATGGTAAGCGAATCCGAAGTCTTTCCATCCGTCAATTTCATGAAGCGGTGTGAAGGGTAGCCAGATTCCTTCCCGGGTTACTCTCCTCTTGAAAAATTTCGGTTCGAGTTTGTAGTACTCCTTCCACGCTGCACGCATATGCCACGCAGGATTGTACTGAAACAAAAGGAGTTTGAAGAATGCACTGTTAGGGAAATTGAAAGTCTCAGGTGAAGTCGCCAGGTCAAACTCGGAAATCATTCCCTGAGCCGGCTCGTATGCCAATCTGAAGACCTCGGGGATGCCCATGTCGATCCCCCACCCGTAACCGGTTTTACCGGCCGACACAGCAGCCAAAGGATAAAAGGACATCTCTCCCGTTCCCAAATCATCTTCGTAGCCGCCGTTGTCGTTGCCTTCCGCGTTGAAGCTGCCGTGGACAGGCGGCACGCTTTGCGACTTTATATAGTTGCAGTATATTCGTTTGGAAGGGTTGACCGCCACGGTGCTGTCGAGCTCGTAACTCCACATGACATCCTTCTGCTGGTTCAGCGGGAAAATCACTTTCAGCGTGAAGCAAAGATCCTGCTTGTCGAGGCTGACCGCCTCGCCGTATAATTCGATATGCGACTTATATTTCTTGAACGTCAGCTTAACGTTCATCCTTCCGTCCTGAAATTGCTTCACCACGCCGAAACGATTTATTTCAGTACCCTTCTCCCGAAGCGACTCAAATGTCCCGGATTTCTCCGGAGAGTAGTATCTGACCGCCACCTCGGTGTTTGCTATAACCTTCATCCAGTCTCCGACCTGCGCATCGGCAGTCACTCCCGCCAAAAGCAAAAGAGAGAAGATTCCAATAAATGTTTTCATCCTGTCACCCATGTATTAGCTTTAACATTATCACCGTCGCATCTTGCCCATCCTGCCTCTTTACGCAGAGCAGGTCCGACACATCACGGTGCACCTATTTCCAGGCTTCCGGGAACACGCTTTCCGCATTTCTCCTGAAAAGCTTGTCTATCACGGTTTTCGGCAGCCCCAGGCCCCTAACGGGTTCATCGAGGTCGGGTACCGAAAACGTTGAATCAGTGCAATAATATTTCCAATCGCTCAACCATTGATCGTGCACGTCCTTTGCGAACCTGGCCGGATCAATCCCCGGCTGCTGCATGCTGTCGGTACCATAGAGCAGGCGGTCCTGGTACTTAATGAAAAAATCCCTCACGCCATTCCAATTCCTGGTCGTTTGATATTGAAGGTCGCCGACCCTTGCCGCCGTGTCCGCCATTGCAGAGGGGAACCTGTCGAGATACCTGCCGAGCCTGTCCACGCTCCATTCAAGGCTGGCGAGGTGAGCCCCTATAAACACGGCTTGGTTGTTCTTCGCCAACATGTTGTCCCTCGCTCTTATCTGGTCCTCGTACGACGGCAGTTCAGGTTGAAGGTACATATGGTACTTCGGATGGAGCGCGAAGTAATCGCGCACGTATTTCACCATGATCTTATCGAGAGGCAGCCAGCAGTCTCTCGGTTCGCCCAGATGGCCGATTACCGGGATGTGTGCCTTTCCCAGATATTTGAATACCGGGTCGAATCCCGGATCGTCGATCATAACCATCCTGCCCTGCTTGTCCCTGAACTCCATTCCGATATTCTTCCAGACTTTTACTGCAGAGGCTCCTTCACCGGCCGCCTTTTTGAGCCGTTCGATAGTTCGCTCGTGCCATCCCGCCTCGTCCCAGCCGTTCATCGAGAACGTGGCCGCGTATGCAATTTTCCTCGGGTGTGCCTTTCTCAACGAAATAGCGAGTCGCATTTGTTCGTCGATCGGAGGGAATTCGGAATAATCAACATTCACGGTAAGGAGCCTGAAATTGTCTCTTTCCGACTGCTCGAACAACGGAGTAGCAGTCGAATTGATGTGAACATGCATGTCGATCTTGTCTACTTTCTCAAAATCTTCTTCAGCATAACAATCGTCGTTGACGGGACCATCTTGGGTCATTTTGTAATCCTGCTTTCTACATCTCCGCCTGGAGATTCGCTCTCTCTAAAAAACTACTTCCCTGATTTTACGATAAAGGTTTTTATAGACTCCAAATTTCTCTTCGAATCGCTCTGAGTACTCCGGCTGTGGATATACTGTTTCCGATTCCTTCACCCATAGCGAAGCAAGTTTGGCGACATCCCCTTCTGTATCGGCCGAGCAGGCGAGCATCGCGGCTCCGAGGCACCCGGCTTCATTTACATTCATTAGAGTTATCTTCTTGTTCATCGCGTTCGCTTTCAGCTGAGCAAGCGGCCGTGATTTCGATCCGCCACCTACCCAGCGAAGTTCATTTATTTCACAGCCGGCCTTTTGCAGGATGTCCAGGTTGAGTCGCATCTCGAGCGAAACCCCTTCGAGCAGACCTTTCATGATTTCCTTCCGCTGCGTCGAGATGCGCAGCCCGAGTATCGCTCCCCTTGTCCGGGAATCGAAGTATGGGGTACCTGATGGAGTGAAATAGGGAAGCACGAGGAGTTCACTCGGGCTCGGGTTCAGGTCGGCAAGCAGCAGGTCGTACGCGTCTTTCCCCCTTGACTTCGCCTCTTCGGTTTCCATGTAGCCGAACTGCTCCTTGAACCAGGTAAGGATGTTCCCGCCCGTAAGGCTGAAGGCGACGGTTGTATAAAAGTCTCCAACGGTATAATTGTAAGTGGAGAGGTTATTCTTCATGAGGTCATTCGAGAACACGGGCGATTTCAGGGCCGGGCAAACACACTCAACCGTGCCGGTGCCGAGCATGGCGGCGCCTTCGTCCACAACGCCGGCCCCGAGGGCACTGCAGTTCTGGTCATGACCGCCGGTGACTATTGACACGTTTTCAGTAAGCCCGAGTTCGGCGGCAGTCTTTCTACTGATCGTCCCGGATATGCTTCCGGACCGGCGGGGACTTGCCAGCCGGGCGGGCGTTATCCCGATTGCTTCGAGTATTCCCTGGTCCCAGGCATGCTTCCTTACATCGAACATCATAGTCCGTCCGGCAAGTGACCAGCTAATGGCCGGTTCAAGACCAAGCCGGAGCTGCAATAAGTCCTCAAAACAGAGAAATCGGCGGGCTTTTCGCCAGATGTCTTTTCTGTTATTTTTGAGCCAAAGAAGCTTGAACAGCGTGAACATTGGATGAGCCGTGTGCCCGGTAATCTCGTACAGCCTCTTCTCGCCGAACTTACTTATCCAATCTTCTATGAGACCCCCTGCGCTGCTGTCAGAAGAGACTTGTGCCCTGGTAAGAGTCTCCCCTGTTTCGTCTACTGCAGTGAATGCTTCTCCCTGACTTGAGATTCCGATGGAACGAACAGGGTCGGACTTCACCAAAGTGCTGCATTCCCTGATGACCTCGAGACACTTACCGATGACCTCGTCCGAGTCAAGCGTGGCACTCCCGTCTTTCGAATATGCGACATCGTAGTCGCGCCGGCCCAATGCGAGCTGCCGACCGTCCCGGTCCACGACCAGTGCCTTGCAGCCGCTCGAGCCGATGTCTATTCCCATGTAGCTCACGACTTGGTCACCCATGGATGTCGTACTATTATTCTTGCTTCAGGATGCGAGTGTGCCAACAAAGTCACGTGATAGCTCCTTCCAACTAAACATACAACAGAGCCAGATACTTCCGGACAATTTCTTCCATTCGATGGAATATTATTCCACGCCTGTAAGTCCCGGTAAAGAATTCTATAGAACGCTGGCTCTCGAGATCGGCCCTTCCTCCGAGGATGCCGGCTTCAGCCATCTCCCGGGCTTTATCAGGACCGACTTGTCTGGCAGCATTCCGGACCATCTCCTCGAAAAGAGTTGGTGTGCTGTCGCGCTCCAGTGCCGTCCAGATGTTCAACTTGCAGATTCCGTCCTCGAATGCATGGGAAATTTCCTTCTCACTGAGCGAAGAAACACCATGCAGGCACAGGACGGTGCCAATTCTCCGGCTGATTTCGCGCGCCAGATCGCTTTCATACTTCAACGACGAAACGGACGCCCTGTGTTCCGTTCCGAGATTCGCTACGACGATATCGACGCCCGTCTCCCGAAAATACCTTTCGGCCTCATCGGGAGTCGTAAGGTGAATCGCCTCGCCGCCTGAGGCTTCCGTAATCTCGTCGCAGGCTCCCTCGATCACGATCTTCTCCTTCTGTGCTCTCACGAACTCGGCCGTTTTCCTAATGTTAATTTCGAAAGGGAGCGTGGATGCATCATACATAATCGACGAAAACGGCTTCATGTCCCATTCCAACAGCTCGTGGTCTTTATCCCACTGGGTATGATCCAGATGAACCATCACACGAAGGCGAGCAAAGGGGGAGTCACGGGAAGTCAGCGCCGCTAGGTCATCGAGGAACATCCTGAGACCGATATCCCATTTTCTCGTGTGAGTGTAGTAAGTCGACTGCGCGCGGGATTCGTAATTGTTCGTGATCCCGACAATTATCGGAAGGTCCGGTGCGCCTATCGTTTCGCCATGATCCAGCACCGCCCGCAGAATCGCTTCGACCGTGGTAGGATTTTCGGCGTTGAATGTCGGTATAGTCCACCGGCGCGAGCGCGCTTCGGAGTAGACATCCAGCACTTCGTTACGATCCAAAACCAGCGCCATGATTTATTCTCCGTGCTCCATTATCTCATATCGTTTACCCTGCACAGGACAGGGATCTGCGGCCGGGCGACCGGCTTCATTCACTGATTGATTCTTCCGGATTGCAGATTTATTCCCGATCCTATCGGGTTACTTCCCAGCGGACCTCCCAGCCAAGTCGACTCTCCGCAGGGACAGCCAGGCAAAGGCCTTCTTTGTATGCCTGCAAAAGAGTACTTGAAGACCCTGAGACCGGCTCGAACGCACACTCGCATCGCTCGAGGCCGGATTCGCCGGGATATCCAGTGTTATTCCACCAGATCCCGATTGTCGGGAAGAGGTTTTTCGGAAAGGTCACCGTAACCGCGGGGCCGTTCCTGTAACTCCAGCTAAGTTCGCCTCTGTCTATGTTTCTGAGGAACAGCATGTTTGCCGTACCGCGAACCCTGCCAAGAAGGTATGTTTCCAGGGCTTCCGGGGTTTTCAATCCGAGACCCCGACCTGTCGTCTCGTTGAACACCGACCCGAACCCCGGCAGCTTCACATTCGTTACCTGATCGAGTCTCACAAGAGGATGCATGACATGTTGAAAATGGATCCCTGTCTCCCCGGAGTTGTCTACTTCAAACCTCCAAGTGAGACGGGATTCCTCAAAAACCATCTCCCGAATGAAGGTAACGGCAAGCTCTTTAATTGATGTACTGAAAAGCAGGCTGTTACTATTTTCACGGAAACCCCACTTGAGCCAGCAGAGTTCACCGTGATCCGGAATGTTCCGTTGTAAAACAGGATCGCGGCATGGTTCTACCGTGGGGAAACAATCGTCGTAACCGTAGACAGGGCGGTTCTCGTATTCGCCAAAATCCTTTTCGGGCGGTACAAAAGAAACGGGCCGCGCCGTAAGAAAGTCGTATTTGTCGAAAGCTATTCGGTCCAGCCGCCCTCCGTCTTCCGGAGTGAACTCCACGAGCCAATGTCCGAATTCGCGTCTTTGAATCATGACATCCACCTCAGTGCCTGCATGCTCGCGGTTTTATCCGATGCCGAACATGCGGCAACAATCGTAATCACCGGACCAGTCTGCCGCAGAAGACAGCTTGTTACAACGCGATCGGGGCTATACCGGTCAGTTCGCAGAAAGCAATCATATCTTCGTAGAGATGACTTCCATAGCCGAGCACCGCATATTCATTATTCCATGCTTCGATGAGCTTATCGACATCGCAGTGAACAGTTACGAATGCGTGCGGCCAGAACGGAATCCCGCATTCCTTCTGCCTTTTCTCAAGTTCCTGCTTAGGGGGCTCGAACACCGTGCATCTCGTCAGGGCCATCTCAAATCTCCCGTTGTTTCGGCCCAGCCTCGCGAGAATGCCCTCGCCTGCCTTGCATGTGAGCTTAACAGATATGCCCCCGGCTTTCCCTTCCGTAGGGATGCCGTGCTGCGCGAATCCAGCCGGGCCGACCTTGCCTGCCAGTGCAGGTGGGCAGGCCCCGTCTCCGATAATCTTGATCTCTTTCTTACCTTTGTCTATATGCTGCAGATCGCCATAGTATACGGGGTCATGGCTCAAATCAGAGAGGAGTTTCACCGTCATTGCAGTATTGAAATCACCGAGGGTCGATGTACCGATTCCCGAGTTGAGCATCATGCTCTGTGCGAAGCAGGTCGCGCCGTAATCGTCACCAAGCCCGGGAAAAGATTGGATAGTGTAGAATTCCCATTCTTCTTTTTTGACGAGTTTACTTATGGCAAGATACAAACGTATGGAACGCTCCGACAAGTCATCTACGGGGAGCGGGTCGACAAAGAGTTTTTGAATCTCCTGCTTCGCGGAATCTATCTCTTCCTTCGTGACTGCCTTAGCACTGGTGACCAGCTCTGCAGTATCCCTGGAGTCAATATCGACACCGAACATCTTCATCCACTGAGAGGGATCCGCGACTCCGCATGTCTGACCCATCCCGCGTCCGCCGAACACTCCTATGGTACTCATGTTCAGAAGGTTTCTCTCATGACTTGCCCTTGAGTAAGAGGCGATTCTTTCCATCGTCGCAGGATCATCGTAGCTCCCGTACACAAAGCGGTGATTGATGCCGATTTCCTTGAGCGCGCCGTGCATGACCAGCCCGCCCACAGGCCTCCATCCCTGCGAGCCGGGATTCGTCCAGAGTATTATACCTTTCCTGGTTGTCGAAAAATCCAGAAGCGCACCTGTCAGATGAGCGGCCCATACCCAGGTGCCGGAGAACAGGATAATTGCGTCGAGGTCGTCCATCTTCTTGAATTTCGCGAAGCATTCTTTCGCTTCTGCCTTGGACGCTATCACAATCTCGTGCTCGACCAGCTCAAGACCTTCCCTCCGCAAGGCGTCCTTCGCCTTTCCAATGAGCTTGTCATCGATGAAGGGGGTCCCCATCGGATCGAGGAGACCGTCTTTGTGAACTCCGTAGGTTATGAATCCGACGCGTGGCGCAATCATTTGGACTTCCCTCTCTTAGAAATTATCGAAGAGTGAATCGCAATTCGCCTCTGTCATTGCCGCCTCTCTCAGACTCTGACAAAAGCATGGGGCAGGTGTATGTCTGGACTGCCTCGCTGGATTTGTGGGATCAACCAGTGTCCGGTCGCTTTCGGACTGGCTAGTCATTCCACCCCATCCTTGCTGAATCAATTATACGGTACTTGCGTTTCCTTGTCAAGTGGTTTGCTTATTCTTTTGTATTGTGATGCTTGCCGAGGGATTTCGCAATGATTTATATCCCCATAATTCAAATACACGTGTATTTCTCGTCCTATCCTTTTAAATTCTTTCGGTAACTGGAGTGGAGAAAATGAAAAATCAGCGGCCAAACGACGTTGAGGGAAGTCTCACGCTTGAGAGACGCGCCAAAATCCTTGAAATACTGGAGGAAAAAGGTCAGGCCAGAGTAAACGACTTGAGCAGCCTCTTCGGGGTGAGCGAAGTCACCATCAGGAATGATTTTGACAAGCTGGAAGAGAAAGGTCTCCTGATCAGGACGAGGGGCGGCGGAATCAGAAACCAGCGGGCGAGAACCGACTATCAGCTCAGCACAGAAGCCACCCACCATCTGAGAGAGAAGCAGCTTATTGGAAAGAAAGCAGCCGCGCTCGTCGGCGAAAAAGATACTCTGCTTATGGATGTAGGAACGACGACACTGGAAGTAGCCCGGAACCTGACGGGCATGCAAGAACTCACCGTCATAACAAACGCACTCAATATAGCCGGCCAGTTCATGGACAATGTCAATATCAAGGTGATCGTGCCGGGCGGCGCACTCCGGAACTCCACCGTTTCATTGATCGGTCCGATCGCGGAAGACACCATCAGGAACCTTTACTGCGACAAGATGTTCCTTGGGGCGAACGGCGTCGATTCCCGGTTCGGCATTTCGAAGACCCATATTGAGGACGCACACCTGAACAGGTTGATGATGAGCATCTCCAGGGAGGTGATCCTCGTCGTAGACTCGAGCAAGTTCCTGAAACGCAGTTTCTCCGCGCTTGCCCCTGTATCCGGCGTTCACAAAATTGTTACCGATTCCGGAGCGCCGGAAGCAGAGCTCAGAAACATTGAGAAGACTGGAGTTGAAGTGATTATTGCTGATAACAATTAGAGATGTCTGTTAATCAAGTCCGTGCCTCGATGGGCCGGTTTTCAAGCCTTCATCTATGACACAAAGAAACGAGGGCCTTCAGAGCACCACCCACAGTTCCCCTACCCGTTTTCTCCCGCCAGCCGCGCGATCTGCAGCAGATAGAATCTAAGAAGCTCCTGCTGCATCGGTTGCAGGGGCTGCGTTTCAATCTTGATTATAGTCTCGACTTCTTTCAGCGCTCGAATAATATTGACCGGCACTTCCACCATCGATTCCGAAATTGCCGTCAGGTAATCGAGAGACGCAGACAGGAACTCCTGCATGCTGTCGTCAACCGACGGCGTGACCAGATGAGCCGCTGCCTTTATTCTTCTGGGCTTGAGAAGGTATTCCTTCTGAATTCCGGAGGGAGGAAGAGAATTGAGTGCCAGTGCCAGCTCGCAAAAGCTGGATACTCTTTCATGCACAGGTCCTTCGAGGAGCTCCCAGATTTTCGATCTCAGACTCCGAATCTCGACCGGGATCTTAAGCAACCTTTCGATGTCGTTCAGCCATTCTCTGTTTACATTATTACCGATCAGGGTTCGAATGTGCTCGGCATCGGTGTTGAATAAATCCCGCTGCAGCAGGACTGCGACGTCGGGTCTGACAGTCGGCAGGAGCTGTGGTATGAAAGTCTCCCCCGAGAAAAACTCCGACACGTCGAGGCCGTGTCTCCTCAGCAGCTCCTTCTGAAACAGAGGGAGATATTTCTTCATCAGATCGACATCTTCTCTCAGCGCTGTCAGCGCCGAATTGCCGGGAGGGAATGCCTTTTCGAGTCTGCCGATATAAGCCAAATCGACATCATGATAGATTCTTAAAGTCTGGAGCATCTCATACACCGGCAGGCGAGGCAGTATCTGATCGGCAATAAGGGTTGTCGGTTCTCCTTCCGCAAAATCCATTTGCGAGAAATTGTCCAGGGAGCGGAAGAGGCCGGTGGTCAGCTGATTTATTCCCGCGACGGCGGTCTGCGCCTGGTTGTGAGATATTGCGCGGAGGAGACTGCCGTATTTTGAAAGCGGGATCGTTCCGGCTATCTTTTGGATTATTTCCTGGCCCGCATCCTGACCTGTCTCCTGGCCGGGCCGCGCGGTCGGCCGGTCCCTGAGAGGGAGGCTCATCCTCCCGACAAAATAAGAAACGATATGTAGCCCTATGACATCTTCTTCTCTACCGTAAAGAATCTGTCTGAAATTATCCTTGTGGATTCCGAGAAACTCATCGAAAGCCCTGTCATGGCGGCCGATCGTAAGCCGCTCCAGTTCCTGCAGTCCGCGGGTTCTGAACTGAAGTCTCGTCTCGGAAAGAGGCTCGCTGGCTCTGAAGGCTTCGCCTTCGTAGAACTCCTGCGACCTCCTCACATGATGAATGAGTTGAGCAAGCTCCTCCACGGGGAGCTGGCGGCATTTCTCGAACAGATTGCTCTGGAATGTGCGCAGATCACCAGAAGCGAGCACCCCCATGAGCGGAGTCGTTGCATAGAAAGTGCTGCGACGAGTTGACTCCTGAAGGTAGGTCGAGAATCTCGAGCGAGAGTCCTCACTCTGAAGAAACAAACGTTCCCCCGAAACCGGAGAGTAGTACCCCCCCTGTCGCTGCATCGGCTCACCGCTGCCCAGTTTCATCCTTATCCTGCCGGCAAGCTCGTGCGAACTTAGCCACTTCAAAAATTCAAATTTCGCCTCCTTGAAAAGGGTCATCCCCATCGGCTGGCCGACCTGCTGGCTCAGGTCCGAACCTGCGACGAATATCTCCGTTACAATTTCAGAGAATCGCTCGCGCGTTTCCTGGTTCATCCTCCTGCTCTGGAATGCATAGTCCCAGACTTTGTTGAGATACTCCTTAATACCCTTTACGGAGTCGATGTCCTCGAAGAGAGGAACGATCCACACATTCGGCAAACCGCTGTCTCCTCTTTCACGGACGACTTCTTCCTTTTTAGACCGAAGCTTGCGCTCAAGCGAGATCAGAGCTTCGGGCTTCGTAGTCATACTTACTTGCAGGGCCAGTACCAAACCCGGGTTTCCATATTTGCCGGCCAGTTCATTTATTTCGTTGATGTTGTGAACGGTCGTATCGATGGCAAACTGGTCCTGAGAGGTGATCAGCTTCTGGTGAATCCGCGGAGTCACTACGAACCGCTTCATCAGGTCTCTGTATTGACTTACTTCATAGAGAAGATCCTTGTTCGAAAGATTATCCGCCACCCGGGGTATCAGCGAATATATGACTTTTCGCAGCTGCTTATTCAATGAGAAATAATACTCGAGCGTATCTCTCCGCCTCTTGCGAAGCTCGACCATTTTCCTTTCGAGCCGATCATTGTGTTGCCAGAGTGACACAAGCGGATCCCTTGCGACGTGAAGCTTCATGCCGGCGCTTCTGAACCTGCCAGGCTGCATGTTGACCGGCAATGTGCCCCGGTATCTCTTCTCCAGCTGGTTCGTGAGCCGGGTAATCCCGGATAGAAGCGATGAGAACCTCCTGTTGCTTTCCGGAAGCGTATCGATCTCACCTTGAAGATTTTCGTCGATGCGGATCCCCGGATCCGATTTCAGCAGAAGCTGAATTATTCTTGCCTGTCGAACCACGTTCTTTATGAGAACAGCGCTGACGAGGCTGTGTCCCTGTCCTGAAGGCCTGCTGCTGCCGTCCCAGTCGCCCCAGAAGGACAGGAAAGTCTCGAATCTATCCCCCGAGTGAAGGTTGAGATAATTTTCGGCCGCAAACATCGCACTCAAATCGAGCACCAGCTCATCCGGCTCCTCGCTCGAAACAATCGGCACGTTGAAGCCGAAATATTCTCTGACAAGTTCCGCTCTTAGTTTCTCATAGAACGACTCTCCGATCTCCCTCTTGCGTGAAATCGCGCCGATCAGCCTGTCGAACAACACTTCGGTCTGCATGGAATACATCTGCGTCGGATGGACGGTGCGGTCGAAGAGTCGATTTCGGAAAGCATCCTTCCTTCTCGATAAATCGTCTTTGTAAAATTCTCTTTCGAGAAGTTCCTTCGTGGAGGAGCCTCCGAAAAGGTATATGCTCGCCAATTCGTTGGCTATCTTCCTCCGGTCTTCAAACCTGGCCCTGAATGTCGACAGCCTGAACGGGAGATATTCGTTTTCAATTCTCCTTGCATGAAGCTCGCCGTCGTCTCCAAGACCGAATTTTCTGACGAACTCTTTGACGGTGCCGCCTATGTTCCCACGAATGACCGACTCGGCCTCTTTCCAACGGTCGGAGCCGTCGACCACGTCGACCTGTTTATGAAGGCCGATCTCTTTGTACTTGAAGTTCCTGCGGTTGTAACTGGATGCTTCCTCTGCAATCATCCGGTTGAGGTCTATGAGAACCCGCCTGGTCTTCTTGGCAAGCGCTTCTGCGCCGTCGGTTCCGCCCAGAGTCAAACGGAAGGACTTCCTTCCCGTGTCAAACCCCTTTTCAGTACGCGCGAATGTTGACAGCGGTACGAGCCCGACCCCCTGTCTCGCCAGTCCTGACGCGAGCCAGTCGAGTGAAAGCCCCGCCGGAAGATTATTGACCACCATTCTCGGATACATGCTTCCTACGGGCGGGTCAATCCTGATATCGAACTGATTCCTCTCGGCCGGCAGAAGGGCGACGGCCTCGAGAAGAGCGTCGCTCCTCGCTTTGAACAGTCGGTTCCTCAGCCTGTAGTACGCGTTGACACTCTCGACCCTGTTCCTATAGAACAGGTAGGCGAGGGAGATTGCCCCGATATTGGGTCGCAGGGCTGAAATGACGGATTTGAATTTCTCATAGAGATCTGCATGACGTATTTCTACAACGGATAGGCGCGCCCCGGCAAACGAATCTGTTTTTGACATTGAATGGACTGTGATGACGAAGCTCGACTCCTCCTCCGTGATATATCCCGTGCGAACGAGGTCGTCGGCGATCTGGCGAATAGTCGGCACCTGCTCCAGTTTTTCAGAAGGTTTGACGTTTTGGTAGGAGAGATCATCTATAATAAAAATCTTCCGGTTGAGCAGCCACTTCATCAGCCGGACAATATCTTCATTACGGAAAATCTGCCCTGTGGCGTTGTGCGGATTATTTATCGCAACCGCCCCGTGCTTCGTCCAATCCGGGTCGGAAGCCACCCGCGTCTCCACCAGGTGCATGATAGCTTCAACATCGAGCTGAAAATCCTCTGTAAGAGAAACAGCCACCACCTTCGGAAAACAGTTTTCATAAGTCCAGCTGAGGTCCGGTATGATTACTTCCTCGATCCCGCAATGAAAGCCGAGCAAGCTCAGAACCGTCCTCGACGACCCGCTGGCCACAAATGCATTTGCAGGTCTGTACTCAGGATGGTGATTCAGGAAAACGCCCAAATAACTGCTGCTCAGTTCGGCTTCGAACTTGCCGTCCTGAATATTGCGCTCGATTTCGTCGAGGAGACCCGTCGCATCGTAATCCTGAAACCTGTCGATGTGCGTGCGCTCTGCATGGCGCAGCGATGTCTCGAGATGCGAGGCTACTTTATTCTCAAAGCCGGCGACTGCATTCTCCAGAAGGAGACTGCCGTCGCTGACTATCTTCTCAAGCCTGTCTTCGACCCGCGACACTATCCTTCCGACAGATTCAAACGCCGGGACCCCGGTTATTCCTTCGTACTCGACTTCGAGATTTATCATTTTGCCGGACTCAGCGTCATTCCGGGAGTTTGACAGAAGATAACCTAGAAGCTCAATCTCTGTCGACGACGGGGTGCCTTTAAGCTGGAAATGGACGGTTTCGATCACCTGCAGGAAGTCGGAATTCCCGGCGATGAAGGTGATGGAGAAATCGCCGAGCCGCGGGTCCAGCACCCCCGGTGTAATGAACCTGATGACACGGTCCATCATCCTTGCCTCGCGGGAGAGCGAGAGATGGTTCGGCGCGTCGTTCGCTTCCACAATCAGCAGGGGTTTCGACAGGCTGATTTGCCGCAACTGTCGTCTCGATTCCTCCGACACTACGTCTCCCATAAGCAGGAAAGTGGGAGACAGCTCCCGGGAACTGAAATGTTCGGTCAGCAGGTCGATCATCGCCGATTCGTCTTCACCCGACTCGATGAACACGATGCCGGGAAATTTTCTCAGGTAAGGCGGGAGGTCGATTCCAAATGTAAATACCGTGACCGGCCCGGCTGCCATGAAATCGGAAAGCGACTGAAACAGGACGCGAAGTGCCTCAAGCTTCCCGCCCGAGGCAAGTATTATCTCGCGCTTCCCCGTCTTATCGCCAAGATCGTAAGAGAGGGGTTCCTGCTGTTCCTTCGACAGCCAGTCGTTGAAGCGCAGAATAACAGGATGCGGTTTCGATTTCAGGAAACCGCCGCGCGGCGAATAAGGCGCACTCTTCCTGATCAGGTCCGCCACGAACGAGACCTTAACCGCATCTTGCGGAGGCAATCCGAGGTGCTCTGTAATCTGGTCCGAACTGTCGATGCCGAATCGCTCATCCGTTACATCGATCCCCATTGCAAGGCGGAGATAAGCGGAATAGAGTTGATTATCCTGGACCGGATTCCCGATGTGAAAATTGACCCGTTCTTCGGGAGCAACGGGAGACATTGCGGTGGCTTCACTTATCTCTGAGACCTTGGCAGCCCGTATAGGCTTCAACTCAAAGAACTCCAATGGGTCCTTCTTATCCAACTTATTCACATCCTTCGGCGCGGTGGGTTATTTCTCTTTGGACTTCCTGGCGCCTGCTGAAAGGGTGCTCCCCAGCAGATTTTGCAGTGCGCTTGCCAGTTCGGAACCGAGCGGCATATCCTTCGGTGAGAGGGAAACGACAGTCTTCGCGTTGCGAAGCGTCTGGCTCGCTTCGGCGAGACGGGCGGCCTGTGGCGTGAGTATCAGAAGCTCCGGATTATTCTTGAGGAGTTCGAGTTCCTTCCTCTCATATTCCAGCTGCAAATTCTTTCGCTTCAGTTCTTCCTCGACGCGCTTCTTCGAAATCTCGGCCTCTTTCTCCACCTCGGCCTTTTTCAACTCGTATTTCTTCAACTCCAGCTGATTTCCGAGAAGTGCGATTTGTTCATCGGCCTGGAATTTCCATTTCGCCGCGGCAATCCTCCCCTTCTGACTGAGTTCCTCGGTCTGTTCAAGGATTCTGGCTGACTCCTGCTGGCGTATCGCTTCCGCTATCCTGGTATCAAGAATCTCTATCGATTGAACGGCGATAGAAATAACCTCCAGCCCAAAATCCTTCCTGCTTATGCGAATCTTCTCGTCGAGAAAATTATAAATCTTTTCAGAGGAAAGCTCTTCTATCTCATATTTCTCGGTGAACTCACGGACGAAGCTGTGTACAACAGACTCCAATTCGTTCGAAGCCGCCTCGGCAGCCGATTTGTTCCATCCGCCTACCTTGATCAACGTATCCAGGTTTTCCGCGGACAACGCAACCGACATTGTCAATCTGACCTTGATTTCAAGATTTCCCTTCGCCGTGGCGTCAACGGTAATTTGCGAAGAATGAACAGACCGCGGAAGTACAAGACTGAAATGCCGCGGGTAAAACTTCCCTTTTCTCAACCCAATCGTGCCGTGAAGTTCGAACAGCACGACCTGATCAGGCCTCTTCAACCGGTACTCGTAGACCAGGTATAAAATCAAGAGTGCGAGTACTGCGATAATAACATACATTTTTCAACTCCTGGCAGCTTCAAAGTTTTCATATTCGTCTTAATTCGTGGATACGATTCCGCGCCATCCGGACCCACCTTACACAATTCTGGTCCGGACTTGAAATTCGTTCCGTTGTTAAGATAGTTATCCGCCTGTGCATTGGCAATCCGAACTGACACGTTTCAGCTATGCTGGTTTACTAAATGGCAATTGCGCAAAAGGTACGCGCTATACCCCAGGTAAGATCATGAAGTGGGAAACCGAGTGAGGCAGGCGCAACGACATAAAGTTTCGCTTCGCGCCGGCCCCGCTCCCCGGTCAGAACAATAGGTCGAAATCCGTGAGCCTACTTCATAATGTTATTTCTGACAGAGGCACACACTAAAGACTACTTCAGCACCATCAGTTTCTTCACCGCTGCGTAGTTGCCGGCCTGCAGCCTGTAGAAGTACACACCGCTTGCCAGACCTTCGGCATTGAACGTTACCGTATAGCCTCCGGGCTGCTCCACTTTACCGACGAGCGCTTTGACTTCCCTGCCCAGAATATCGTATACCTTGAGGGACACGAAACCGGCGTGGGCAATTCGGTATTCAATATTCGTCGTCGGGTTGAAAGGGTTCGGGTAATTCTGCTCGAGTGTGAAGAGAGCCGGAGTGCCGGTCCTGCCCTCTACGCCGGTCGCGACACCGGGATATTTCAACCGCATGTTGTCGACATATATTGTTCCCGAATTTACAGCACCGGCGGAACTGGAACCGGTAAGCTGGATTTCGATTCTCTTGAACGTCAGGGGATACGTCACATTGGTTACACCGGTGAGGGGAGATAACACGGTCATCGATGCCGGTATTTCAGCGAAGGACGAGCTGTCGTTCAGGTACTTTCTGCCGATGGCCCGAAAATCATTGGACTGAATATCTTCAAAACGGTAAAAGAGTCTGTGGTTGAGTCCGTTGGACTTTACATCGAGAAATACCGAATCGGGGATGCCATATACGGGCAAATCCTTGTTCAGGTAAATCATATAAGTTTGTCCCGAGGCGTAAGTGTACTTGTAGTTTATTTTGAAGGAAGCATTCCCCTCTGATTTCTGGCCCGTTGAGAGTGAGACGGAAAGCGTGTCGAGGTTTTCTCCGTCAAAAGTCCATCCGCCCAGGCTGTCAAATGAAGCGAAGGTAACTGTTCCGGTCGCGCTCTCAACCCTGACGACACTTGTGTCCGAATATCCGTTAAGCGCGGCGACAATATCGGTAGTACCATTCATCTTCGGAGTAAATAGACCCGTTGAATCAACCGTTCCGATTGATGGGTTCGTGGATGTCCATGTGAATGCCGAATTCGAAAGGCTTTGAAGGACAGAATCGGCGCTGTAAACACTGACATTCATCTGGAGGGTTCTCAGGGTGTCAACGACAGTCAGCTTCGGATTCAATACGAAGTACTTGAAATCGTACGTCTTCACGAAGCATGAATCTGTCGTTCCGTTGAATTTCGCGTATACGTAACCGCTGTCCGCATTGTCCGATGGCGTAAATAATCCGTAGGAAGTTATCGAACCCACCCTGCTGTCGCAGGAATACTGTACCATGGAATGGGGCAGAATGATCTTATTGTTGTTCCTGTCGATCGCCGTAGTGAAGAACGAGTAGGTATAGTAGCGGAAAAGACTCAATGAATGAGTCGACAGCTGCATGGAACTGAAGTCCGACGGGGAGGAAGAAGCGAGCTCCATCAATGTGTAAAGGAAATTAGAAGCGAAACCCTGAAGGCTGTCGGATCCTCCTCCATGCCCCTCTCCCGGGAAAAAGACCGACTGGTTGTAAATTCCCAGCTGGTCCGCGATCCTCGACATCGTTATTCCTCCGTACAATTCTAT
>JBJKPN010000121.1:0-3688 GCA_046706365.1 Candidatus Kryptoniota bacterium | reverse complement strand
AAGGCAAGTTGAAGGTTTTGAAACTGAACACAGACGAGAACATGGACATCGCGATAAAGTACAATATCCTCAGCATTCCAACGCTCGGTTTCTTCAAGGGCGGACAGATGGTCGACAGGATAATCGGAGCTGTGCCGAAGAAAGTGATCGTCGAGAAGATATCCAAGACTTTTGTAAACAGCACGAATTGAAAAACGGCTGGAAAGTTTGATGACTTTTATTCAAGAATCCGACAAGGCTGAAATCAAAGCGCAGATGGGCGAACTCAAAGGTGAGGTCAGAATTCTGCTCTTCACGCAGAGTGAGAATTGCCAATACTGCGGCGAAGTCGGCACGATTCTGGAAGAGTTCTCTCAAATCATCGATATGGTGAAACTGGAGCGCTACGATGTCGGAAAGATTGCCGATATCGCGAATCGCTACGACATTAAGCGGGCGCCGGCGATAGTCATCATGGGTGAGAAGGATCACGGCATTCGCTATTACGGTTTGCCGGCAGGATATGAATTCGTCGCACTGATGAATGCCGTCCGGATGGTCGCGTCGGGCAACCATGAACTGGCTAAGGAAACTGTCGACCAGCTGGCAAAGCTGACCAAGCCTGTTCATATACAGGTATTCGTTACCCCGTCGTGTCCGTATTGTCCCAATGCCGTCACGCTTTCGCACCAGTTTGCACTGGCAAGCGATCTCGTCACCGCAGACGCGGTCGAGGCAACGGAGTTTCCCGAATTGGCGATGCAATACAACGTCCGCGGAGTTCCGAGGATCGTGGTTAACGAAGATCATCATTTCGAAGGAGCGATGCCGGAACAATGGTTCGTCGAAGAAGTTCTCAAGGCGGTGAACTGATTTGGAATTCGATTTAAACCACCCGCTGTACGTATAGAAATGCAAGAGGTGCGGTGCGTCGATGAAGCCGAAGATGGGATGCTGTGGAAGCATCTTTTATTTCAACTGTGAAAGCTGCGGCAACCTGATGGCGCTCACCGACAAAACGGTCGCAGCAATGGTGGAATCATACGAGAAAACGAAGGCAGGAAATGCACAGACATAGATTCGAAGCGAAGCACCACAAGAGACTGGACTCAACGTACAGGAGAAGGATACTTCCTCCCACTACCACACTTAAGAAGTTCGGCTTGAAAAAGGGAATGTCGGTTGCCGATGTCGGGTCCGGCTCGGGATATTTTACCCTCCCCGCAGCTCGCATCGTCGGGAAGGATTCTCCGGCTTACGCGGTCGATGCGTCGCGTGAAATGTTGTCGGTGCTGAAGAGGAAAAGGCCCCCCGTCAACGTCGTACCGGTGCACACAAGGAACGGATATTCTTTTGCGATCAAAACTGGCTCCGTCGATTTTGTCATCGCCAGTGCAATCCTTCATGAGAATGAGCCCGTCAGGTTCCTGAGAGAAATCCGCAGGATAATGAGGCCGAAGGCGACTCTCCTGATCATAGACTGGAGAAAAGAATCCCTCCGGTACGGGCCGCCTGCGGAAGAACGCCTGTCGCCTGCCGAAGTGAAAAGCTTTCTGTCAAGGAGCCGATTGAAGGCGGTGCGATCTGTTATTCTCAATACAAGGTACTACGCTGTAATCGCAAAGAAAGTCTGATATGAGTATGAATCCCGCGGGTATCATGACAAAGAAGAGGCTGACGCAATTCTTCTTGGTTGTTGCAGGAGCGGCCGCGGGCTACGCTTACTACTATTTTGTCGGCTGCTCGACCGGTACATGTCCTATCTCGAGTAATCCATATATCAGCACTCTGTACGGCGGGCTTCTCGGTTTCACTTTGGGAATGGCCAAAGAGGATTAGGAAATGCTTTTTATTGTTTATGTACTTATCGGTGTTTTCATTGCGTTTATGGGCATGCAGTATCTCATGGTTCTGCGCAGCAGGCGAAACAAGGGAAAAAGAGTCGAGCAGGTCGGCGGTAAGCTCGGGAAGATGATCTCGGCGGGAGGAAGAGCGATGGTCTATTTCTACTCTCCTTCTTGCAGAGCCTGCAGATACCAGACTCCGGTAATCGACCGGCTTATTTCCGACGGCCGGAGCGTGTATAAGATAGATATATCGCGCGATATGTCCACCGCGAGAAAGTTCGGTGTAATGGCTACACCGACGACGGTCGTTCTGCAGGGGAACCAGATCGTCGAATTTCTGGTGGGTGCGAAAACTGAGCAGAAGCTCAGGGAGATTTTGAAATGAGTAACGAGGTTCAGGAGAGGGCAACGAGGATGAATCTGTCCTACATGAAGGAAAGCGCACGCGCGTTTGACGATCTCGTCGAAGACGTGCAGAAGAAGATCGGTGAGAACGGTTTCAAAGTGCTGTTCGTGCATGACGTAAAGAAGACTCTCCAGGAAAAGGGTTTCGAATTTCCTGGTTACAAAATTATAGAATTGTGCAACGCCAGACTGGCTCACGCCGTTCTCCAGGCAGACAGGAACATAGGCCTCATGATGCCGTGCAAGATCAACGTATACGAAAGGGACGACAAGAGATACATCGTAGGGATGCTTCCCACGTTGATATCGGAATTCTTCCCCGACGCTTCACTTGGAAACGCACCGGAGGAAGTAGAAAAGGTAATCAAGAAAATAATCGACGAGGTAAAGTAAGATGGCTAAGAAGACGAAACAGAGGAGCTTTTTCGAAAAGAACTTCCACTTCATTGTAATTGGAGTGGTTGGTCTGGTCGTCGGCGCGGTTTATCTCAACAAGTCGAACGGAAATACCTCGTACGCTTCCGGACAGGTCCCGGCAGAAAATGAAGTGACTGAAACTGCCAGCGAAGGACGAATGGCCCCCGACTTCTCGCTCGTTTCCACCGAGGGGAAGACTGTCAAGCTCTCAGATTTCAGAGGCAAGGTGGTCGTTCTTGATTTCTGGGCCACATGGTGCCCTCCCTGCAAGGCCGAGATACCGGATTTCATTAAGCTGTATTCCAAATACAAAGATTCCGGGTTCCAGATGCTTGGTGTCTCAGTCGACCAGGGAGGCCTCGGCGACGTGATACCGTTCATGAAGAGTTATGGGATTAACTACCCGATATTGATGGCGAATAGCCGGGTCGTGTCGTCTTATGGCGGCATCCGCGGGATACCGACGACCTTTGTCATCGACAAGGAGGGGAAGATAAGAGCGTCCTATGAGGGTTACAGGCCGGCTTCAGTATTCGAAGGACTTGTGAAACAACTTACAAGCGAGAATTGAAGAACCTTCTTCTAGCATCCTGCACCAGACCATGAGTACATACTTTCTCGCGGCGATCGGAGCAGTCGGTGGAGCAATCGCAGGTTATTTCATCGGCAGATTCTTCGAGTCGAAGACTCTGGGGGCCTGCCCGATATTGTGTAACCCGAAAATAAGCACGATATTCTTCGCGGTCATCGGTCTGATGCTGGCGACGGGCGGAAAGTAAGAACGAATCGGAGTTCAATAATGAAAATCGAATTGAAGCAGGTCCAGGGGAATACATACGTCGGAAAAGGGGAATCGAACCACTGGGTTCCGCTCGATGCGTCGACGAAGGACGACGGTAGCGGTGCGGGCAGCGGTCCGATGGAGCTTGTGCTCATCGCACTTGGCGGCTGCACCGCGATGGACGTGGAATCGATACTCAAGAAAAAGCGCGCGGATATGACAAAGCTGGAACTGGAAGTAACCGGGGAGCGAGCAAATG
>JBJKPN010000120.1:0-66442 GCA_046706365.1 Candidatus Kryptoniota bacterium | reverse complement strand
CTGTTTGACACTCCGGGCAAGCTGATAGCTGCGGCCCGGGCTGCTGTCGACCAGGGATATACTAAATACGACACGTACAGTTCCTTCCCGATCCATGGACTGGACAACACGATGAAGTTGAAGCCGTCCAGGATAGGCTACGTGACGCTGGTGGCTGCGTTGACCGGCGCAGTGTTACTCATATTGTTTACATGGTGGACGAACTCAGTTGATTTTCCCCTGGTCATTGGCGGGAAACCATATTTTGCTTGGCCTGACTATATCCCACTGATGTTCGAGATTGCGGTTCTGATCGGATCTGTGTCGACTGTGACTGCATTGCTGGCGGTCTGGCTCGGCCTTCCGAGAAACAGCCATCCGCTCCACGATACCGAATTTATGAAGAAGGTCTCGAACGACAAATTCGGAATCTGTATTGAAGCGGTGGATCCACGTTTCAACGAGGTCGAAATAAGACGATTCTTGCAAGGTCTCGGAGCCGAAAACGTGGACGCGGTCTATGACGAGCCAGTCGTGGTGAGTCTGAAACACAGAGTGCTAGACCCGAAGTTCATCGGTGCAATTGTCGTTGTGGCGGTGGTTTCTTCAGGCGCTGCTTATCTGGCCTTGAACAAAATGCTCCTGATTCGGCCATGGAGCTCGCTCAATGCTCAGTTCAAGGTCAATCCGGAATCTCAAAGTACTTTTTACGCGGACGGGTTTGCGATGAGGCCGCCGGTAACCGGCACCGTGGCACGGGGACATCTTCCTGATCCGATCACTGTCAGCGACAACTTTGCGGCCGCCGAAAAGTATCTTATAAACCCCGTGCTTCCTACCAAGCATGTTATGGAAGTGGGGCAGAGAGACTTCAATACCTACTGCAGTCCATGTCACGGATACTTTGCCGATGGCAACAGCAGGCTGCAAGGTCAATTCCCAAGTCCGCCAAGCCTTCACGCTGATTCTCTCAGGCTTGCTCCGGACGGTTTCTATTACAACGTAATCACGAATGGCTTTCAAGGGGTCATGCCTTCCTATTCGAGACAAATTCCCCGCAAAGAACGGTGGGCAATTGTCTGGTATGTCCGCGCCCTTCAGAAAGCGCAAAACCCGAATGGTCCCGGAGCAAAATGAGCAAGAGCGAACAAATCGATATGGCTAAGTTAAAGGGAGTCCCCTCCTCGTATTCTTCCCTCGGATGGAGCTTGCTGGTCATTGGTGTCGTGTTGATGGTTGTATCTTACGCAATCAACGTGAAGAATGCATCCTTCTCGCTCATAATGACGCTGACTTACGTCGCGACGATCGGCACGGGTGCTCTCTTTTGGGTCGGCACGGAATACGTCAGCTCCGCTATCTGGAGTACGGCCCTCCGCAGGCCCTTTGAATTCATGGCGGGAGTCATTCCCTTTCTTTTTATACTTGCACTACCGCTTCTTTTCAATCTTCATACGATTTTTTCCTGGACGCACAAGAGTCTTTTCGCAACGGATCCCACAATGCTCATTAGGGCTCCGTATCTTAATATCCCTTTCTTCATAGTCAGGACAATTTTAGTAATCGCGATCTGGTGGCTGTTCTACTATTTGATAATCAGGAACTCCAGGCTGCAGGACACGACTCGCGATCAAAGACTGACGAAGCGGAACGTGAAGCTCTCTGCCGGGTTTATGCCGGTATTTGCCATTACGCTTACTCTGTTCACAATCGACTGGCTGATGAGCCTGGCACCCGATTGGACGTCAACCGTATTCGCCGTCTATATATTTGCAGGGGCCGCCATAGGTGCAATGGCATTCGGGACCCTGTTGATTGTCACTCTAAACGAAAAGGGGAAATTCCCGGTCAAGCTGACGAGGGATCACTACTACAACCTTGGAGCATTTCTCTTCGCGTTTATCAACTTCTGGGCTTACATCGCGTTCAGTCAGTTCATGCTGCAATGGTACGGGAACCTTAGAGACGAGACCTCCTGGTACATTCCCAGAATGCACGGAAGCTGGGCAGTGGTTTCGATCATTCTCGTACTGGGAGAATTTCTTATCCCGTTTTTCATGCTGGTCTCCAGAGGGGCAAAAATGAATCCGCGGCGGCTGGTGTTCGTGTCGGTCTGGCTCCTCGTTGCACACGCGATAGACATTTACTGGATGACGATGCCGGAGTATAATTCTCATTCGGTTGTGTTTGGTCTCGGTGAGGTGGCTTTCCTCGTCCTGTCAGCTGGAATCGTACTCAGCGTTTTCGCCTGGAAGGCGAAGGGCAACAACATGGTACCGATTGGCGATCCGAAACTGGAACGCGGATTGGAGTTCCACTTATGATCGGACTGCATACCGCGACTTTTTCCGACTATTGCCTCGAGAATGTGGGGAAGGACGATAATGGAAGATAGCAATCAAAATCCGAATCAAGAAGAAAAGTCGTTCTTCGTACGGAGCGTATGGCTTGCACCGGTGTTTTATCTCTTTTTCATAGGAGCGTTGATCGCCCTCGGGATGCTCTATATCCACAGAGAGAACATGGTGAACAGGAATTCAATCAAACCTGACATCGCGATCGATTCTACCTTCTTCCGGCCGATTGCCAGTACACCGCCGGCGCCTCCCTCGACCAGCCTCGGACCTAACGTCGGCGTTACTTCACTTCTGAATCCCTCGAAAGCTCAAATTGAGAACGGAGAAAAACTGTTCAAAATGGACTGCGCTCCGTGTCACGGCCTGAACGGCAAGGGAGATGGTCCGGCCGCCGCATCGTTAAACCCGAAACCGAGGGATTATCACGCAACCACCGGCTGGGTAAACGGCAGACTGCTGTCTGAAATGTTCAAGACCGTATCCGAAGGTATACCGGGGAGTGCCATGGTATCCTTCGCGGCGGCTCTCTCCTCGAGCGACAGACTCGATATCATCGATTATATCAGGGCGACATTCGGCAATTTTCCGAAGGACACTCCCGCCCAGCTGGAAGCCATGATAAAAACCTATCACTTGGCCGCGCCTGCATCGGCTTCGTCGAATGGCCCGGCGGCGCCCATTCCCGTTGCTCAGGCAATGAAGACTATTGAAGAGTCCGGTGTTCAGAGGGCGAGGGAGGCGGAAACTGCCGCGTCCTACATAAGTCAGGATTCCGCCAGTGCGGGGGCAAAGCTGTTTCGAAGCATCGTTCTCGACAGGCGTCGTGCTCTGACGGTTCTTACTATGTCGAGTACATGGAGCAAAAGTATGTCTGATTTTGTCACCGTGCTGACATCAAACGCTGTTCAGAATGGGTTCGATCCGAAGGTTGCTCAGCTCAGTAATAAGGACTGGCAAACGCTTTACAATTATCTGAAAAATGTGTTCAGTAATAAAGTCTTAGCCTCGTCAAATGACTAGATCGAAGGAAAACCCGACGAATTATTTCACGATGGAAACCCGAGCTTCTTCTTCAAAGTCCGCATCCGCGAGATTGCGGACGGCTGCCGCCAATATATTTTTTGGTTTGTCCGTAGTCCTCATTGCCTCTTTTGTCGCGGTTTATCCTGTTTCGACTTTTGCTGCCACTTCAGCGACATCTCATCATATCGAAGTCGGCATTCAGCAAAGACTGGGACAGTATATTCCGATGAACGTGGTTTTCAAAGATGCGGCAGGACATGATGTTACTCTCAAGCAGGTTGCCGACGGGAAGCCTTTAATAATAGACATGGCGTATTATGAATGTCCCGGAATCTGCGACGTTGTGATGGCCGGCGTGAAGAAGATTGTCGATGAGCTGCCTCAGAAAGCAGGAAGAAACTTCAACGTCGCAACCATAAGTTTCAATCCCGCCGACCGGCCGTTCAATGCGATGAAGAAAAAGAAACAGTTCTGGGGTACGCTGGAACGTCGCGTCCCTTCGTCTGCCTGGCGATTTCTCACCGGTGACAGCTCGGACATTTACACGCTGACAAATGCGCTCGGTTTCTATTTCATAAGAGACAAGTACGGAATGTTCACCCATCCGACGGCGCTTATCGTGGTCGACAGCAACGGAAAAATCATAAGGTACATATTGGGAACTTCCTTTCATTATGCCGACCTGGATATGGCATTGAACGAGGCAAAGGGCGGGACTCCGGAGCAAATCATAAGTACCGAACCAAAAACCTGTTTCAGCCACACTCCGCCCGGCAACCGGTTTGCTGAGAGCGCGCTGCAATACGGCGGCGTCGGTACAATGGTTCTCGTTGCAGGTTTTTTGTTGTTTGTGAAGTCCAAAAAGAAATTCGGGAGAGATCAGAAAACTGATGATTGAAAGAGGTGAGTAATATGTCGTCTGGATATCATAAGCTGGTTCATGTCGGAATATTGAGTGTTACATTGAGCGTCCTTTGCCTGACGCTGTTTGGCTGGTCTTCGGCATCTGCAAAGGAAGCAGCAAAGAAAATCATCGGGTCGGCAATTGACGAGAAGCTGGGCGACACGATTCCTATGAATCTCAGCTTCAAGGACTCTGACGGGAAAGAAGTTACCCTTAAACAGATAGCAGACGGCAAGCCGCTTGTCATAGACATGGGATACTACGAATGTCCTGATCTCTGCGACATAGTACTTGCAAGCGTCGCCAAGGTTCTCGATCAGGTCGCCGAAACACCCGGCAAGGATTTCAATGTCGCATCGATAAGCTTCAACACGGACGATACGCCTCAGATAGCTGCTGCGAAGAAGGAACAGTTCTGGGGACAGATGACGCGCCCTATTCCTGCTTCTTCATGGAGATTCATGACGGGGGACAGTACGAACATTTACACGCTTACCGACGCTTTGGGATTTTACTTCAGGAGACAGAAGGACGGAATGTTCGTCCATCCGACGGCTTTGATCATTGTCGACAAGTCGGGGAAGATAATCAGGTACATCGAAGGGACGACATTCGCTCCGGTGGATTTGAAGATGGCAATAATGGAAGCTCAGGCGGGAACTCCCGAAAAGATTGTGAGTGCCCTGCTGTGCGTATGCTTCAGTCACACTCCGTCGGGTGATCATCTCGTATTCAACGTACTCGGAGTGGTTGGAATCGGAACGGTTGTATTTGCCGGCGGACTGGTAGTATTCCTGAGGTCGACGAAAAAATTTGTAAAGAAGGATGAGGAGGCCAGCTAATGGCGGACTTAGCGATGGAGCCGGGGAACGGCCCCGGCGGGGAAACATATCACAGTTACCTGGAAAATACAGGCAAGCATAAAGGGATTTTAGCCTGGATACTCTCCACTGACCACAAGAGGATCGGGATACTTTACATGATTTCGATCTTCAGTTTCTTTGCGGTCGGTGTCTGTCTTGGATTCCTTATGAGGCTCGAGATGCTTGTGCCTGGCCCCGCGGGAAAGATTTTCAATGCTCAGGAATACAACGCGCTTTTCACGCTGCATGGCGTGATAATGATGTTTCTCTTCGTTATACCCGGAATCCCTGCCACCCTCGGAAACTTTTTCCTCCCCATTCAGATAGGGGCAAAAGACGTTGCGTTTCCAAGAATTAATCTTTTGTCATGGTACCTGTATGTCACCGGTGCGATAATAATCCTGATGTCGATGTTCTGGCATGGACTGCCCGATACCGGCTGGACGTTCTACGTTCCGTACAGCATTCGTACCGGCACAGATGTGACTATGGCAGTCTTCGGAGTTTTCATTCTCGGCTTTTCGTCCATTCTGACCGGGCTCAATTTCCTCACCACGATCCACCGCCTGAGAGCCCCCGGGATGACGTGGTTCAAAATGCCGCTCTTCGTCTGGGCACTCTACGCGACGGCATGGATCCAGGTGATAGCGACTCCGGTTCTTGCCATAACGCTCCTTCTTATCATTGTGGAGAGACTTTTCCACGTCGGTATCTTCAATCCTGTGCTCGGCGGAGACCCGGTCCTTTACCAGCACTTGTTCTGGATTTATTCCCATCCGGCGGTTTACATAATGGTATTGCCACCCATGGGTGTCGTATCTGAGATAGTCACCACGTTCTCACACAGAACCATCTTCGGATACAAAATGATCGCAATGTCAAGTCTTGCGATTGCCTTCATCGGCTATTTGGTCTGGGGACACCATATGTTCGTTGCCGGGGAGACCCAAACGGCTCAGTTTGTCTTTTCACTCCTGACATTTTTAGTTGCCATACCCAGCGGCATAAAAGTCTTCAACTGGGTTGCTACAATGTACAAGGGCTCCATAGACTTGCAGCCTCCGTTTCTGTTCCTGATGGCCTTCATCATGCTCTTCTCGATCGGGGGATTGACTGGCCTCGTGCTCGGCTCCGTCGCAACCGATGTTCACCTGACGGGGACGTACTTCGTCGTGGGGCATTTTCACTACATAATTTTCGGCGGTTCGATCTTCATATTCTTCGGTGCGCTTCATTACTGGCTGCCGAAGATGTTCGGAAGGATGTACAGCAAGAAAGCCGCGAACTGGGCGCTTGGAATCCTCTTTGTCGGCTTCAATATGCTTTATTTCCCGATGCTTCTGCTCGGGTATGAAGGAATGCCGAGACGGTACTTCGCATACCTGCCGAAGTATGAGACGCTTCAGCATATCTCGATGGTAGGTTCGTGGGTGCTGGTCACCGGGCTCATCATCATGTTCTGGAACCTCCTTCACGGAATATTCAAAGGTGAGAGATGCGGTATGAATCCGTGGGGCGGAACGACACTGGAGTGGACAATCCCATCTCCTCCGCCGCAGGAGAATTTTGAGAAGATTCCCGTGATTACACACGAGCCGTACTATCATCCGGATGCAGAGCCGGAAATACAGGGAGAACCGGTTCCGATTGGAAAGTAGACGACACGGAGCGGTTGAGTTCTGGAAAGATGAAACGATGGAGTGTCGGATTAATGCAATGTTATCGATTGAAACGGAGAAAAACTATTGAGTGAGATTGCCGAGACAAATGCCGGTGCCGCAAGCGAGCACGTAGCGGAACACGCTCACAAAGACGCTGTGGGCGCAAGGATGGGCATGTGGTTGTTCCTGCTCACCGAACTACTGTTGTTTACAGGGCTCTTCCTTGTATACTCAGTCTATCGATACTTTTACACTAAAGATTTTCATCTTGCAGGCTACGACACTCACATTTTGTACGGCACTGTCAACACGATGATCCTGATTACCAGCAGTCTGACGATGGTATTGGCTGTAGCCGCTATTCAGAGAGGGAAGAAATGGCTGTGCACTACATTTCTCAGCTCTACGATCGGACTTGGGCTTGTATTTCTCGTTGTAAAATACGTCGAGTGGTCGACTGAGATAAGGGCGGGAATTTACCCTGGCTCGCCCACTCTGCTCAACAAGCCGAACGGCGTCGTTCTTTTTTACGGACTTTACTATACGATGACCGGATTGCACGCGCTTCATGTCATCGCCGGCATGACGGTGTTGACGGTGATGCTCGTGCTCGTACTTAGAAACAAGATTACCCAGGATGATCACACAAAGCTCGAAAGCGCCGGCTTGTACTGGCATCTGGTCGATATCATCTGGATTTTCTTATTCCCGCTTTTCTATTTGATTAACTGAGGAACCCATTATGTCTTTATCTGAAATGGAACACAGGACAGTAATGCAGGAACAGCAGGGCGAAGAGAAGCCGATTTCGTACAGCCTGTATATCCTGATTTGGGCGGCGGTGATGGCGCTGACAGCGGCTACGGCTGTTGTTGCGGGAGTGGATCTCGCGGCGTTCACACTGGTGGTTGCGCTGTTGATAGCATTGACAAAAGCGTCCCTGGTGGTGAATTACTTCATGCACGTAAAATTTGAAGACCGCATCTTCAAGGTATTCCTGGCGATTGCAGGTTTCACGATTTTCGTGATATACACACTGACTTTCTCCGACGTATACTTTAGAAGGTGAGAATATTATGATGAATCTTTTTGCATTGCTTTTACCTTCTGTTCAAAGACACGCTCTTGCTGTGGATGATGTCGCCCGGTTTATTATTGGATCGGACATAATACTCTTTGTCATCGTGGTGGGCACGATGTTTTTGTTTGTCTTCAAGTATAACAAGAAACGTCATCCGCGCGCCGTCAATATCCACGGAAGCATTCCCCTCGAGACTCTGTGGACGGTCATCCCGGTGGCGCTTGTCCTTGTAATGTTTTATCTCGGCTGGTCGGCGTATATCCAGACCAGGGTTGTGCCCAAGTCTGCGATGGATGTAAAGGTGATCGCGAGGCAGTGGGAGTGGAGTTTCGAGTACCTGAACGGAAAGAAGGCGGACACGCTCTTCGTCCCCAAGGGAAGCCCGATAAAATGTCTCCTCACCTCCGTCGATGTGATCCACGGTTTCTACGTACCCGCGTTTCGCGAGAAACAGGATGTCATCCCCGGAAGAGTAAGATACGTAATGCTTTATCCGGAACATGTCGGCAACTATGAAATAACCTGCAGCCAGTACTGCGGACTGGATCACGCATTGATGATGACCCGACTGATTGTGCTGCCGAAGGACAAGTTCGACAAATGGTTGAACGAAGGAATGTCACGTGAAGAAATAACGGACGCTTTGCGTTCGAATCCGTGAACCGGGATATTCGGAAATTCGGAATTAGAGATGGAAGGAATCCTCGAATAGTGGAACGCCGGGCTATCCCGAGCGGAACAGGCGGCGAAGATACAGGTTCGAGAATATAGCAGATGAAAATTGATTTGAAAGAAAAGATCGTACAGCAGGAGAAAGTGGCAGTTTCTCATTCCTCAACCGCAGCGCTTGAAGGCGGCGAACGCCGGCTTACGGCCGGGGTCCTTGTCAATGTTGTCCTGGAGCTGGTAAAGATCAGGATAACTTTCTTTGTCGGGATGTCGGCCCTGTTCGGGTATATCCTGGCAGCCGGCAACCTGTCCTGGGAAATGCTTCCGCCGGTGCTGGGAATATTTCTGTTGTCCTGTGCCTCCGCGGCGATGAACCATTATCAGGAGAAGGAAACCGACTCCCTGATGCATCGCACCATGAAGCGGCCGTTGCCCACCGGTGTGATGAGTCCTGCTTCGGTCCTTCTGCTGGTTGGCGGCCTTGCATTCGCAGGATCTGCTCTGATATTCTTCACCGGAAATCTCACGGCCCTTATACTATCCTGGCTTGCATTCATCTCTTATAATGTCGTATATACACCGCTGAAGAAAGTGACGCCGTTTGCGGTCATTCCCGGATCGTTTGTCGGAGCCTTTCCTGTGATGGCAGGTTGGGCAGCGGCGGGGGCTGATATTCTCAATCCACGTCTGGCTGCCGTTGCCATTTTCTTTTTCATCTGGCAAATACCGCACTTCTGGCTTCTGATGGAAATGTACAGCACCGATTATGAAAGGGCTGGTTTTCCCACGCTTCGGATGAAATTCGGAGAGCGAGTAGTCGGTGCGTGGATATTCATCTGGACGGCCGGACTTGCCTTATCGTCTCTTCTGTTTGTGACCTCCGGTGTTGTCAACAATGTTCTGACTGTAGTTGCCGTCATGATACTGGGGATATGGCTTGCGCTATCGACCTATCCCGTAATATACCGTATCCATGAGCGCCGGACGTTGAAATCTGCGTTTATGAAAATAAACATCTATGCCTTGGCAGTAACCGCGATCATTATGATTGACAAGATAATCTGAAAGAGGGTTGTAAATGAATTTTCTGAACAGACTCGTATTCCCTGAGTCGGCCGAACGATTAGAATTGCTCCGGTATCTTTTGGTCATTGTCACTTTGATCTTCGTGACTTATGCCAGTGTCGCACTAATAGCCTCGACCGCTTCGGCGATAGCCAACCGAATCGGGAGGAAGAAGGGAGACAACCTCTTTTCGAGATTCTCGCGCGACCTTGCGGATCTGGCCGCACCGAGCAGAGGAATGATCCTGGCCGTAGGCGTTATCCCGATTATTACGATGGTTCTTATTTACGCCCAGCTTCTGTACGGAGTGAGCGTCGGGGTTACAAGCTATCTGAGCATTTCGGCTTTGTTCTTCTTCGTAGGATTCTATTTCCTTTATGGCTACAAGAAATCGTTTCATCTGGAAGCGATATATTCGACGTTTCAGAATCTTGCGTCGACACATGGCGGTAATCTCACGCCTGAGGTTACTACCGACGTAGAGTCGTTCGAGAAATCCGCGGATGTGACGAGGCAGCGGGCCGGGCGCCGGAGCGCAATCCTTCTATGGATCGCAACATGGATATACGTCGGCACGACGCGGCTGGCATTCACTCCGAATCAGTGGTCCCATTCGAATTTTCTCAACGTCCTCTTTTCCGGGGAGACATTCTGGAGTCTGATCACATATGCCGTCACCGGGGCGACAATCACCAGTGCCGCGGTACTGTTCTTCTTCTTCAAGTGGGAAGACCGCATCTCGATAATGGCCGAACCGTCATACCGCGCGTTCGTCAGAAAATACACTTTGCCGATCGGTATTGTTGCGGCCGCTATTGAGCCTTTGCTGATCTTCTTCGAGATCCAGAATCTGCCCGAAGCCGGGGTCTCCAATATGACGTTTATCATCGCTTGCGTGGGCATGTGCATAGCACTTATCGTGATGCTCCTGTTTTACTCGATGCTCAAAGAATCGGATGTCAATCTGGGAAACTACGCCTTCGTCGGGGCGATTGCACTGATTTGCATCTGGTCGGTGAAAGACGGCATAGCGTTTCATTATGCGACACAAAACCAGGACCAGGTACTTGCGACCAGGTATGAGACGATGCTTGCATCTCTTTCTCCACCAAAGCCGCCTCCTGCCATGTCGGGAAAGGAGGTCTACGACAACATTTGCAGTGCATGTCATATGTTCAATGCGAAGAAGGTCGGTCCGCCTTACTTCATGACGCTGCCGCACTTTGTCGGAAAGATGGATTCGCTCGAAGATTTTATCGGCAATCCGTACCAGGCCGTGCCGGGATATCCGCCCATGCCGAAGCAACCCCTCAAGCCGCAGGAAGTGAAGAATGTCGCGAATTATATAATGAGTGTTTATCTTGCGGCAAAGAAAGCGGGCAAAGCTCAGTACACGCAGTGAGAGCTGCGGCAATGAAGGCTGTTTAGCCTGTTGAGAGAGGACTCCGTCACGGGGAAAGTGTCGGAGTCTTTTTCGTTATCGTGGGAGTTGTGCAGCAGCTGTCGAAGCTGCAATACGGAAGTCGAACGGCATACTGATGGCCTGCAAGCAGCGATCTCCACCACCAACAGGGCAACCCGTTTTACCCCTGCCTAAATCAGTCTGATAAATTCCAGCAACAATCTCGAGAACTTCTCGTCAACGGCGGCGCCCAGCGCCGTCACGTCGCTGTGCGAAAGCTTCTCCGACGTAATTCCGGTGCTGTAATTTGTGAGGCAGCTGACGCCGAGCACTCCCATGCCGACTGCGTTTGCGTAGATCGATTCCTGCACAGTAGACATCCCGACCGCATCGCCGCCGAATGCCCGGTAGACTCTCACCTCGGCGGGTGTTTCGTAGGAGGGGCCGGTAAGACCCACATAGACGCCGCTCTGCAGGTTCACACCTGCCTTTCCGCCGGCCACAACACAAAGGGCCGACAGCTCATTACTGTATAAACGTCCCGTGTCGTTCAATGGAAATCTCAAATCACGGAGAATGTTGGTGAAAGTTAAGTTGATCTGATCCTTTATGATCATGAGGTCGCCGGGAACAAAGGACTCGTTCAGTATTCCCGAAGCATTTGTCAGGACAATTTTCTTGATTCCGAGTGCGTGCGATACGATTGCAGTCGCAGCCGCATTTATCGTGGAGCGGGATTCATAGTAATGCACCCTTCCGCTGAAGACGAGCACGTTCTTGCCGGCCGCACGCGCGCTGAAGATATGGCCGCTGTGCCCGACAACGGTCGAACGCGGATACCCGGGAATATCGGCGGTAGAAAGTCTGTCTATCTCTTCGATGTGTGAGGTAAAACCGCTGAGTCCGCTGCCGAGGACTACCGCGACATCGAATTGCCTCGAACCGAATTTTCTCGAAATGAAATCCGACGATTCCTTGAAAGGGTTTCCGATCGTGGTCGGTTTGTTCTCTATCATTTTTCCTTCTCGTACGGTATGCCGTCCGCCCCAGGCGCAACCGCTTTTCCTATGAAGCCCGCAAGGACTATGATCGTGGCGACATATGGTATCATCTGGATAAACTGCGTGGGAAGTCCGCCGCCCTGGAGTTGAATCTGAAGACTCTCGGCGAACCCGAACATGAGGCACGCTGCAGCCGCGCCTAGGGGATTCCATTTCCCGACTATCATTGCTGCCAGCGCTATATAACCACGGCCGGCCGACATGCCGTCAGTGAACGAGTGCTGGTCGAAAGCCAGCCAGGCACCGGCAAGTCCGGCCAGTACGCCGCTGATGAGAACTCCGTAATATCTGTAGAGCGTGACGCTGATCCCCACTGTGTCTGCTGCCTCGGGATTCTCACCCACGGAACGGAGTCGCAGACCGAATCTTGTCTTGAAGATTATGAAGTGACTCAGGATTACGATAACTATGGTCGTGAGGACGAGTGGATTGCCGAGCAGGTTCGCCACATCCGGTTGATTCTCGATGAAGCCGAGTTGAATGTGTGGGAGTCCTGCGATCCTTGGAGAATTGCTAGAACTTTGAAAAAGGATTTCCAGCACGAATTTAGTGATCCCGACTGCAAAGAGATTTATTGC
Organism: Candidatus Kryptoniota bacterium; assembly: GCA_046706365.1. Classification (GTDB taxonomy): domain Bacteria; phylum Bacteroidota; class Ignavibacteria; order Kryptoniales; family JAKASW01; genus JAKASW01. The sequence goes on along the minus strand of JBJKPN010000120.1, from coordinate 53,799 downwards.
GATTCCGGAAATAATCTGATCGGCCTTTATGTGAATCGAGACGACTGCGTGTATGAGGGCCGTGAACAACCCGCCGGCTATGCCGCAGACTACGCCGAACAAAGCACTGCCTGTGTAGTATGTGCCTACCGTGGCACAGAAAGCGCCGTTGAGTATGATCCCTTCGAGTGCAATGTTGACGACGCCGCCACGTTCACTGTAGACGCCCCCCAGGGATGCCAGCGAATAGGGAACCGTTATCCTTATTGTCTGTGCGAGGAACGCAAGCGAGAAAATCTGGCTAATCATTTATGCTCAATGTCCTCTTCTTCAGGAAGTTCACCAGAATTTTCCTGAAGATCTTGTTGGACGAGATCACGAATATTATCACGATAGCCTGGAGAATACTCACGAGCTCCTTCGGAACCATCGTGTTAATCACGAGCCCGCCGTACTCGAGCATTCCAAAGAGAAGGGCAGCGAGTACGACCCCGAAAGGATTGTTGTTGCCGAGAAGCGCGACCGCGATTCCCATGAACCCGGTACCTGTCGAAAACCCCTCTTCGAAGTAGTACTTGTATCCCATAACGTAATTCGTTCCGACAAGCCCGGCAATAGCACCGCCGATGGCCATGCTCAAAATGATGTTCTTGGAGACACTTATTCCGCCGTACTCGGCCGCCTTCGAATTCAGGCCGACAACCCGAAGCTCGTAACCGTACCTAGTCCTGTCGATGTAATACCAAACTAGTACGGCCGCCAGAAGAGCGATAAGGATGGAGAAGTTTACGGGTGACCCCTCAAATCCCGGGAAGATCGCGTCGAAACGTGGAATCCTTCCCGTACGGGCGATGCTTGGAGTGTGAACCGTTGCCGGAACATTGAAGACATTCGTTACGAAAAAGCTGACGAGCGCGACCGCGATAAAATTGAGCATTATGGTGTTAATGACCTCGTGAGCGCCGGTCTTGGCCTTGAGATAACCCGGTATGAATCCCCAGATTCCTCCTCCAACCATGCCGGCAAGTATCAGCAGGGGGATTTCGATGAAGGCGGGCACACCGACGGTGTACATTCCCACAAGCGCGGTCATGAAGGCGCCAATCTGCAGCTGTCCTTCTGCGCCGATGTTGAAGAGGCCGGCCTTGAAGCATATGGCAACTGAAAGTCCGGCAAATATGAGCGGCGTCGTTTTGAACAAAAGCTGGCCGATCCCGTAGGAGGTGCCAAGCGTCTGAGAGAACAATACCGAATAAACCTCGAACGGGTTCTGGCCGACGATCAGGATGAAAATCGCACCAACGGCAAAAGAAAGGACTACCGCAAAGATGGGGATAAGGAAATTCTGGGTTGCGGGATGTTCCAACCAGTGTCGTCGTTCGGCCATCGCGTCAATTGCCCATTGCTTCTGTCCGGGAACTTCCTTTCGACCCGGTCATATAGAGGCCGAGCTCGCTTTCCTCCACATTGCTGTCAGGGAAGACTCTTACGATTCTTCCGTCATACATCACGGCTATTCGGTCGGACAAACTAAGAATCTCATTCAGGTCGGCGGAAATGAGAAGGACAGCCCGGCCGGCGTCTCTTGCTTGAACGAGGGTGCGGTGAATGAACTCGATGCCGCCGATATCCACCCCGCGGGTCGGCTGGCTTGCTATGATGACCTGTGCGTTTCTCGAGAGTTCTCTGGCAATGATGACTTTCTGCTGGTTGCCGCCGGAGAGCCCTCTTGCGTGAATATCGGGGTCGACAGGCCGAATGTCGTATTTGGAAATCAAAAGCCTCGCATTGTCGTCTATCGATTTCCGGTTCATGGACAATCGGGAACTGAATTGCGCCTGATTGTGAAGCCCGAGTATGAGATTCTCCTTCACATCCATATCGACGACCAGCCCGCGCTTGATCCTGTCTTCCGGGACGTGCGACAATCCGCGCGCAAAAACTTCTCGCGGAGTGAGACCCGAAATCTCGATGCCGTCGAGCTTGATCGAGCCGGATGACGGCCTAATCAATCCGGTAATGCATTCCACAAGCTGGGACTGTCCATTGCCTTCCACCCCCGCTATTCCCAGAATCTCTCCTGAACCGACCTCAAGTGACACTTCCTTCAGGACGCTGATTCCGCGCCGGTCGACGTATGTAAGGCCGTTGACCATCAAAACCTGGTTTCCTGCCTTCTTTTCTTCCTTTTCCACTCTCAGGAGCACGGGCCGTCCAACCATCATCTGTGCCAGCTCCTGTGGGTTAGTCTTCGCCGTTTCGACTTCTCCGACGATTTTTCCTTTGCGCATAACGGAGACGCGGTCGCTTATTGCCATCACCTCGTTCAGCTTGTGTGTGATCAGGACAATCGTCTTGCCTTCATCCCTGAGCTCCGAGAGAATCCTGAAGAGCTGGACAGACTCCTGCGGTGTGAGGACCGCCGTCGGCTCATCGAGGACAAGTATGTCTGCTTTCCTGTAAATGGCCTTCAGGATTTCCACGCGCTGCTGCGCTCCCACTCCGATGTTCTCCACTTTCTCTTCGAGCGGGACCGACAGTGAAAACCTTCCGGCGAGTTCGTAGATCTCCGCAGTCGTTTTCTTGAGGTCGAGCAGGGAATACTTCGTGGTTTCGGACCCGAGAACTATGTTCTCCAGGACCGTCAAAGGAGGAACAAGCATGAAGTGCTGGTGAACCATTCCGATCCCGAGGCGGATGGAATCGTGCGGCGACTTGATGGAGACTTCTCTTTCGTGTATCCTGATTCTTCCGGAGTCCGGCTGGTATAACCCATACAGCGTCTCCATGAGTGTCGTCTTGCCGGCGCCGTTTTCGCCCACGAGAGCATGGATCGTACCGGATTCTACCTTGAGCGTGATGTTGTCGTTCGCGACGGTTCTGGCGAACCGTTTGGTAATGTTGAGAAGTTCTATTGCGTAAGGCATCGCGTACCGGGTGTCACTGCGTCGGGACGTTTATCTTCCGGTCGATAATTTCCTTGCGCAGCTCCTCGACTGTCTTGTACACCTTCTCGGGAATCAAAGGTTTGTTATTCTTGTCGTAGACGAAATCAACCCCGTTGTCTCTCAGTCCGAACACTCTAGGCACGCCGCCGTCGAATTTGCCTTCTTTCCATTCCTTGATGATGTCGTAAACGGCTACATCGCCTTTCTTGACCATGCTCGTGAGAACCCGTCCTGGAGCCTCGTTCCACTGGTCCATGTCGACGCCGATTGCATATTTCTTCATCTCTCTTGCCGCCTCGAATACTCCAAGTCCCGTGACCCCGGCGGCGTGGTAGATAATATCCGCGCCCTGCGAATACTGGCTAAGTGCCAGCTCTTTTCCCTTGGCCGGATTCTTGAAAGCTTCTCCGGTCACTCCGGCATAGGCTACAAGGACTTTGCACTTCGGATTGACATATTTGACGCCCGCCTCGTAACCTGCCTGAAACTTCCGTATCAGCGGCGATTCCATGCCTCCGATGAAGCCGACCTTGTCGGTCTTTGTCATGAGTCCGGCTATTGCACCGACCAGGAACGAGCCCTCGTTTTCACGGAACTCTATGGGAATCAGGTTCTTCGGTACGGCTTTAGTGGAATCGTACGTGTAGTCTATGCATGCAAATTCCTTGTCGGGGAAGGCCTTTGCGACTTCGGTAATGTCATCGGTAAAAATGAAGCCGACGCCGAAAATAAGTCCGATACTTTTCCTGCTCGCAAGCTGTCGTAGAGCGGACTCACGATCCGAACCCCCACCAGGTTCGATGTACTGGAACTTGACGTGGAGGCTGTCTCTGGCCATCAGAAGACCCCGGTACGCCTGGTCGTTGAAAGACTTGTCGCCTCTCCCGCCGACATCGAAGACCAGTCCGACTTCGCTGTCGGGAGGCGCGGACGGCTGACTTTTTCCGCACGATTCGAAGGTCAGGGCCACCCCGGTTATGACAACAGCGGTAAGAACAACTAGTATGACATTCTTCATTTCTTGCTCCTATTAGAAACAGTACGGCTTCATACAGAGAAATGACAATCCGAAAAGAGCATCTCACTCAGCCGGAGGGACGAAGCATTTTCTGCATCGGGCCTCGTAGATGTCCTTTGCTCCGACGAGAACGCGTTCTCCCTGGGGTGTCTTACGCTGTGTCCTGTCTGCCGGATTTCCGCAAACCATGCAGATCGCCAGCGTCTTGGTGATGTATTCGGCGACCGATAGCAGCTGCGGCATTGGCTCAAACGGTTTGCCTCGGTAGTCCTGATCGAGGCCGGCGACGATGACTCTCTTGCCTTCGGTGGCAAGCGATTCACATACGTCGACAAGTTCCATTCCGAAAAACTGTCCTTCGTCGACGCCCACTACCTGCGCATCTTTGCATAGAGGCGGAATCTCAAGGGCGGAGTCGACTACAACGGACTTGAGACGATCGTCGCTATGTGAGACTATGTGATCGTCGCTGAATCTCTTGTCGATTCGCGGTTTGAAAATGGCAACGTTCTGTCGTGCAATTTCTGCCCGCCGCAAACGGCGTATCAGTTCCTCGGTCTTTCCGCTGAACATGCATCCGCAGATAACCTCGATCCATCCGGTTTCACGCGGCGCGTAATGTAAACTAATCTCTTCCATTCAGTAATGTTTTTGAGGTGAATGCATCGGGGAGGAGAGCGGACAAGCTTTCCTTTTTCAATTCGCCTTTCGAGTTAGTCATATAGACCTCGATGTTGCCGGCAAGCTCATACAGCACCTGTCTGCACGCGCCGCATGGAGAGCAAAAATCCTCCGCGTCCGATACAATTGCGATTCTCGTGAACTCAGATTCTCCTGCTGTAATCGCTTCCCACACGGCTATTCTCTCGGCGCACATGGAAAGGCCGTAGCTGCTCGACTCGACATTGAAGGCCTGAAATATCCTGCCATTCCTCGCTTCGAGCGCCACCCCGACCCGGAATTTTGAGAACTTCGCTTTCGATTTATCCCTTGCCTCACTTGCAGCAGCAACAAGCGCATACTCTGACGCGGTGTCATGATTCAGCATTGGGAAAAATATACCAGCGAGTATGCAGAAAATCAAGGATTTAGAGGCCTTGACGGGCTGATCGGCTTTTCAGAGGGAAAATATGAACCGCGGAAAGGTGCCTGCCGACCGTATATCTACTGAGGCGTGTATTGGTAAATAGTAGGTAGATTCACCCCCCTCCCGTAATCTGAAGAGAAGAGCAGGCGGTTTCTTATCAGCGAGAGGTCGGAAATATTCCCGTCAACCGACAGGAGCTTCTGCGGGATCCTTCCGTTCTTCACAAGCCAGACACTCGTCGAATCTCCATCCTCGCGTGTGAGGTAGAGGTCATCGAAATTTCTCCGGACTATGATCGCGCGAAAGGGTACGGCGATGGTGGCAAGCGAGCGTTCCGCTATGTTATAACTTAAGACGGATTGTGACCCCTTCAATGAGTCCAGCACGCAAATGATGTCGTTGTCCACACCGCAGTTGAAAGCGGCCCTGACGATCTTGAAAGGCATGAAGTCGAGAGTATCCGATATGAAGATACGCCTTTGTTCGAGCCTCACAATAAAGAGCCTGCCTTCGTTCAGGAATGCCCCCCGGTCGCCGTCAATGCTGACCGAAACTGCGTGGCCTTCGAAAAAACCTCTTTCGTTTTCGGTTCTGAAATAGCAGATGTTTCTGGTCCCTTGCATCATCTCGACGGCATAACTCTCGCCGTTCCGGTCAGAGGCGTATCCGTAAGTATCGAAAGCCTCGTTGCTGGGCAGCGGCACGTTTCGCGGTACGAAATTCACCGAACCTGAATCGAGAGTTATGTAGGTCAGATTTCCCTCGGTCAATCCCGGGCTGAATGCCGGTTCCTTCAATTGGGTCCCAGTAAGAACAGGGGCTACCGGAGAAGGGAAGGGAGTCTGAGGTGTCCGGCCGCCGAAATACAGTGTCAAAGCAACGGCAGCAACCACTCCGGCGGTGGTCACACCCCTCGTGACCCAGAGTTCCCTCCGGACGAGGTGAAGCTGAAAAAAGAAGTAGCAGATATAGAGAGTCGACAGGAGAATGAATCTTTCATAAAGCAGAAACGGGCTTGTGATTCCAAAGTAGGTTTTCATTGCCGCGTAGAACGGAATACACAGGAAAGCGTACAGAACCAGGAAGAATCTCGCCGTCTTTGCCCGCCCGCTGTCAAATGCGATTTGCACCAGGCCGATCACTGCGGGAACGAGGAGTATCATCTGGGAAGTCGTTCCCGTCGGGGACAGGAAGACGATTGGAAACGATGCAGCTATCAGAGATTCCCTCAGCTCTCTCTTTTCGATTCCTTTGTAGAAAAAGTAGCATGATGGGACAATAACACCCGCCTTGAATATCGATGACGCGAGAACATAAGCGTTCGCCGAAGCGAAAAACGGGTGAGAGTTCAAAGTGGGATCATAAACGAACAACGTCCTGAAAAAGGACCATGCAGTCTGATAGGAGACGGAAAACGGGTTCGACAGCTTTCCGTTCAAGTAGAACGGGAATATTCGCTGAAGGTAGTACGTGACGACCGATTCTCCAACGATCAGATAAGTTAAGCCGACAAGAGCGACCGAAGTGACAACGAAATACAGGAATACTTTCCATTTCTTTGAGAGGAGGAACAAGACGGCAGGAACTGCAGCGAATACCTTCAGGGGAAAAATAAAACCCAGGGCCGTTCCGGCGATTCCATCAGCATAAGCCTCGGATGCGTAGAAAGACAGCACGAGGAGGAGTGCAAGGACTATGTACGGCTCATTCTGGCTGAAATTAGCCGCGAGAGCGAATGAAGACGCGAGGAAGATGGAGTACGATCTGGAAACGGTAGTCCTGGCTACCTTGGCGGATAGGTGAACGAGAGGAATCAAAGCTGCTATATTGATCGCGGTCAGGACAAATCTGGAAACGAGCGGCGGGGGGATGGAAATAAGTGCATCAAGCGGAATGAACGCGGGAGTCCAGGCAGAGAAGAAGATGACCCTGTTTGCAAGGCCGCTCGCGTCGATGAGCTTCTGAAACTCCGGGAATCTGTAGAACAGCGTCGGATCCGTCCCGGCAAGGAAGTTTTTCCCGACCACGTATGTCGCGATGAAGTTGCTACCGGAATGGAAAAGGCCCGGCAGGACACCGTAGAGAATTATGAAGAGCGAAGATATGAAGACGAATACTCTGGCTATCAGCCTCATATCAGGTCTTTTCTTCGAGTGTAAATACAGTTATCTCGGGTGGACAGTTCAAGCGTACGGGAAGCCCGACGGTTCCAACTCCGCGGCTCACATACATTGTTGAGTCTCCGCGCGTATATCTGCCTGAAACGTAGGGGGAAAACAGTGCCGCCGGTGTCAGCTTCAAGCCTAGCAGATTGGCCAACACGATTTGTCCGCCGTGTGTGTGTCCGCTCAGCATCGCGTCGAAACCGCCCGCCACAGCTCTTTCGAAATAATACGGCTTATGACAGAGCAGAATGCGCGCGGTGTCTACAGAATTGGCTTCATAGCTGACCTTCCTGAACTTCGCGTGCATCCCGTCGTCCACTCCTGAAAGTATAAGCCTCCCGTTGTTAATATCAAGTTCCTGCGTCTGGTTTCTCAATACGTTTATTCCATTCTCGCGCAGCTTCTCGGTAATGATGTCCGGATCGGCGAAGAAGTCGTGATTCCCCAGGCATGCGTAGATGCCGAACTTCGATTTGAGCCCGGCAAAGGATTTCACGAACGGTACGATTTCCTTCGTCTCGAAAGTGACAAAATCTCCCGGGATGAAGATAAGATCCGGATTCAAGTTGTTCACCGCCTCGCAGTACATGCTCATGTCCTCTTCGGTCATGTAAAGTCCGGAGTGCACATCGCTTATCATCGCAATCCTGAGTCCGGCCAGTTCGGTCGGTAAGCTCTTTAGTCTGAGGGGGACGTAATCCACCCTGTAATCGTCGCGATCATAAATGCTGTACATCGCGCCGAGAAATGTGTATGCGCCGATTCCGATTGCGGCCTTCTTGATGAACAGCCGTCTGGATTCAGGCGGGATCCAATGGCTCTGAAGTGCGGCCCGCTGCCTCTTTCTTGCGTGGAGAGGCCTCAGGATCAACTTCAACAGGAGAGAGAGAAGTGCGAAGAATAGGATCGTGACGCTGAGCGTTTCGTAGGCGTAATACGGTATCAGGACGAGGTGGCGCATCGGCCCGGACATGAACATCCCGGGATCAATGCGTACCAGCAGGAACGGAATGTTTACCAGCACAATCAAGGCGGGCAGGTACCGCTTCAGAAAAACACTGCTCGCGTTCTGTTCGGCGAAGAACCTGGCAACAACTTTGTACACGACGACCTGCGCGATCAACGGTACGATGAAAAGCAAAGCGCCGATGAGATGATAAGGGACGTGTGGCATCTATATTAAAGTGTGACTCCTTTCGTGAATAATAGACAAAATAGCAGTTTTGTCCCTCTTTTTCAGTTCGAAATTGATGGAATCCCGGTGAAATCCTGCCGGAAAGTTGAGAGTGGCCACATATTCTTGGAGGCGAATCGACTTTTTCATTATATTTGCTTTCGTAAAACTGCAGGTCATAGCATTGAGGCATGCCTCGGATTAAGATGCCTCTGCCGAACGAGTCGAGATAGATTTCATAATTGCACTAACAAACAAAAGCAGGGGAAGGTTTATGAGCAGCGACTCACGCATCAAGAGATTCTTTGCGGGCTTCCATCGGTCCTTCTGGGTTGCCAATTCACTCGAGCTGTTTGAACGCCTGGCTTATTACGCCCAGGCCGCGGTCATGAGTATATTCCTGAGAAATCATCTTCACTTCTCCGAGGTCGATGCAGGCACTCTCTCCTCGATTTTCGGAGGCTTCGTCTATCTCCTCCCGATCTTCGCAGGCACGTTTGCCGACAAGTACGGTTTCCGAAAGGCTTTTTCATTCGCATTCCTCGTGATGGCGATCGGGTACTTCTCGGTGTTTGCGGTCGGCTCGCCGCTGTACGCGCCCTTCTCTCATATGTTTCCTCTCTTCTGGGTGCTCGTCTTCGTCCTGATATTCACCGCCGTAGGAGAATCGTTTATCAAACCCTCGGTTCTCGGAACCATAGCGGTCTCTTCGAGGCCGGAGACCAGGTCGCTCGGATATGCCATCTACTACACACTCGTCAACGTCGGCGGGGCGACCGGGCCGGTAATTGCGTATATTTTCAGAGACAAGATCGGCATAGATTCCGTCTACATCGTCTCGGCCGTCACTTGTGCCCTCATGTTTCTCGGCACACTCATCTTCTACAAGGAGCCTGAAGCGGCGCTCGAATTCGAGCAGCCTTCTCTTGGCCAGAAGCTGAAGGACATGATACATGTCATGAGCAACGGGCGCTTTATGGCATTCCTGCTGATCTTCTCGCTCTATTGGATAATGTTCTGGCAGGTGTTCGTCATCATCCCGTTCTACCTGACCGATTTCATTTCCAAGAGTGCTCCGTTCGAGATCATAGAGTCGATCGATGCCTGGGCGATAATCTTCCTGCAGGTCATAGTCAACCGAATGACCAGGAAGATGCCGCCGGTGACAGCTATCGTCATAGGATTTGCAGTCTCTACGTTGAGCTGGCTTGTTATTGCCGTCCAGCCGAACATCTGGACTATTATCGCCGCCATGGTCGTTTGGTCTATCGGCGAAATGACCCAGGCTCCGCGCTATTATGAATACATCGCCGATCATGCTCCTAAAGGTCAGGAGGCACTTTTCCAGGGATACGCTTTCCTTCCGATTGCAATAGCATGGTTTGTTGGAGGCACGTTCGGCGGCTGGCTCTATTCCACAATGACGCAGTCGATACTGATTCGTACCGGCAACGTAGTGAAGGTTATCGGTCAGCCGACCGGAATCTGGCTTTCTCTTACCGCAATAGGGATAGTCGCAACACTACTGATGATTCTATACAACGCCTATATATCCAGGAAGGATAAACAGGTAATCCAGGCTTGAAAACGGGAGGGAGGTCGTTGCCGTTGTGTGCAGTCAATAGAAATGCCTCACCTGGAGGCAATGACCGAAATGGACCTTCCGGCTGATCAGTTTCGTCCGCGCTCGCATGAGCTCGTTGGTCACCGGCACGTGCGCCAACTTGAAAGCGTGCATGGAATAGTTTAAAATTCAATGTCAGGCGAGGCTATCTCGTCGGGCCATGCCCACCTCGCCGATGGAGAACGGCTGCACCGGAAAAAGTCATATTCTCCGGCGAGATCACGCACCACCAACACCTTGCAATTCTACTCCTTACCAAGCACCACCCAATTTCCCTTGTGACAAGAAGATGGAGGAAATATGCCGAAAGAATCTCCCGAACCTGATGTCAATGAGGTCTTTGAGGCGACACTGGCAGGAGTTACGGATTTGGCCAGAAACGCTATAGGAGGCGCGCTGATAGAAGCGAAATATGATGTGAAAAATTTCCTCGAAACCATCAGGGACGACATGGACCTGTGGCTTCAGGAACTCTCGACCGGGAAACTGTCGCATGACGATTTCCCGGTGCTTTTGAGGGCGAAGGCCGAATCGGCTGAAATGAAACTTCTCACCGAAGCCGGGGTACCGATTGCACGCATAGAGAGATTTAGAGAGAACCTGGTAGAAATGATGTGCAGGATTGTTCGGGCGAAGACGGCGGAAGTCTGAAGGGCCCCGCTATTCGCAGAGGCCTGACATCTTACAGTCGGCACCACTTGATTTCCGAAGCCCGGTTGAATTATTTTAACCGACACGAAACTTCGTGAAGAAAGAGACCAAAATGCGAGATACAGTAGTACGGATGAAGGGTGTTTGCTGGTGGCGCGAGAAATCATGCATACTCTCCGACATCGACTGGGAAGTGAAACGCGGTGAGCACTGGGCCGTGCTCGGGCTCAACGGCTCCGGAAAGACAACTCTGCTGAATATCGTTACCGGTTACATTTACCCGTCCGCCGGGGAAGTGAAGGTCCTCGGAAAGATGTTCGGGGGGTACGACCTGCGTGAGTTGAGGAAGTCCATAGGATGGGTGAGCTCGTCACTCCTCGAAAGGCTGATCACGAACGAGAGCGTGACCGATATAATCCTGAGCGGACAGTTTGCAAGCATCGGACTGTACGAAAAACCGGGGAGTAAGGTGCGAAAACGCGCGGCGCAGCTTCTGGAACAGTTCGGTTGTGCCAACCTTGCCGGGCGAACTTATTCCACATTATCGCAGGGCGAGAAGCAAAAGGTACTTATCGCGAGGGCGCTGATAAGCTCTCCGCGGATTCTCATCCTCGACGAGCCGTGCACGGGGCTTGACTTGATCGCCAGGGAAGGCCTTCTGTCCTTGATCGGGGAAGTGAGTGCACGGAAAGATTCTCCCACTCTTCTCTATGTCACCCATCATGTCGAAGAAATTCTTCCAATATTCAATCGCACGTTGCTTCTGCGGCAGGGAAGGATTCATTCCGCGGGAAAGACGGAAAGTGTGCTGACCCGAGCCAACCTTGGGGATTTCTTTCAAAGGCGGGTTTCTCTGGAATGGAGAAGCAGACGGCCGTGGATTCACATCGCTCGTTAAGCGGCCGATACATTACCGGGGCCCGGTCCGGAGCAGTTCAGCGTGCGTAAATCCCGAGGACCGAAAACATAACGACGAGGCCTAATGCTATTATCATCACCCATGCAAGTCGCTTGTTTTCATCATGGTTCACCCAGTAACAGAGAATGACCGACAGAAGGAGCGATTGGAGGAGCACCTCGGGGAGACACAGCAGCTGTGTGGCGATGGGAATAGTCGTGTATATCAGCCCTTCGACGGATCCGGGGGTCGGACCGAATGTGGAAAGCACGCCGAGGAGTATCAGCGTGAGCCACATCAGAGCCCACCCGTTCTTACGACCGAAGAAACTGTTCTGCAAGGGATAGAAAACCAGAGCGAATAGCATCCCCCTGATGGGTTGAAACAGCGGTCCGGCTGCAACAAGTGGATCGGCGGCCTGGCGCATGAATCCGCTAAGACCGGGTTGAGCAAACTTGCTTGAATAGTCAAGAAACAGAAAAGCCGGCAACCCCATAGCAAAGTAGGTTACCGTATGAACTACTATCGTTTTTATGGATAGTTTCGTTAGCGTAATTCGATTATCACTCACGACAAGACTCCATCAGGAATTAGTGACACGATAGGGCCTATGGAGAACATCCGTTCGTAAGTCCCTGACATTTTTTACAGCCCTTATAATTAAAGCACACCAATTGTACTATTCCCCTGGCATATAATCAAGGATAATATGCTGAGGTTTGGAAGCGCGACGTCAATGGCTCACGCCTTTGCTGCGGACTCCTAACCCGCTGTAACGTTATCAGTTAGAGCCCGATTGACCCGATGCTTCACAGACCTTTTCCCGACTTGAAAGGCCATGTTCTAACCGCTGACTAACATATCGACCAGTTTCTGCACGGACTTGGGCGCGCTTCCTTCCAGGTGATTATTGAAATTCGCGTACACGTCGAATTTCTGCTGAAGGAGCTTTTTCAGGACTCCCAAGATTTCCTCTATCGTTTTATCCCTCGGGTCGACGATCTCTGTCCAATGTTTTCTCGTCTTCTTCTCTATGCCTTGCCTGTCTAAGCCGAGCAGGCGCACTACAATTGTATTTGTCGGGAGGGAAGCGTCGCCGAACTTCTCGAAAACACTGAAAGCAGAGGGCATATAGTAACCGTCCACGAAAACATGACCGGTGTCATGGTCCTTCAGGAAATCGAAGTATTCTTCCCTAAGGTAATTCGGGTTCCGTATCTCGATAGCATATTGGTACTCATCGGGCAAGCTATCCAGGAAAGGTCCCAGCTGGTCGAAGTAAGCCTGAATAGAAGGCATCTTCTCTTTGTTCAGGTATTCGAACTCGAACATGATGACGCCGACTTTGTCCTTTAAAGGTTCGAGAGCCTTCAGAAAGGCAGTCATAACTTTCTTACTCAGGAAATGCGGGTTTACCTCCTCGGCAAATTCTTTGGGAGCCTGCTTGTAGAAATGTGTCAGCGTAATAGCATTAGGAGCTTTGACAGTGAACTTGAAATCATCCGGAGTGAGCTTTGCGTAAGCCTCGACATCTTCCATGCGGGGAAGCTTTACCGAGTCAGGGGAGTCGAGGCTCCAGAACCATTGGTCCACCTCCGCGGAGTTGAAGTGCTCGGCATATTCGGGAAGGTAATCATAGTGTCTCGACTGTTTGGCCGAGTAAATACCGATTTCCTGCCATTCCGGATAATTCCAGCTGCATGTGCCGATGTGGAGGTGATTTTTGAATTTTCGCGTGGCCGGGTAAGAGGATATTGCTGGCAGTTTCATAATGGAATATAGCGAAGAGAGTACGCAGGCGAAACACGTCGGGATGGGAATTTTCAGGCTTAAGAGAGCTTCTAAATCCGTACTGGCGGACGGGTTCGAACCGTCGACCTCCTGATCCACAGTCAGGCGCTCTAACCAAACTGAGCTACGCCAGCGTCAGTACAAATTTGCTACACAATTTAATCAAGAAGAGTGAAAACCTCAACGCTTTTCAGTGCGCGTTGGGGTTTTACCGGGAATCCCGGCTCTGTCCGCCGCTCCTGGAACGGGCCGGTAAGTCGGTTCTCTTCGGGGGTATTCCCGCCTGGCTACTCCAAATGTTCCGATACCGTGGGCCCTCAGATTCCGCTCGAAGACCCACGAATTGTCTCTGTATTGCGTCAGAAGCGCACATATCCTGTCTTCCAGGGCGAGGATCGAGTCCCCGCTGCCGACGAAATTCTGCATCATCATCGAAAAGACCAACGTGTCCTCTGGAATTATCACGTACCCTGACAGAGTGCTCACGCCGCTGATTGAACCGGTCTTCGCATGTACCAGGCCGCGGACATAATCGTCGGTCATCCTGCCGGCAAGAGTACCATCGAACCCAGCCACCGGAAGGCTGTGAAAGAAGATTTTTGAAACGGGTTGGTCCAGCATATGTACCAAGACTTCTACTATCGCATTCGGGGTGATAAGGTTGTAGTGGGAGACGCCCGAACCGTCGACGATGTAGTACTGTGTCGTGTCAATGCCGCACTGCTGCAGATACTCCTTCTCGAGGTCGATGCCATTCTTTGCGCTCCCGACTTCGCCATAGTCGGCAGCAGGCACCTCGCGCAGAAAACATTCTGCACCGAGGTTGTCCGAAACCTTGTTTGTGTAGGTTATCACGGTGTCGATTGAATGCTTGAACGTGAACAGGTTCCTCAAGTCAAACGGATCAGGCACTTCTCTGCTCACGACAAGTTTCCCATTAATTGTGATGCCGTGTTTCCTGAGCAGTTCGCGCAGCACCGTGCCGAAATAATGGGCAGGGTGCCTGACTGAGAAATCGTAGGTGGATTGAGGAAAATCCGGCGTATAAGTACCGCCGACATATATCGTATTGGTATCGTCGACCATTATCCTGTTCACGTAAAGACTGTCCGCCATGCCGGGGACGGCCGTGCATGAAATCTTCACAAAGGACGTCGCCGGATCCGTGCTCACTGCGAGTTTATTGGTGGACGGATCCACAGAGATGTTTACAGTAACGGAGTTGTGGTCCAGGCAGGTCGGGCTTATGAACATCGCGAACGATGCAGGTTCATCGTCCCACATCCATCCGTTTCCCCACTGGAGGGAATCGAACCTCGCCACATCGATCACGAGATTTCCGTTCACATATCTTATTCCGCTTCTCGCGACCGCCCCGGCTGCGGAGTCGAGGTCGTTGAAGCTGAGAATGGGGTCTCCTCCACCTATGGCAACCAGGTTGCCCTCCAGCGAGTCACCTTTCTGAATTCCCGATGCTTCGAATCTTGTCTTGAATTGGTAGCCTGCTCCCAGGCTCTCCAGTGCGAAGGAAGTCGTCACAATTTTCAGATTGCTCGCGGGGTGGAGAAGGAGGTGCGAATAAGAATGATACAGAATCCTGTTGTGCCTGTGAGAATAAACCTCTATGGCCTTTATGGTGCCCGGCGAGTTGGAATGCTCGACCAGGTAGCTGATTTCCCGTTTTAGAAGGTACATCGACCTCGTTTCTCTGGTACGGGAGGACGCGGCGACTGTTGTGAAGAGGAAGGTTGATAATAGAATCACGAGATAAATCTTCTGTTTCATTTTTGCGGCTTACCAAGTTTTCTGTACAATGTGCTCTTGTTGACTTTAAGGATCCGCGCTGCTTCGGCGTAGTTGTTGTCTTGCTCTTTCAGGACGCGCTTCATGTACTCCGTTTCCAGCTCATCGAGGCTGAGATTCGGTGGGATTCTCTCCGCCCAGTTCAGGTCCACTTTTCTGGTCGTCGGCACTTCGGTTTCCGACAGGGTCAGGATGGGCCCGGCCGCAAGCGCAATTGCCCGGTCGATGAAGTTCTCAAGCTCACGCACGTTTCCGGGCCATTCAAGTGTCAGAAGTTTGGACGCCAGTTCCTCGGACATCGCTGTGACCTGCTTGTTGTGCAGCCGGTTATACTTGGAGATGAAGTATTCCGTCAGGAGCGGAATGTCTTCCCTCCTCTCGCGGAGAGGCGGGAGCTCTATTTTGATAACGCTGAGACGATAGAAAAGGTCTTCTCTGAAAAGTTTGTCCTGGACCATTTCTTCAAGATTGCGGTTGGTGGCAGCGATGATTCTCACGTCTACGAGCTTCGAGGCGGTACTTCCTATACGCCGGACCTCATGTTCCTGAAGTGTCCTCAGCAGTTTCGGCTGAAGCAGCAGGGGAATCTCACCGACTTCATCGAGAAACAGAGTGCCGCCGTCCGCATCGCTGAAGAAGCCGTCACGGGCGAACAGTGCGCCGGTGAATGCGCCTTTCTCGTGGCCGAAGAGCTCGGCCTCGAGAAGCTGTTCGGGAATTGCCGCGATGTTAATGGGAATGAAAGGCTTATTCGCGCGAGGGCTGTTAGTATGGACGGAACGGGCGACTATTTCCTTTCCCGTTCCGCTTTCGCCCTGTATAAGAATGCTGGAATTAGTGGGTGCGGCGCGCCCGATTATCTTGAAGACCCGGAGCATCTTCTCGCTTTTCCCGACGACGTTTGACACGTTTATCTCGGCTTTCTTCGGGATGCCTTCTACCTGTACACCGCTCGTCACGCGGAAATGGGAAACCGCGTTGGAGACCACAAGTCTTATCTCATTCAGGTTAAGGGGCTTGCTCAGATAGTCGAATGCGCCGCTCTTGATCGTGTTAGCGGCTGCTTCAAGAGTTCCGAAAGCCGTGATGAGAACAACGGGAAGGGTCGGCTTTTTCTCGAGAATGCGGCTCAGCAACTCCGTCCCGTTCATGCCCGGCATCATCACATCGGTCACCACGGCCGAAAATGATCTCTGCGAAATTTCCTTTAGTGCGGCGACAGGGTCGGAGAAAGTCTCGACTTCATAGGAAGGCGAAAGTGCCTCGCGGAGTAGTTCCAGCGAGTCGGCGTGATCGTCTATGACTGCTATTCTATCTTTCATCTTTTACAGGGATTATAATTGAGAATGTGGAACCTTCATCGGAAGTCTCGGAAAGGAATATCCGTCCTCCGTGTCTGTCGACAATTTCCTTGCATATAACAAGACCGATACCGTTGCCGTTCGGTTTGGTACTATTGATGAAATCACTGAACAATTGTCCAACAATTCCTTGCGGGACGCCGTTTCCATTATCGGATACGTCAACCCTGACATAGCCGTAATCCTGCGCGTTTTCTTCGTAGGCCTTGACGGCTACTCTGCCGGGAGCCGATTTGTCTTTTCTCGATTCAACGGCGTCGATTGAATTGTTGAGCAGATTTATCAGGACCTGTTGTATCTGTACGGGATCGACTTCAAGTTCGGTTTTAGGATTCGCGAGGGACACAGTGAACTCGATCGATTTTTCCCTGAATCTGGAATCCATGACTACTCTCGTCTCTTCGACGAGATTCCTGAGAACAACCCGCTGTTTCGAAGGCATTGCAATCTTCCGCGCCTGGAGAGAGCGATTGATAATGCCTATCATAGTCTCCACCTGCCGCTCGATAACCCGCAGCTTGTTCTTGCTCCCCTCCGAGATGTTGTTCTCCATCATGAGCTGCACAGAAGTATAGATCGCGTTCAGCGGGCTTCCGAGCTCGTGCGCGAGCTATGAAGCGACCTTGCCGAGTGACGCCTGGGACTCGAACAACCGGAGTTTCTCCTGCATAGCCATTATTTCGTTGCTCTTTTCAACCAGCGACTCCATGGCCATCGCAATTTCCTTTTTCAAGCGGTCGTTGTATTCTTCCTGCCTCTTGACCTCCGTTATGCTTATCTCGTGTGCCCTTTGGAGCTCCGTCATCATCTCGTTGTAGATGGATGAAAGAGTGCGAAATTCCGTTCCCGAGGAAAGCGAAAGCCTCCTGTCCATGTTGCCCCCTGCAGCGTCTCTCATCGCCTTTTCAAGGTCGCCGAAGGGCCTCAGAAAAGTAAGACGCATCGCAAAGAGAAGGAGAATTGAGGCGAATACGCTCACAGCAAGGGTAATGCCCGCCCCCACAACCAGATTCCGACGGACCGTCTCCCTGACGCTCCTGAGCGTGACCTCCGTTACGGCGTACCCCCACACCTTATCCCTATCGCGCAGCAGTACCGAGTAAGAATACAGCGACTTACCATATCTCGCCGACGATACGGGTGTTTTTCTCATGAAATCCTTGACCAGCGTAGTACGGACGAAAGTCAGATGGTTCTCAGGAGGGACGGTTCCGGCTGAGGCGACTAGGGCAAGTGAGTCCGGACCAACCTTCTGGAAAAAAGCGATGAACTCTGCTTCGTGTAGAAGACGGAGAGCAAGCCTGGCGTTAACCTCGAGGGTCCTTCTGTCAATGTTCATTGAGGAACGTGTCGCCAGATTGAATTCCGCGGCTATGAGTTGGGCGCTGCCTTCGGCATCGCGAAAGAGCATACTTTCTGTTGCAATAGAATTGAAGTATGTGATGAGCAAACCCGTCGCAAACAGGATCAGTACTACGACGGCCGTGATTCTCGTTCTCAGCGCCAGGGATGGCATACCTAATTTCACGAAAAAATATACTTTTCAATGAGCTTGCTTTCAAGTTTAAGCCTCGACGCGAGCGCGGTGCCCACAATTCTCTCCTGGCGCGGTGCGTGAACCATCACGTTACGAAGATTGTTTTCTCTATGTTAAATTGTGTGAGAAAGCCGGAAGTAATCTTCATCAATTTCTCTTAACAACTGGAATGACCAAGGTAATCCCGCAAATGAACGAAGCTGCAGAAGTGGTTCAGGATACATCGCTTGTACTTGAGGGAGTTCGGACACACAACCTCAAGAATATCACAGTCAGAATTCCGAAAGGAAAAATCACCGTCGTTACCGGCCCGTCAGGGAGCGGTAAGTCGAGCCTGGCGTTCGATACGATTTACGCCGAAGGCCAGAGACGCTATATAGAGAGTCTCTCAGCATACGTCAGGCAGTTCCTCGAACGAATGGAGAAGCCTGACGTAGACACGGTGAGAGGAATATCCCCTACGGTCGCTATCGAGCAGCGGCGGTTAAGCAGGAATCCGAGGTCAACGGTGGCAACGATGACCGAGATCTACGATTACCTGAGACTCCTTTTCGGCAGAGCAGGCACGGTTATCTGCAACGACTGCCATATTCCGGTGATCAAATATTCGCCCCAACTCATCCTGGATGCCGTGAGTAACCTCTGCGATCACAGGCGAATCTATGTGCTGTTCAACGTCGTCAATGGCGACAGGGCTGCACTGATTTCCGACTTGAGACGCCGCGGGTTCTACAGGTTCGCGGACAAAGAGAAACCGGGAGAGATACTTGAAGCGGACGCGGAAGTGTCCAGGCTGGGGACGGAATTTCTGGTTTTGGCGGACAGGCTTGCGATCGGTGGCGAAGGGTACGAGGAAAGGTTGATCGAGGCGTGTGAGCAGGGATTTCTGAATGGCGGCGGAAGCATCTTCATTCACGATCTCGACGAGGGCAGGACATACCGGTTCTCGAGCAAGTTCGAATGTTCAAGTTGCGGGAAGAGCTATCTTGAGCCCGAGCCGCGTCTTTTCTCCTTCAACAATCCGTACGGCGCATGTCCCGAGTGTCAGGGTTTCGGTACCATAATGGGCTACGACTGGGACAAGACTGTCGCGAATCCATTTCAAAGCATTCTGAACGGCGGCAACAGCCTGATTTCCGCACCTGCTTTTGACGTACACAGGCGCTCTTTGCTGAAGGCTGCCAATGCCGGCAAGATCAGGCTCGATGCTGCTATAAGGGACCTTACGGAAAAGGAATGGCGGTTTCTCATAAACGGCGACCAGAGCTTCATCGGTCTTCGTGGCTTCGTCAAACATCTCGAGAAAAAGACACATTCCTTCTCCGTAAGATATTTTCTCGACAAATACAGGGGTTATGTGACATGCCCGTCGTGCGGCGGGGCAAGGCTGCGGCCCGAGGCATTGGCTGTCCAGATCGACGGCCAGACTATGGCGGGCATAGTCTCTATGACTGTGGCCCGGGCAAACAAGTTCTTCGAGCTCGTTCGACTCGAAGGCGAGAGCGCGGTGATCGCCGAACAGGTGCTGGAGGAAATAAAAAAGAGGATCGGGTATCTGTTTCAGATTGGGCTCGGTTATCTGACACTCGACCGGCTCTCCTCGACGCTGTCCGGAGGGGAGGCTCAACGCGTGAACCTTTCAACAAGCCTAGCATCCACTCT
This sequence comes from Candidatus Kryptoniota bacterium, assembly GCA_046706365.1. GTDB lineage: Bacteria > Bacteroidota > Ignavibacteria > Kryptoniales > JAKASW01 > JAKASW01. Next base: position 34,101 of record JBJKPN010000120.1, on the reverse strand, counting down.
GGTTGCCACCGCCTATGTCCTTGACGAACCAAGTATCGGTCTCCACCCGCGCGACATGGACAGGCTGGTGTCGATCCTGAAGAATCTGAAGTCGTATGAGAATACGGTTATCGTTGTCGAACACGATGCGGAGATGATGAAGAGCGCCGACTACATCATCGATCTTGGGCCCGGCTCGGGCGCCATGGGCGGAGAGATAATGTACGAAGGAACATTCAAGGGCCTGCTGAAATCAAAGAAGTCGCTGACCGGAAAATATCTACGCGGAGAGAAAAAAATAGCCCTCCCAAGAAAGAGGAAACCGCCTGAGAAGTTCATCCATGTCAAAGGGGCGACGATGCACAATCTGAACAATCTGAGTGTCGACATCCCCCTGTATTCATTTGTGTGTATTACCGGGGTCAGCGGCTCGGGAAAAAGCACGCTTGTCTATGACATACTCTTCGATGCGATTAAGGAAAAGGGAGCCGAGGAGCTCCTGGGCGGGGCAAGGGAAAACGTGGAGATTTCAACCGGCAGGGTCAAAGGTATTGCATTTGATTATATGCCGGAATCGATCGAACTCATCGACCAGAGCGCAGTGGGACGGGTTTCCAGATCGAACGTGGCCACGTACAGCGGAACTTTCGATTCCATCAGGAACATTTTCGCGGATACCCCTCTTTCGAGAGAGAGGAATCTGACTTCCAGTTATTTTTCATTCAATGTCGGCTGGGGCGGCAGGTGCGAGGCCTGCAACGGCGAGGGGATTCAGGTGGTCGAGATGCAGTTCCTTGCAGATGTTACTCTCGAATGCGAAGCCTGCAACGGAAAGAGGTACAGCTCCGATGCGCTGGAGATAAAATACCGAGGAAAAAACATTGCCGACGTCCTGGAACTGACAGTGGCCGAGGCTTTGGAATTCTTCGGCGATAAGAAGGATGTTGTAAAGCCTCTCAAGCTTCTCGACCGTGTCGGGCTGAATTATCTGAAGCTGGGACAGCGGCTTTCCACTCTATCGGGTGGGGAGGCACAACGATTAAAAATCTCAAGCTTCCTATCGGGAAGCGGCGAGAGGGAAGTCCTGTTTGTACTTGACGAACCGACGACCGGATTGCACTTCGAGGAAATCGCCAAGCTGCTCGACGTTCTTCTGGAGCTCCGCGACCGTGGAAACAGCATCGTGGTTGTCGAACACAACCTCGACGTGATCAAATGTGCAGACTACGTCATCGACCTTGGGCCTGAAGCCGGGGAGGATGGAGGAAGAGTCGTAGCGACAGGAACGCCGGAGGAATTGACGCTGGTTGGTGAATCCAGGACCGGCGCGGCCTTGAAAAGAGTCCTTTGAACTTGCTAGTACTGGGTCGCTATGTTGAAAGCTATGAAGAATGTATTGAAGTTGGCCATCGGCTCGTTCTGCATGCTTTCAATGCCGTGCGACATGGGAAGCACGTAATATCTCAGGCTGACACCCATAAGGCTGTGAGGATCGAGTCCGAAGTAAGCTCCGGCTCCGAAGTAAGCACCCAATCCGAAATATCCCCTCCCGTGTGAGAAGCTGTAACCGAGAGGCTGGTTGTATGGGGCGGCAAAGATTGCGTTCGGTCCCACTCCCGCAAATACATACGGCCGGAATGAGTCTGTTATCTGATCCTTGAACAACCGGTACTGCAGCCCGATCATCGCAGGGAACACGAATAGTTGATTGACTTTCCCCGGAACAAATTTCTGGCCGGTGAAGGGGTCAATGTAAGATATTTCGTTGGGCGCTTTGGCTTCCGACATCGTAAGGTTCAGCGTCCATGAAAGAGTGCTGTTGATTGCATGGATATAGGAGAATCCCAGGCCGAAGCCCGAGTTTCCGATCATTAGGTCCAGACCGAGTGCATTTGGCTTGATGTTGGAGTCAGGTTGGTCGATATGTCTGACCGGCATATAAGCATATTGCGAGTCCGGTTTAGCGACGACATTCGGCTCTTTTGCCGAAGCAACGGCAGCAAAAGCCAGAATCACTAAAAATGTTACTTTTCTCATTTCATTTTACCTGTAGTGAAATTAACACGAGGGGGTGATTTTTTCATCACTATTTTAGACGCCTTTTTGTTCTACCAGGTTCAATACGAAAAGTCGCAAAATAGTTCCATCATACGTTTATCGAAGGTCAGAAAACCCGGTAGGTTGCGAACTTGAGGTACTCGGTCTCGGGCATGCCGGGGAGGACCGGGTGATCAGGTGAAGCACCGGCACGATGAAGAAGCTGAAGCGTCCGGCCCGACCTCGCTGCGGCAGACGCCACTACCTCCTCGAAAGTCTCCCTGAAGATGTGGTGAGAGCACGAGGCGGTCATCAGAATACCGCCTCGCTTCAGAACTGAGAATATACCCTCGTGCAAATGTCTGTACCCGGCTTTGGCAACGGGCACACTCTTCCGGTTCTTTGTATAACTCGGAGGGTCGGCGACAACCACATCGTACTTGTCGCCGGATGCGGCTGCCTTCTCAAGAAAGGAGTTCGCGTCTGCCGTGTTTCCGGTAATATTCTGAAATCCATTCAGCCCGGCGTTCTGCAATAGCCTGTTGATCGCTTGCTGGGAAGAATCGACTGCAACGATCTTCGCTGCTCCTGCATACGCCATGTTGAGTGCAAAGCCGCCTTCGTTGGAGAAGAGGTCCAGCACGTGCGCATTTAACCCGAACTGCCTGGCGAAGACACGATTGTATCGCTGGTCGAAATAGAAACCCGTCTTCTGACCGCTGAACGGATCTATCCTGAACATGACGCCGGACTCGTTGTAATCGACAGTCCGTTCTTCTCCGAACACGATACTCTTCGTCGAAGGTAGTCCCTCCAGCTCGCGGGAGCTGCCTTCATTGCGCTCATAGACCGCGGCCGGGTCGAACATCTTACGGATACTTGCGTAAATCGCTTCCTTCCTTCTCTCCATCGCGGCAGAGAAGATCTGCACGCTGAAGAGATTGTCGAATCTTTCCACTATTAAGCCCGGAAGGAAATCACTTTCGCTGTGTACGAGCCGGTAGAACGGCAATTGAAAAAGTTTCTCGCGCAATTCAAGTGCAGTCCTGAACCTCCGGGCGAAGAACTCCTCGTCGGGTTCGGTGTACTCCTTTGAAAAGAGCCGCACAGCTATCAGGGTTTTGGGATTGTAGAAGCCGTAGCCGATTTCTCTGCCGCCGTGCCTTCTGACACTCACGACATCTCCGACGGACGGCTCGCCGTCTATGCCCGCTATTTCATTACTGAATACCCACGAGTGTCCCGAGAGTATTCTCTTCTCTTCTTTCGGTTTCAGCCGGACGACTGGAATTGTCATTTCAATTTCGCTACTGCCGCGCCGATCCGGTCGGAGGCTTCGGTCAGTTCCTTTTCCGAGTACGCGTAGGAAATCCTGATATGATTGTCCGATCCGAACGCCGAGCCGGGAACCACAGCAACTTGTGCCTCAGTGAGGAAGTAGCTTGCTACGTCCGAGGAATTCTTCAGGGTCTGGGTCCCGTTGGATTTTCCGAACAAGCCTGTAACGGAAGGGAAGAAGTAGAAGGCTCCTCCGGGTCTGGAGACCGTCAGCCCGTCTATCTTCGACAGGCGTTCCATCATCACGTCGCGCCTGTGTTCGAAAGCCGATCTCATTTTCTCGACATCATTCTGCGGACCCTTGACGGCTTCGAGCGCCGCGGCCTGCGAGATGGACGATGCGTTGGACGTCAACTGACTTTGAATTTTAGCCGCACGCCTGACGATCTCCTCGCTTGCTGCCATGAATCCGATTCGCCAGCCTGTCATCGAGTATGCTTTCGAGACTCCGGTAGCCGTTATGACCCGGTCCTTAATGTCGGGGACGGAGCCGATGGAAAAATGCCTGTTGCCGTCGTATATGATCTTTTCGTATATCTCGTCCGAGATTATGTAGAAGTCCTTCTCTTTTGCAAGTACGGCGATGCCGCGGAGTATTTCCTCGTTTATGACGCTGCCTGTAGGATTGGATGGCGAGTTGATGATTAGCGCTTTAGTCCTGGATGTCAGCAGCGGTTTGAGGTCATCGGCTGTGAAAGTAAAGCCGCGTTCCTCTTTGGTGTGAAGTATCACGGGAGTCGCGTCGACCAGCTTCACCATTTCCGGAAAGCTCACCCAGTAGGGTGCGGGTATGATCACTTCATCCCCCGGATTGCAGATAGCCTGAAGCGCGTTGAAGATCGAGTGCTTCCCTCCGTTGGACACGAGAATATTGGCTGCCGTGACATTGAGGCCGTTGTCCCGGCGGAACTTATCAGCGATTGCTTCCCGCAATTCGGGGGTTCCTTCGTTCTGAGTGTACTTGGTGAAATTCTCGTTTATCGCTCTTATTGCAGCCTGCTTCACATTCTCGGGTGTCGGAAAATCGGGCTCTCCCGCACTCAGGCTGATTATCTTCTTTCCCTCCGCCCGCAGCCTCTTGGCCAGGGATGTTATTGCGATAGTCTGCGATTCTTTGATTCTATCTATCTTCTCAGAAAGCGAGATCATATAAGATTCATCCTTCCGTCCTTTTATTTTGCATCACTGAATTTATTTATAAGTTGCTCTTTAACATGCGGCGGCACGAATTCGGTCAGGTCGCCGCCGAACCGGGCGATTTCCCGGACTATCGTACTGTTGAGGTATGTGTACTTCTCGTGGGGCATAAGAAACACGGTATCGATGTCTTCGCACAGTTTTCTGTTGGTTAATGCCATTTGAAATTCGTATTCGAAATCGGAAACTGCCCGCAGGCCGCGGACGATGGCGTTTGCTTTCTTTTTCAGTGCGTAATCTACCAGCAGGCCTTCGAATTCCTCGACCTCGATATTGGAGATGTCTTTCATGGCTTCCCGGATCAAGTCGACCCGTTCCTTTCCCGTGAAGAGCGGTGACTTGGTTGTATTCACGGCGACGCAGATTATCACCCTGTCGAACAATTGTGCGGCGCGCTTTGCGACATCGACATGTCCATATGTCACCGGATCGAAGGTGCCGGGATAGATCGCGGTCTTTTCGTCAGAAGTCAATTTAGACATTTTATCTCCGGTTTTAGGAGCGAAAGAATAGTCGAGCCGAAAACTTTCTGCCTTATCAACAGCTCCGCGGGGGGCGAGTAACTCTTCGAATGCTCGACACAAATTATGCCGGCTTCGGTCACGAGGCCGCGGGCCAGGATCTGCGCGATTATCTCATGCGTGGTGTTGTTCAACGCATAAGGAGGGTCCACGAATATCAGGTCGAATTTCCCTTCATGAATCTTTAGAAACCGTTCGACCCGCATGTTGCGGATATCGCACTGTCTTTCCACCCCGAGCGCCGCTGCATTTCTTCGCAGAACTTCGGTAACTTTCCGGTCAGACTCCACGAAAACGACTCCTGCAGCTCCCCGGCTTATCGCCTCGAAGCCTACGCTTCCGACACCCGCATAAAGGTCAAGCCCAGCAGCTCCGTCGATCTCTATGATGTTGACCAGGATGTCGAACAGGGTTTCACGAAGTCTGTCGGTTGCGGGCCTGAGTCCATCGGATTCGATCGACTGCAGTCTTCTGCTGCCGAGTATTCCGCCTGTAATTCTCATCTTTATTTCAGCGCCGCCCCGATCACGGAAGAGAAATAGTGGGGGATTGGAGAGAGTTTGGAGTTGGACGAAATTGCCGGCGAAAGGAGCATGTTCCGGGCCGGGGCGAGAAGTTCGAATCTCTTGTCCGCACTCTTCTGCAGAAGATCCGTCAGGAAGCTGTCTGCCGATTCGCCGGTGACATATATATTGGCCGCGTAGCCGTCGGCAAGGGATTCCAGATCGTTCGACATCTTCGTTACCAGATAGAACGGCTCGTCTTTGTAAGTGACGTACTTGTAAGCTGCCCTTTCTCCTTTCCTGCAGAAACTGCCTTCTATCTGGCCGTCCTTCACAGTGATGAGGATGTAGTCCTCCGCCGGTCGCACCAGCTTGTTCACCGTCAATTCGCTGCAGGAATGATCTAGGTCTATGAAACTGAGCTCGAGCCCGCACCTCGTGCACGCACTCTTGAGGGAATCGAGTAGTTCTTTTCCGACGGCAGCATAGAAAACCTCCTTGAACATCCCCTCTTTCGTTCTGATCACTTCATAGGCCGGGCGAAAATCCTTTTCGGAGAAATCGTTATGGAACGCCGTCTCAGCTTTCAGGAAATTCACGATCTCTCCGTGGCGCTGGTCCAAATCGACGTCCACGGTGTCCTTTTCGACCAGCCGCGTGTCGATTGCCGCCGATACTGTCCGGCTGAGTATGGCCTCGTCGCTTATCAGAAGAGAAATTACCTGCACCAGGTCTTCGACCTTCAGGCTGTCGAGTTTCTTTTCGGTCAGCCTGGAGAGGAAGTATTCGCCGTTCCTGTGCTCCACCTCCGCGGCGCGGATGTAGTCGGCGCCGAATTCAAGACCCAGGACGATTCTATATTGTTCCATTTACTCGACCCTCAGGTAAGGTTTCATTTGTTCGAGTTTTTTCGCGCCGATTCCCTTGACGTTCTTCAGCTCTTCGACAGAACCGAACTTGCCGTTGGAGCTTCTGTAATCGACGATCCTTTGTGCAGTCACGTTACCTATTCCAGGAATCGACACCAGATCCTCAACCGTCGCCCGGTTCAGATCTAAAGGAGTGTCGACTGACGACTGCTTCCTGCGGGCGGCGGCAGGACGGTTTCCCGCGGTGTCTTCTTCCACCGCAATAACGGAGTCGATCTTCGACGAGGCGGCTACGAAGAAGGAATCGGAGCTGCTGAAGTCGTATTTTGCCGTCGACTTGTCGAGATTGAAAATCCTGGCTGTTCCGCCGACGATCAGGCCGACGCTCAGGAAAAGGATGATACCGGCCTCGCTTTTCGTGAGTCCGAACTTCTCCTGGATTTTGTGTAGTAATCTGGCCAACATGCTACGTAAATATACTGCGATTCGAAATTCAAAAGGAATTTAGACAGAATCCGGCGTGAACTCAATCGTGGCGTTCAAACAGCGTGAAAGTAAGGTGAATCTAATCTAGTGTGCTGCCGTCTCTCGAAGGCGGCTTCACGTTGGACGAACGTCCCAAATCCTTCAGCAGGTCTTTCTCGTGCTGGCTGAGCTTGGTCGGTGTGAACACGTTGATGCTGACGAGCTGGTCGCCTTTACCGTAACCGTTCAGATGCGGCAACCCTTTCTCCCGCATTCTGAGGATTTTGCCGGATTGTATGCCCGGCTCGATCTTGAGCTTCGCCCTGCCTGTCAGGGTAGGGACTTCGACTTCGCTGCCGAGGGCCGCTTCCGGGAAGCTGAGTTCGAGCTGATAGACTATGTCGTCGCCGTCCCGTTTGAAGTGAGCGTGAGCGGCCTCTTCTATGACGACGATCAGGTCTCCGCCAGGACCGCCTCGGCGCCCGGCATTTCCTTCACCCCGGAGAGTCAGGTAATTTCCCTCGCCGACTCCCGCGGGAATTTTCACCTTGATCGTGGATTCGCCGTTCACTCTTCCGGCGCCGCCGCAGGAAGGGCAGGGGTCCTTGATGATTCTGCCGACTCCTCCGCAAGTCGAACACTGCACGATGTTCACAAATTGGCCGAACATCGTTCTGGTCGCCTTTCGAATTTCACCGCTTCCACCGCAGGTGGGACAGGTCGACATCCCGGACCCGGATTTTGCGCCCGAGCCGCCGCAGGTCTGGCACTTTTCCTGCCTCTTAATCTTGATCTTCTTCTCTATGCCGGTCGCTATTTCTTCGAGAGTCAGCCTCACGGATATCTTGAGGTCGCTTCCCCTTTCACCGGTTGATGAACCTGAACGCGACCTTGTCCTTGTTCCGCCGCCGAAGAAGTCTCCGAATATGGATCCTCCTAACCCGCCGCCGAAAATATCGTTGAACACCGTGAATATGTCGTTCGCGTTCGAATTCGTCCAGTCGTGGAAGTCTGCGCCCTGTCTCACTCCCTCGTGCCCGAACCTGTCGTACCTGGACCGCTTGTCCTGGTCGCTCAGCACTTCGTAAGCTTCCGTAGCTTCCTTAAACTTTTCCTCGGCTTGTTTGTTTCCCGGGTTGCGGTCCGGGTGATACTGCATCGCAAGCTTTCGGTAAGCCTTCTTGATTTCCTCCACCGACGCGCCTCTGGACAATCCCAGTATCTCGTAGTAATCTCTCTTTGCCATCTGGTTCCTTAAATGTGTCAGTTCTCTTTTGCGGGATCGGATTGTTCCTCGGTATCGGCGGCGACGATGACCTTGGCGTGCTTTATGACTTTCCCGTGCAGAAGGTAGCCGCGCTCTATTTCTTCGACAATGGTGTGTGCCTTCACTCCGGGACGCTGGACCTGCATCAGGACGTCATGATAAGTCACGTCGAACTCCTTTCCTAAGGAGTCGATCGGTTTCAGCCCTTTGTCCTCGAGAAGCTTGTAGAGCTTCTGCTGTATCATTTCGATTCCTCTGTAGAATGATTCGAAGTCATTGTTCGCCTTGCCCGTGGTCAATGCCCTGTTGAAATCATCGAGGATCGGGAGGATGTCTTTTATCATTTTCTCGCTGGAAAATTTCACGAAATCCGCCCGGTCGATTTCGGCGCGCTTCCTGAAATTTTCAAATTCCGCCGCAAGTCTCAACAGCTGGTCTTTGTATGAAGCTGCGAGCCCCTCCGATTCTGCCAGTCGCTTCTGCAGCTTTTCATAGTCCTCAGCCAGGCCTCCCTCGGCGCCGGCAGCGGACAGCTTCTCGTCGGGTGATTCCTGTTCTTCCGGTTCTCTTTCTGTATCACTCATTTCAGATGGTCTTCTCTCGTTTTCTTGTTCCGTGTGGTCCAATTCTTCCTCAGACACGATTGTTTATGATTCTAACTTGTTGGTAATAACTTTCGCTACAAAATCTACAAGCGGTATTAGCCGGGAGTATTGCATCCGTCGCGGACCGACTATACCTACTGTCCCTTTAACGCCGCCCGCCTCGTACCGCGCCGTGATCAGGCTGTAGTCTTTAAGCTTCTCGTCCTCGTTCTCGCTTCCGATTTTGACGGTGATCGGGCTGTTCGAATCGCTCTTCTCGAGGATGTGCAATATAACATCTTCATCGCCAAGTATTTCGAGAATGCCTTTCAGGTTCTCGGGAAGGTCGAACTCGGGGTGGGTGAGCAGACCATGCGGCATCCCTATATGTACCCTGTCGCTGTCCGGTCTTGCAGAAAAAATCTTGTCGCTCATGCTCGTGAACCGGCTGATGACTTCCTCGTCTGCGTAGTCTCCAACCCTTTCCAGAATGGTTTCCCTGATTTCCGAGAGTTTTAAACCTGCCAGACGTTCATTCAACAGCGAGTTCACTTTCGCCAGACCGTCCTGGTTGACCTCTGATTCAATTTCAAGGACGATCGTCTTGATTAAGCCGGTTTCCAGGGAGATTACGACCAGTACTCTTGACCGATTCAGGTAGATCAGCTCCAGCCTTGTCAGGACCGCATCTCCAAGGTAAGGAGCGGAGACCAGACTCAGCTGCCTCGACACTTTTCCAAGAAGCTTCGATGCTTCACCCAGCAGTTCACCGGAATCGAATGAGCTTTTCAAACCGAATGCTATCCTCGCCTGTTCGTCCTCCTGAAGGGCTTCCAGCGACATAAGTGAATCGAGATAGAACCTGTATCCTTTGTCGGTAGGAACTCTTCCGGCCGAAGTGTGGGGATGATTCAGAAATCCAAGCTCCTCCAGTTCAGCCATGACGTGCCTGATCGTTGCAGGACTCAGGTCGACATGCTGCTTCTCGGCAATGAATTTCGAGCCGACGGGTGTTGCCGTCAGAATGAAATTGTGGACAACAGCCCGAAGGACTTCTTTCTCTCTTTCGTTAAGTTCGTGTGTCATAGTAACTTAATAAGCTTAGATCGTCATAAATTTAAAGTTTTGGCGCCACCTAATCAAGGTTCGCTTTCCGTGGTACTTTCCCAATTCAGTCAACCGCCGGTCCGGGAAATGTTGAAACGCGGAATCCATGAGCATGCCACGACGGCCTCGGCAGCAGGTTGTGCGTTGACAGACACCTTGCACGCTCTATCGCGAAGACCTGTCCAACCTCCCAAGTGTATAGGGCTTGTATGCGGCGGACACGGACATCTCCGGCTCCATCGAATCGCGCCCGGGAACCCGGATTTTGTCGGCGGGCAAGACATCATGCCGCAAAGGTAGCAAAAGGCCGATAAATTCCCGGTTGTCTTGAAATTCGATAGCGCCGAAATTATAATCTGGAAAGATGGCGTCCTCTAATCCTTCTTCTGTGAACATAAAGGCCGGGCTCCTGGTTCTCGCCGCTGTTATCGCTGCCGGGACACTGATTTACACTCAATCAATAGTTCATCGACTTATTGAGCGTGAAGCCAAAATTGCCCATCTGTATGCCAGGTCGCTTCAGTATCTTGCCAGCGACACGTCGTCCGCCCAAGACTACAGCTATATCTTTGACAATGTCCTCGGCTCGATCGATTTTCCGATGATTCTGACGGACAGCCATAACCAGCCCTACCAGCCTTACGACCGGAATATCAGGAATATCAAGCTGGACACGACCAAGTCGCTCCGGCAGCAGCACGATTACCTGATGCGGCTGTTGGCAAGAATGGATAAGCAGTACCCTCCGATCAAAGTGTCCATCGGCTCGGTGGTTCTCAACTACGTTCATTACGGGGAATCGAATCTGGTTACGCAGCTTAGGTATGTGCCTTATGTGGAGTTCACGGTTGCCGCACTTTTCATCCTCATTAGTTATTTCGCATTCAGCTACCTGAAACGGAGCGAGCAGTCGAACATTTGGGTGGGGATGTCCAGAGAGACGGCCCATCAGCTCGGGACGCCGCTTTCCAGTCTCATGGGCTGGACGGAACTTCTGAAGTCCGACATTAGCAGCGATCGCAAATCCGAAATACTCTCGGACATGGAACAGGACCTCAGCCGCCTTAATAAAGTGGCCATGAGATTTTCAAGGATAGGGTCTCTTCCGGAACTCAGGAAGACTGGCGTCGCAGAAGTTGTGGACAACGTCATAACATATTTCGGCAAACGAATTCCTCAGACCGGGAAAAAAGTCGCTTTGTCGCTTACGGGTGACAAATCCCTTTGTGCACGGATGAATCCCGAGCTCTTTGAATGGGTTCTCGAGAATCTGATCAAGAACTCGCTGGATGCGATCGAGAATAAAGAGGGAAGTATCACCGTTCACATTTCAGGTGAGGATCATTCCGTGAACATAGACGTGTCCGACACAGGAAAAGGGATAAACATGAAGTTCAGGCGAGATGTCTTCAGGCCCGGTTACTCGACCAAGAAGAGAGGCTGGGGATTGGGGTTGAGCCTATCGAAGAGGATCATCGAGTCTTACCACGGAGGTGAGATTTTCCTGAAAGACAGCAAATCGGGGAAAGGCTCGACTTTCAGGATAAAGCTGAAAGCTGTCGACTGCGACTCGCAGGACTGAAGGCGCATGAGTGGGTCGAGAATGCCCCGAACCACCTGGCCCAGCTGCTCAACAACAGCTTTGTTGCCTTTCATATTTCCTGTCACTTTCTCTTCTGCCGGTCGAGTTCTGGTTCCTGTTGTTTCTTGACCGATTTTCCCTTCCGAAGTGAATCCAATCAGTGCTGGTAGGCATTACATGGCCAACTGAGTTGGGCGGGCGACCCGAACTTCGGAGTCAAATCCCATTTTCTGGCAGGTAAATGCAATTTCTTGGCCTAAGTCGTTGTTAAGTGTGTGTGGCCTCAGGTTACGTGGGGCAAGTTTGATTTAGATGCCCCATTTCTGTTATATTTTCAAGCAGTCACAGTGAATTCAGTATGAGCGATTTCGTTGGTTGGGAAATCCCCGAATGACGAAAATAGACTATAAAACCTGAAAAAGGACGGATCTATAACCTTAGCCTGTCCTGAAGTTCAGAGGAGAAAAAATGGCGGAATCGAAAAAATTTGATCTGGTAATACTTGGCAGCGGACCGGGAGGTTACGTGGCCGCAATAAGAGCCGCGCAGCTTGGAATGAAGGTAGGCTGCGTCGAGCGCGACAAACTCGGCGGGATTTGTTTGAACTGGGGGTGCATTCCTTCCAAGGCCCTGCTGAAGAGTGCCGAAGTCATGTGGAATTTCAAGGAGTCAAAGGATTACGGAATCTCGTACGACAATCTAAAGGTCGATTTTAAAAAAGTCATAAAGAGAAGCAGGGACGCCGCCAACAGGCTATCTCAGGGTGTGGAATACCTCTTCAAGAAAAACAAAATCGAGAAGGTAAGCGGTACGGGAAAGTTTGTCAGCAAGAACACGCTTTCTGTCACCGACAATTACGGAAAAGAAGTCGCGCTCGTCGAGGGGAAGAATATTATCATATCGACCGGAGCCCGCCCTCGTGAACTCCCCGGTATTAAGATCGACAGGAAGAAAGTGGTGACGAGTACTGAAGCCATGCTCCTTGAGTCCGTACCCAAGCAGATGATTATAATAGGTGCAGGTGCGATAGGTGCCGAGTTCGCCTATTTCTACAACGCATTCGGCTCGAAGGTCACTTTGATAGAAATGATGCCGAACATCTTACCTGTTGAAGATGCGGAAGTTACAGCGCAGCTTGAAAGGGAATTCAAGAAGCAGGGAATCGATGTCCTGACAGAGACGAAAGTTGAGTCGGCGGCTGCGGCTGGGGACGGCGTGGCCGTAAAGATCTCCAACAAGAAGGGAGCACAGGAACTTAAGGCCGATATAGCCCTCGTAGCTGTCGGCATTCAGGGGAACACCGACAACATCGGACTGGAGAAGATCGGCGTCAAGGTAGAGAAGTCGTGGATAAATGTCGACAGAACCAACTACAAAACTGCCGTGGAAGGTGTGTATGCGATCGGAGATGTCATCGGCGCACCCTGGCTTGCACACGTGGCATCTGCCGAAGGGATCCGGTGTGTGGAAGCAATAGCGGGAGTTGAAACGGAGCCCCTCGACTACAACAGCATCCCCGGCTGTACTTATTGCCAGCCTCAGGTCGCGAGCATCGGCCTCACTGAAGCGAAGGCCAGGGAGCTCGGCTATGAAACTAAGATCGGGCGGTTTCCGTTCACAGCTAATGGAAAGGCCATCGCCACAAACGAGGCGGTCGGCTTCGTTAAATTGATATTTGACAAGAAGTACGGAGAACTCCTCGGCGCTCATATTATCGGCCACGGTGCGACCGAATTGATTGCGGAATTGGGAGTTGCGAAGAAACTCGAGACGACCCCCAACGAAATAATTCGAACCGTGCACGCGCACCCGACTCTCAGCGAAGCAGTTATGGAGGCAGCAGAGGATTCACTCGGACACGCAATAGACATTTGAAGCCAAGAGAATTGAGAAGAGTTCTACTTACAGATATAGGCACCACCGATTACGCTTACGCCTGGGAATTGCAGAAGACGATCCACCAGGCCCGCGTCCTCCACAAGATTCCAGATGTCGTCCTTCTGACAGAGCACTCGAACACTTATACGATCGGAAAGTCCGGGGGAGATGACCATCTTCTCGCTTCCGAACAGGAACTCAAAGAGAAGAACGTCGATGTCTTCAAGATAGACCGGGGCGGGGACATAACGTATCACGGGCCGGGCCAGATTGTCTGCTATCCGATAATCGACCTCGACGGTTATTACCGGGACGTTCACAGGTACCTGAGGGATCTCGAAGAAGTTGTGATAAGGACACTCGCCCGTTACGGAGTCGAAGGTCACAGGGAGCCCGAGTATACGGGCGTCTGGGTCGGCAGCGAGAAGGTCTGCGCCATCGGTGTGAAAGTGAGCCGGTGGGTCACGATGCACGGCTTCGCTTTCAATGTCAATACCGATCTCTCCTACTTCGGAAGAATCATTCCGTGCGGAATTTTTCACAAGGGAGTCACATCGCTGTCGCAGCTTCTTGAGAAGGTTGTCGACATGCAGGAGGTGAAGAATGTGGTTGCCGAAGAGCTTGCCGGTGTATTTCAAACAGAAGTGACGCCGGTCGGCAGGGCGCAACTGTTGGAAGAATACCAGATAGAGATGGAGAAGGAACATGCCTCCAATTAAGAAGGATGCCAAACAGGCCGAAAAAACGAACGGCAAAGGCGAAGTCGCCGTCGAATTGGCGGAAGGTCCGTTAACTCACGAACAACTTATCGACGCTTACAAGCTCATGCTTCTCGCGCGCAGGCTCGATGAGAAAGAGCTGGCGCTGCTCAAGCAGGGGAAAGCTTTTTTCCATATAGGCGGATCCGGTCACGAGGCCGTGCAGGTCGCGTGTTCCATGAACCTCAAACCCGGTTACGACTGGGCGTATCCGTATTACCGCGGGCTCGGTTTTGCGATCGGCATCGGTTTCACGCCGGAGGAAATCATGCTGGCGGAGCTGCACAGGGCAGAGGACGTTATGACCGGCGGACGACAGATGCCGGGTCATTACGGGAAGCCGTCCTTGAATATACCCACTCAGTCGAGCCCGACAGGCACGCAATTCCTCCAGGCAGTCGGGACCGCGATGGCATGCGTGAAGGATCGGAAGGACCAGGTAGTGTATGTCTCCTCCGGCGAAGGGGCAACGAGTGAAGGTGAATTCTCGGAGGCGCTGAACTGGGCGTCGAGAGAAAAGCTCCCGGTGATCTTCTGCATAGAGGACAACCACTATGCCATCAGCGTTCCTGAATGGCAGCAGACAGCCGGCGGTTCGGTCTACGAGATTGCGAATGGTTATGAGAATCTTGCGCGCTTCAAAGTCAACGGCACCGATTTTCGAGAGAGCTTCGGCGCGGCTAAAGAGGCGGTGGCACGTGCCAGGAGAGGCGAGGGTCCGAGTATCATAGTAGCCGATGTCGTCAGGCTTCTCTCGCATTCCTCATCCGATGACGACCGGAAATACAGACCGAAGGATGAAATAGAAAAAGACCATGCCCGGGATCCCATACTGGTAATGGAAGCACATCTGGTTTCGGAGCAGATACTTTCACGTTCCGACGTGGAGAATATTCAGAAGGAGACTAAGAAACGGGTGGACGAGGCTGCTGATTGGGCGGAGTCGCGTCCTTTGCCGGATCCTTCGACTGTGACAAAACACCTTTTCGCTCCGCCGGAGAGATATTCTGATTTTGAATTTGAAAAGAGTGCGCCTTCAGGCAAGAAGATCGTAATGGTGGATGCAATAAACCATGCGCTCCATGAAGAAATGCTGAAGAACCCGAAGATGCTTATCTGGGGGGAGGACGTCGAAGATGGCAAGGGCGGCGTGTTCACTGCGACCAAAGGACTTTCCACCAAATTCGGCAGAGAGAGAGTTTTCAATTCACAGCTCGCCGAAGCAAGCATAATCGGGACTGCATTCGGCGCCTCCGTCCGCGGCTTCAAGCCCGTCGTAGAAATACAATTTGCAGATTACATTTTCCCGGCGATGATGCAGCTGAGAAATGAAGTCGGGATGATGAGATATCGCTCGAACAACAGCTGGGCGTGTCCTATGGTGATACGAGTGCCGGTCGGCGGATATATACACGGAGGTCACTACCACAGCCAGAGCATCGAAAGTCTCTTCTCGCATTGTCCGGGACTCTACATCGCATATCCGTCCACGTCGGCAGATGCGAAGGGCCTTCTTAAAACGGCAGTGAGACTGGAAGACCCCGTGATGTTCCTGGAGCACAAGGGACTTTACCGCCAGAGTTACGCGATGAGTCCCGAACCGGAAGACGATTATCTTATTCCTTTCGGGAAAGCGTCGATCCGCAGGGAAGGCAAAGATATCACTGTGGTGACGTACGGCGCGATGGTCTATCTGGCATTGAACGCCGCCAGGAAGCTTGCGGAGCGGGGAACTGAAGTGGAGGTCGTAGACCTTCGCACGATAGTACCGTTCGACAAGGAAACTGTTTTCGAGAGTGTGAAGAAAACCAACAGGGTCCTCGTATTGAGCGAGGATACGCGCACGAGCGGCTTTGCAGCCGAGGTGTCCAGTATCATCGCCGAGGAGGCGTTCGAACACCTTGATGCGCCGATCAGGCGAATCACTGCCAAAGACTTTCCAATTCCTTACAGCCCTACCCTGGAACCCGCCATTCTCCCCACTGAGGCTCAGGTCCTGGCGGTTCTTGAAGAACTTGCCGGTTATTAAGGAGGAGGAGATACCATGCAAGTCGCGGTCCTAATGCCGAAGATGGGTGAGAGCATCACTGAAGGCAAGATTGTCAAGTGGCTCAAGAAAACCGGCGAGAAAATCGACCGGGACGAAGTTCTGCTCGAAATCAGCACCGACAAAGTCGATACGGAAATACCGTCTTCAACCGCCGGTGTTCTGTCGAAGGTGCTGGTGCAGGAGCAGGAGACGGCCGAGGTCGGATCCATCATCGCGTACATTGAGACGGGAGCCGGACAGGAATCGTCGCGGGCTGAGGAAGCTCCGGTTGCCGAATCGGAAGTAAATCAGATGGCCGATGAAGAGGCCGTGTCACCGCGCAACCGTGCTGTGAGAAGGAACCAGTTGACCGCACCCGCCAACGGTCATAATGGTGACAGGTTCTTTTCGCCACTGGTTAAGAACATCGCGAAGACCGAAGGAATTTCCCTGGATGAACTGACAGGGCTGGACGGCACTGGTGCCGGCGGCCGGATTACAAAAGAGGATGTCATCCGGTATGTAGAGAGCCGGACTTCTTCTCCGGTGAAAGCTGCGAAAGCGATTCCGGGCCGGCCGGTCCAACCGCAAGTGAAGGCTGATTCGGCAAGGGAGAAGGCGATTCCGATGGACAATATGCGCCAGCGGATAATGGAGCATATGGTGTCGAGCCGCGACACGTCGGTTCATGTTGCAGCCATAACGGAAGTCGATATGACGTCCATAGCGGACTACATTTCGAAAAATGGCGACGATTTTCAGAAGCACGAAGGATTCCCGCTTACCTTCATGCCTTTCATCTCGCACGCTGTCGTCAAGGCGCTGAAGGACTTCCCGCTCGTGAACAGCAGCATCGACGGGACGAACGTAATCCAGCACAACTATGTGAACCTGGGAATCGCGGTCGCAGTCGAAACAACAGGACTGCTCGTGCCCGTCATCAAACAGGCCGATGAGAAGAATGTCCTCGGACTTGCAAGGGCGATCAAGGATGTTGCGACGCGCGCAAGGACGAAACGGCTTACCGGAGACGACACGATCGGATCGACTTTCTCGATTACAAATTACGGCGTGTTCGGAAACCTGATGGGAACGCCGATAATAAACCAGCCGAACGTGGCAATCCTGGGCGTCGGCGCGGTGAAGAAGAGACCTGTGGTCATAAACGATGCGATCGCGATCAGGCAGATGGGCTTCCTGACACTCTCGTTCGATCACCGGCTCGTGGACGGCGCCCTCGGAGGACGGTTCCTGGAGCGAATCGTCGAGTACCTGGAAAATTTCGATACAAACCAGGTTTCGTGACAGTGAAGACCGCGAATGTTAATGAGCTGAAATATTCGATTGGCGAATTTAAAATTTGAGTTTAGAGATTGATGTATGAAAGACAAGGACGATAATATTTTAATAGAGGAAAAGCCCCGACCGAGGAGGCCCGAATGGATTCGAGCGAAACTCCCGTATGGGGAGAACTACACTAAGTTGCTGGGCCTGATGCGCGGGAAGCAGCTCCACACGGTGTGCGAAGAGGCCCATTGCCCGAACCTGGGCGAATGCTGGGGACGCGGAACTGCGACCTTCATGATACTCGGCGATGTATGCACACGGAGCTGCGGTTTCTGTGCGGTGAAGACCGGCCGTCCGACCGTGCTCGACACCGACGAGCCTCGCCGCGTGGCCGAGGCGGTGGCGTCCATGAGACTTCGTCATGTCGTGATAACTTCCGTCAACAGGGACGAACTGAACGACGGGGGCGCCTCGATCTTTGCCGAGACTATCAGACAGATCCGGATCAGAGAGCCGAAGTGCAGGATTGAGATTCTCATACCCGACTTCAAAGGCGAAAAGCTTGCCCTCGATATCGTGGTCGATTCTGCTCCCGACATTTTGAATCACAATGTCGAGACTGTCCCGAGGCTCTACAGCATCGTGAGGCCGCAGGCGAAGTATGAGAGGTCGTTGGAGGTTTTGGAGTATTTCAAGGAACACGGCTTGGTTACAAAAAGCGGCGTGATGGTCGGAATAGGAGAGAAGCCGGAAGAGGTGCTCGAGGTCATGAAGGACCTGAGAAAGTCCCGTGTGGACATACTCACGGTCGGTCAGTATCTCCAGCCCACGAAGGAACATCTCCCGATAGACAGGTACGTCACGCCGGACGAGTTCGAGATGTACAAAAATACCGGACTCGAGATGGGATTCAAATTCGTCGAATCGGGACCACTGGTTCGAAGTTCGTACCATGCCGACGAGCAGATAGTACAATAAACAATTACGGAGAATAGATAGATGAGCGACTTTGAAGTCGAGACAAACATGGAAGAATATTTAAGTCTGGGCAGAAATAAATTGGTCGAGATGTACCACACAATGGTATTGATACGGCGCTTCGAAGAAGCCTCAGCGAAGGCTTACAGCATGCAGAAGATCAGCGGCTTTCTTCATCTTTATATCGGTCAGGAAGCGGTAGCCGTCGGTTCGGTAGCCGCCACGCATGAAGACGATTACCTGATTACAGCATACCGGGACCACGGTCACGCGATCGCCAAAGGTACCGACCCGAAAGTGTTGATGGCCGAGCTGTACGGCAAATATACCGGATCGAGCAAAGGGAAAGGCGGATCGATGCATTTCTTCAATGCTGCGAAGAATATGCTCGGCGGACACGCTATCGTAGGCGGGCAGATACCGCTCGGAACTGGAATCGCATTCAAGATAAAATACAGGAAGGAAGCCCGTGTTTGTCTGACTTTCATGGGTGACGCCGCGATGAACCAGGGCAGCTTCCATGAGTCGCTCAACCTTGCAGCGTTGTGGAAACTCCCGGTTGTTTACATCGTCGAGAACAACATGTACGGAATGGGAACCGCAGTGGAGCGGGCTTCGGCTGTTACCGAGTTATACAAGAGAGGCTGCTCGTACGGGATTGAAGGAATGGTTGCCGACGGGATGAACGTATTCTCGGTTTATGATGCCGTGAAGGAAGCTGCCAAGAAGGCCCGGGAGTTGAGCCTTCCGACGTTGCTTGAGCTGAGGACTTATCGGTACCGCGGCCATTCCATGTCGGACCCCGATTCGATTTACAGGACCAAGCAGGAAGTTGAAGAAGAGAAGCGCAGGGACCCCGTCGAGCAGATGAAGAGATTCCTTCTCGATGAGAAAATCGCTACTCAGAAGGAAATCGACAACGTCGAGGCGGATGTCAAGAAGACCGTCGCCGAGTGTGTGGAGTTCGCGGAGAACAGTCCGGAACCCCCTCTCGAATCTATGTACGACGACATTTACGTCTAATCAGAGAAATCAATTATCAGGAGTTTCAATAAATGCCGGAATTAACATACAGAGAAGCACTCAATCAGGCGATGGCAGAGGAGATGGAACGCGATGACTCGATATTCATCGTCGGTGAGGAAGTCGCCCAGTATCAGGGTGCATACAAAGTAACGCAAGGCCTGCTCCAGAAATTCGGACCGCAGAGGGTGATAGACGCCCCGATCTCGGAGACGGGATTCACCGGTCTCGGAGTCGGCGCCGCCATGGTCGGTTTGAGGCCGATAGTCGAAGTTATG
Source organism: Candidatus Kryptoniota bacterium (assembly GCA_046706365.1). GTDB lineage: Bacteria > Bacteroidota > Ignavibacteria > Kryptoniales > JAKASW01 > JAKASW01. The sequence goes on along the minus strand of JBJKPN010000120.1, from coordinate 14,421 downwards.
ACATTCAACTTTTCTCTCGTCGCGTTCGACCAGATTATCAACAACGCCGCCAAGATGCGTCATATGTCGGGCGGCCAGCTCAAGGTGCCGATGGTCATACGCGGCCCGAACGGCGCCGCACACCAGCTTGCCGCCACTCATTCGCAGGCGCTCGAGAGCATTTATGCCCACGTGCCCGGACTCAAGGTCGTACTGCCCGGAACACCGAAGGATGCAAAAGGTCTTCTGAAGTCCGCTATACGCGACGACAACCCGGTCATCTTCATGGAAAGCGAAGTGATGTACGGGATGAAAGGAGAAGTCCCCGAAGGTGAGTTTACGATTCCGCTCGGCAAGGCCGAAGTGAAGCGGGAAGGCAGGGACCTGACGATTGTCGCATACTCGAAGATGCTCGGGGTTTCGATGAACGCCGCGGACGAGCTTGCGAAGGACGGTATCGATGCAGAGATTGTCGATCCGATGACAGTGCGCCCGCTCGACGAAGAGATTATTATCGAGAGCGTCAAGAAGACGAACAGATGCATTGTGGTTACGGATTCGTGGCCCTTTGCAAGCGTCGGCAGCGAAATAGCTTATCGAATTTCTCTTAAGGCCTTCGATTATCTCGACGCTCCCGTTGAACTTGTATCGTCGGAAGACGTTCCGATGCCTTACTCGAAGACTCTCGAGCACAATGTCCTCCCGACTCCCGAGAAGATCATTGCGGCGGCGAAGCGCACTCTGTACAAGAAATAAGAGTGCATTGTATTGATTGCATTGGAAGGGCAAGGACTGGGACGAAGAAAAGTCCTCTGAGCGTTCTTCCTGATTAATTGTGAATTTCTGTGACGGATTTTTTTCAAGAGTTTTGAAGGAGCAAACCGGAAATGGCAACTAAGATCCAGATGCCCAAACTCAGCGACACTATGGACACGGGCAGAATTATCAAATGGTTGAAGAAAGAAGGGGAAACGGTGGCCCCCGGCGATGTCATTGCCGAAGTTGAAACCGACAAAGCCAACATGGACATGGAGGCTTATGATGAGGGAACACTCCTGAAGATCATAGCGAAGGAAGGCGATCGTGTTCCGGTCGGCGGACTCCTGGGCATTCTCGGCGACAAAGGCGAGGACGTTTCAGCCATGGCAGCGGAATCGACGGCTCCCGCGGCGAAAGAAGAATCGAAGCCGGCCTCCGCCCAACAGACGATCGCGACAGGTGCTCCTGCCAGGCCGATGACCGCGCCGATTTCGCAGCCGGCGACAGCCGAACCACCAAGGGGCGACGGAAGGCTTAAGGCATCGCCTCTCGCAAGAAGACTCGCAAAAGAGCGTGGAATCGAGATCGGTGATGTAAGAGGAACAGGGACGAGCGGACGAATAATTAAGCGGGACGTCGAAGCATTTGTGCCGGGAACAACGGGACATGCGGCCCGCGTAGTCCCGTCGGGCGGTTTTACAGATCAGCCGCTCTCGATGATGCGCGAATCTATCGCAAAGCGGCTCAGCCAGAGCAACGTCGAAGCTCCGCATTTCTTTCTCACGGTAGAAGTCGATATGGAAAATGCGATTGCCTTCCGCGAGTCGCTGAACAAATTCGACGAAGAAAACAAGATAAGCTTCAACGACATTATCGTGAAGGCTTGTGCGGCCGCACTCCTGACCCACCCGGAAGTAAACGCGACTTTCATGAAGGACAGGATAAGAATCTTCGGCGATATTCACATCGGGGTTGCCGTTGCTATCGATGAAGGGCTGATCACTCCCGTGATACGAAACGTGGACATGAAAGGGCTAAGGGAAATTTCCGCTGAGTCCAAGGACATTGCCGCTCGTGCACGCGCGAGGAAGTTGAAACCGGAAGAATATTCCGGGAGCACTTTCACAGTCAGCAATCTCGGTATGTTCGGAGTGGATGAGTTCACTGCCATCATTAATCCCCCCGAAGCCGCAATTCTGGCAGTCGGAGCGATTGTCGAAAAACCGGTCGTCGTAGACGGTCAGATCGTGATTGGAAAGCGAATGCGAATGACACTCTCGTCCGACCACCGCGTTGTCGACGGTGCGCTTTCTGCAAGGTTCATGCAGACTCTGAAAAAGATACTGGAGAGTCCAGCAGCACTGGCGCTGTAGAAACCACACGGCAAAAATAGTATCAGAATAGAATCCGCTTCGCGACAACTCCTGCGGGTTGAAAATCGATCGTGGAGTACCGTGGGAACAGTTCTTTCGACCGACCCGAACCGTGACCTCCACTAATTGCGTGGAGGTAGAACGAGATTCAGATATCCATAACATTCGCGGGGTAGTTCAGTCCTCTCACCACACCGACCTTTTTTGCGAGCATCGTGTGAGTAGCCAGTGTGAGATGAACCGGCACGAGTTGCTTTGCACCGCTTTCGTTATAAACCCTCATCGCGTCCGAGTATGTGGAATGACGCCAGAAATCGGCAAGCTTCCTGTCTTTGTCTGTATAGGTCATCTCATGAAAGAGGTAATCGGCATTCGTTGCCCCTTCAACCACATTCGTGGAATACGCCGTATCGCCGCTGTAAAAGATTGTCCTTTTCTTGTACTCGACGCGATAGGAGTTGCAGGGAACCGAGTGGTCGGCATGAAAGACACGGATGAATTCGAAGTCCGAATCCTCGACAAATTCCGTCCTTGGGTTTATCTGCTTATCATGCCAGATCTGCGGCGTCTCCACCAGCTTCATCAGAAGCTGCGTGTGAGTCCCGATCCCGACGGGTCCGAGAACAGTCAGCTTTTCCTTTGCATTGTAGATCGACCTGTACCACAACAGCTCGGCCAGGCCGATATAGTGGTCGAGGTGCATGTGACTGATGAGCAGGATGCGAATCTTGTTTGGATCCAAACCTCTGTCGAGAAGGGATTCAAGTGCATGCGGACCGAAGTCGAATGCGATCGTGTCGTCCAGCACGAATGAGACATGCCTTTCACCTGCCACGAGGTTGGAGCTCCATCTTCCGAGAAATTTTATCTGCATACTATTTCCTTGCGCAACAACGGCGTCTTTCTTGTCGCTCGAATTGACGGCATGAGCGTAATTATATTCTTCACTGGTTCACTCGGTGATATCCTCAAGTGATTTGCCTTTCGTCTCGACAGCCAGAAAGACGGTCGATAAGAGGCCGACTACGGAGAAAACAAAAAACAGTAGCAGACCGTAACCCAGCCCGGAAAAAGCGACAAGCTGTGGAAAGCCGATAAGTCCCAGAATTGCCCCAATCCTGCTTACGGATGTTCCCCATCCTTGTCCGGTTGCGCGTATCGACGTGGGGAAAAGCTCTTGAGGGAATATGAAATCGGTCCCGCCGGGACCCCAGGTCTGTGTCAGTTGAAACAGCACATACATTGCCACTATTACCAGGGCGTAACCGCCCATCGTAAAAGCTGATTTCGGAGTCTTCAACGCGATGACCGATAACACGAGAAGCGATAGACTCATCCCGGAGAAGCCCAGCAAGGTGACCGCTTTTCTTCCCCATTTGTCTACGGTAGCGATGCAGAGAAAGCTCCCGAGAACGGCTACCGCCGCGAAAATGGCCGAGCCAAGTATGGCATTGCTGTGATCCAGGCCAAAGATCCCGAGGATTGTCGGTGTGAAAAGGCTTATCCCATAAAATGCCACATCATATGAAAACCAGAAAAGCGCCACAAACGCCGTTGCCCGAATGTATTTTTTGCTGAACAGGATGGAGAATGAGACTTTCCGCGTGCCGGCATGCAGCTCCTCCTGCTGACCTGTGATTTCCTCTATGACTGCCTTCGCATCGTCGGCGTGGCCGGAATTTGCAAGCCACCTCGGCGACTCCGGGACCGATCTTCTTAAAACGAGAACAATCGCGGCCGGGATCATGCCCGCTGCGAACATAAACCTCCATGCGTTCGGACCTAGCGGAAGGAGAAGGTAGCCGATAATGAAGGCGACCGCGGAACCTATCCACCAGGCGGATACATTGACAGCGAGGAATTTCCCGCGCGACTGCTTCGGAGAAAATTCCGAGATTATCGTCGTGCTGATGCTGTAGTCAGCGCCTATGGCAAGCCCGAGTATTGTCCTGAATACGAAGAGGGACCAGTAATCGAACGACACGGAAATGGCCGCGGTGAAGACTACGAAAATTACCATGTCCCACATGTACATGAACTTCCTGCCGCGCTTGTCGGTGACGTATCCGAAAACAATTGCACCGACGAGCATTCCTATCGTCGTCGATGCCGCCATTAATCCCTTGCCCAGCGGCGTCGCCGCATAACTGAACGCCGGCAAGCCGATGATGATCGTGAGGGCAACACCGATGATTGAGATATCGAATCCGTCGAGGAAAACACCCACAGCGGATAATGCGGTTATCTTGTAGTGTATGCTTCTTACCCCGGCGTTGTCGAGCGCCGTGTAACGTGCTTCGCTCATGTGATTCCTTCAGCTTCTATTTCAGTTGAACATTTTGCAGTCTTGCAGGCGGACCGCTGCGATCATGATTCGTATTCTAATTCACATTCTCTGCATACACAAATTATGTTTACGTTAATTGCCCGTATCGTTAATGTTCCGTTCACACGAATAACTTTTCAAGCGGGACATTGCACTGTGTGGTATGATACAAAATTGTTTTTCGGGTAAAGCTGAACTTCGGAGAACAATTAACCAAGAGTTAACGCGAGCGTCGTTCAGAGTTAAAGATCGCATGCTACTTTGTGTCGAGCTTTGTAAAACAACGCGCGTGCAGAGAGAGGTTAGCAGCGGATGAAGTGTGAAAACCTGGAATGGAAAGAGTAAAGGTCAACCGCAAGAAGCGTCTTCTACTTTCCGATAATCACCGGCCTGCCTCGTTATGATGATCGGACGTTCCTGATCGGCATAAGTCCTTTGGCGCTCCTCTCTCGTTGCGAAAAGTTATATAGGGCGGTTAAGAGAGCAGGACCATACTTAGAATTGATGTGGAACAGGGATGAGGAACAGAGAGATGCCGATGAGAAAGGTTACCGTTTTAATCACCACTTTGATTTTTTGCCTCGTGCCGGTAATGGCGATGTGTCAGTCCCCCGGCACAATGTCCGGGTTGGTGACGGACCTGCAAACAGGGGAGCCGCTGCCCGGCGCGAACGTTCTTCTTATGGGTACCAGCCTCGGTGCTTCGACGGGTCTGGACGGCAGGTATCTGATTCCCAATGTCCCGCCCGGAACTTACACTGTACGTGTGAGTTACGTCGGGTACCGTCATCTTGAGGCCTCCGTCGATGTGACGGCAGGGCAGGTGTTGAGACATGATTTCAAGCTCGCGGCGGTAGGCGTAGAGGGGAAGGCGGTGGTGGTGACTGCACAGGCGAGCGGCCAGAATGCAGCCATCAACGAGCAGCTCTCATCGAACAGGGTAATGAATGCAGTTTCAGCGGCCCGCATCAGGCAGCTTCCCGATGTAAACGCGGCGGAGTCGGTGGGCAGACTGCCGGGAGTCTATCTCGTGAGACAGGGGGGTGAAGGAACACAGCTCGCGATACGTGGGATGGCTCCCCAGTATAACAGCGTGATGATCGACGGGGTGGAAATGGCTTCGACAAGCTCCGGCAACCGGAGCGTTAACCTGAGCATGATATCGTCGAGCTCACTGAGAGGCATACAACTCTACAAAACTGCCACGCCGGATATGGACGCCGCTTTTCTCGGAGGCGTTGTAAATTTCCAGCTTCGGGAGGCCAGGCAAAATCCGACGGGGGGTCCGGAGATCGACCTTAATGCCCAGGGAAGCTACGACAATCTTCAGAACGATTACAATAACTATAAGTTTGCCGGAACGATCGGCGACAGGTTTTTCGACAAACGGTTCGGCATACTTGCACAGGTGATATCCCAGAGAATAAACCTGACTTCCGACGAATTCGGCGGAAGCTACAGTATGGTCACAAAAAACATCGGTAAGCCAAACCCGATTTCATTGGATAATCTCGCACTGACCTTCGCGCCGAGTGAACAGCAGCTGGTTGACGGGACAGTTGTCATGGATTACAGACTTCCTGAAGGGAAGATTGATTTTATGAATTTTCTCAGCAGGGCGATTACGAATACTGAAAATCGCAGCCAGAGTTACAGCATACCTCCTATCGGGAGCAACTCAATATCCTACGGAGCTGCTTATTCCCCGAACAGACTGGACGTAGTCACAAATCTTCTGGAGTATCAACAGAATTTGTCCTGGCTCAAGGCCGACGTAAAAGTGTCACACTCATATTCCGACTCCAGGAACCCGGGAAGCTGGAGCGCGACCTTCAGCCAGGGGTCGGTCGGGTTCCCGGTAACTTCCAGCGGTGCAAATCCCATAGTGGTAGGCCGGGAAGCGACAACTATGGTTAACCCTACTTACATGTATCTCGGCTCGATAAGCACAAGCAGCAGCTTCAACAAGTCGAACGAGTATACTGCCTCAGTCGACCTGGAGAAGGTTGTCGATCTGTCGGGCCAAATCACCGGGAAACTGAAATTCGGCGGGATGTACCAGTTCACCGACAGATTTTACGGGTACAATTACGGAAACGGTACTCTCGACGCGTCCCCTGCGCAGGGCTCGAACGGTCCGCTTCAGCAGGTGCTGAATGAATTCCCGTGGATGGCTCGCCCGCCCTACAACGTATCGAACAACAGCGCCCTGCCTCTGAGTGTATATGTGGATTCATCTTTCAGTTACGGAAAGTTCCTCGGAGGCGATTATTCAATGGGGCTGCCGATCAATCTGGGGATGCTTTCTCAGACCATAAACACCGTAGTTGGCTTCATGCGGAACGCACCCCCCGTCATGATTGCTTCCCCGTATGCCCCGAGTCAATATCAGGACGCCGCAAACAACTATACCGGGGATGAATACCGGAGTGCCGGATACGTGATGGCTACCTTTAACATAGGGCCTCTGCTAACATTTATTCCCGGTGTACGTTACCAGGCTCTGCGGACAACCTACACAGGGGTCCACTATCAGGCCGGAAGCACGGACAATTCCCTCCCGGCTCCGCCTTACAGCGACACCACGGTAAGTGAATACCACGGGTTTTGGCTGCCGGACTTCATTCTGAATTACAGGCCTCTTTCGTGGCTCGAGGCTCGTGCGTCCTACACCAACACGCTTTCCTATCCGGGGTTCAGCGACATCATTCCGAGGCTTGACGTTATCACCGGCTCGGAGTCGGTAACGTGGAATAACTACGCTCTCAAACCGTCACACTCCCGGAATTACGATCTTGCATTGTCTCTTTACAGCAATAACATGGGGCTCTTCTCAATTGACGGTTTTCTGAAGCAGATTGACAATTTCATATTCCCTGAGACTGTTCATATCACAGATACCTCGCTCTACCCCGGGGTTCCCCCCGTTGCCAGGGGGTACGCACTTTCAACGGCCGTCAACGATTCATTCCGCGTCAACCTCTGGGGAGCCGAAGTCGATTGGCAGACTCATTTCTGGTACCTGCCGTCTGTGCTCAGCGGACTTGTTCTCAACATAAATTACACGCACATATTCTCGGGCGCGAAGTACCCTTACCTGATCACATATCCTGGCACCTTTCAAACCTTGTTTCAGCCTGTTTACGTCGACACCCTCTATTCAGACAGACTCCTGGATCAACCGGATGATATCGTCAATCTGTCGCTGGGGTACGATTACCAGGGGTTCTCCGCTGTCGTGTCTATGATCTATCAATCGAATGTTTTCAATGCAACAAACTTCTGGCCCGAACTTCGCTCCTACAAAAAGAGTTATCTTCGCTGGGACGCTGTCGTCAAACAGGACCTGCCATGGTACGGCATTCAAGTCTACTTAAACCTGAACGATCTGAACGGTGCGAGCGACACCTATATCGTCCAGGCAAATGGTTTCCCGACCTCTCAATTGGCCTACGGTATGACTGCCGACCTCGGTCTCCGCTGGAGTCTCTAGCCATGACCGTCGTCCCATTACTGAAAGACCTATCCGATTGGAGGTGATGAAGGCTCATTCGAACAACATTATAACAATGGGTAGTTGTCAAGTTGATACCCATCCAATGTGATTTCCAGATATGAAACAACTTCAACTTTAAACAAGAGGAGATTTCCTATGAAAGCGGTACTAGTCGCTATGTCGTTAGCCGCATTACTGGTGCTGGCCGCGCTTCCCGGCCAGTCGTTTGCGCAGGCCGCATCGGATACCATGTATGTTTCCGCGCTCAACGCCAATGGTCAGCCGAATCTGTTCAACGTTATAACCGGGGACACGACTGCCACGGGACAAAGGAATGATGTAAACCGGGTTTACGTCCTTCAGCAGACAGGCTCGGTCGACACCGTTTATTATCTCGATAACACGATAACCATGAACCAGTATTATAACCTGAAGATCGTCGGAAAAATCAATCCGGTCACCGGTCACCCGCCGGTAATTGAGCCAATTGTGAATGCTGACAACACGACGCCTGATCCGTTCGTGGCCTGCGATACGGGCAGTGTCACCATCCAGGGCTGCTACCTGCTGGGTGAGCGTCCCGACGGTGTTGCTCTTACCACTACGCTCATGACTGAAACCGGCAACAATGTGACGTTGCGTTTGGATCATGATGTGATTGACGACTGGTACGGCGGCAACACAAACCTGATTCAACACAATAATAGTATCCACGCTAACCTGTTTATCACGAACTGCGAGTTCAGGAACGTCCAAAGTTACCAGTGGCCGAAAGGCGCGATCTACTGGGAGCTTACAAAAGGACCGGTCGATACACTCTGGTACGAAAACGATACATTCTTCTGCGTCAACGGAAGCTACTTCGGTTCCAACTGGTATGCCGAATACATCAGATTCGATCACAACACTTGTTTCCTGAATAGCGGACCTCCGATGAAGGTACAGCAGGCTGTCAATGAAGACATCGAGAACAATATCTTCTATGGTCTCATTGCACACTCGGGAGATTCCACACTGGCAAACACGTCCCAGTTCGGCGGCAAGATCGATAATCCGAACATTGTCGTCCTGGACACGCTTGGTGCGTTGACCGCAGCTCCTTTCAACCTGACCGAAGCGGACAGGCACGTTAATGTCCTGAACAACGTCTACTGCTGGCCCGCACCGCTCATGAATTTCTGGACGCAGTACAACGACACCACGCACGACCCGATCATTCTTCCCGTGTTCATGAATTCGCAGACGAAAGCTCTGTTCGCGAGTCAACAGGGCGGCTCGCATCTCGTGGCGGCAAATAATGACAGCGTCGATCCCGGATTCTCGTCCTCACTGACAACGCCCGCACTCGACAGCCTCGTACAATATGAACACCTGCAGTGGCTGAACGGAGACGCCTCGAATTACATCTGGCCCCAGTTGCCGACAGATCCGACAAATATTTTTGCCGATGTGCCCAAGGACTGGGCCTCGACTCAGGGATATCCGGTTCCTGAGAATCTCAAGTATTCCGACTCGGCCCTTCTGACTGCCGGAACCGACGGGAAGCCGCTCGGCGATCTGAACTGGTATCCGTCGCTGAACGCCGTCGTGACCAAGACGAACGAGGTTCCGGAAAAGTTCGACCTGAGCCAGAACTATCCGAATCCTTTCAATCCGTCGACCGTGATCAAGGTCGAGCTGAAACAGTCGGGCGACGTCAGCCTTAAAGTGTATAACGTTCTCGGAGAGGTTGTGGACGTCGTTCAAAACGGGTACAAGGCAGCCGGCGTGTACAATTTCACCGTGAATATGGACCAATTCGCAAGCGGAGTTTACTTCTACAAGCTGAGTGAAGGTACAAACTCGATCACGAAGAAAATGATGCTGCTTAAGTAAGAATATGTTTATGTGCCGGAGTGGCTTATGTCGCACAAGAAGCCACTCCGGTACTTTGTATTGCCATCTATCGCTCAAGGCGATCGGACAAGAATCGGATCAACAATATAGAGACAGCACTGTGTCGAAGATTATCAAACGCGCTTTCTTCGTTTTATTAATTCTCAGTCTTATGTCGACGGCCGGCATGCTCTATGCGGAAAGCACCGCTGCAACCGGAACCGGCGACAGGGTCGGTCTCTGGGACGCAAGGGCAGATAGCGCTCAGGCTGCACTCGACAGGTATTTCTGGTTCCCCCCTGCGGAAATTTACTATTCGAATACTGCACGCAGCAAAACAGTGAATTACTGGTGGCAGGCACATGCTCTCGATGTTCTCGTCATGGGTTATCGGCGTACGGGAGATTCTCTTTACCCCGGCAGGATGATTTCTATGTATCAGGGGATTCTGGGTTCGGGCGGCTTTACAGACGACTACTACGATGACATGGAATGGATGGCCCTTGCGTTGCTGAGATCGTATGAGGCAACCGGCGAAAGCGTTTATTTCAACGAAGCCAACGCTCTCTGGAAGGTCATCAAGGGAGGGTGGACCGACAGCCCGGGCGGAGGGGGAATCCAATGGCAAACAACAGGTATTTACAAGAATGTACCTGCGAATGCCCCGGCCTGCATATTAGCATGCAAGCTATTCGAAGACTTCGGTGATTCTTCCAACCTGACATGGGCCAGGAATATCCATGCGTGGCTTGACAGCAACCTCGTAAACGCACAAACAGGGATCATCCTTGACGGTATTGCTTACAAAAATTCTGTCGGTACTCCGAATAAAGGATCGTACTCGTACAATTACGGTACCTACATCGGTGCATCGCTCGATCTTTACCGGATTACCGGCGACTCCCCTTATTTGAACGAGGCAGTCAGAGAAGCTGAGGTAGCGGACAGCATCTTTGCTCCGTCGTACGGCGTGTTGAGGTCGGAAGGGACGGGCGACGGAGGATTGTTCAATGGAATTTACATGTACTATCTCGCCAATCTCATCCGTGAACCTGCTTTGGGTGATTCGTTGCAGACCATGTTTGGTGACTTTCTGCTGACAAATGCCGATTCCCTTTGGAGCCATGCGCAGAGTCCGGGCACGGGGCTTTTCAACGACAATTGGCTGCTGCCTCCGTCGGGAACTGTCAGCCTTTCCGTCCAATTAAGCGGGGTTACTCTTTTGGAAGCGGCAGCCGAAATAACCGGAGACACAGCTCTCACCGTTGTGAAACCGATTGGTGCTGCAGTACCCCGAATCTTCCATCTGTATCAGAATTTTCCGAATCCCTTCAATCCGTCGACAGAAATAAGGTTTACGCTGAATCGGCCGGGTATCGTGAACCTGAGTGTTTACGATGCCCTCGGTCAGCTGGTGGAAGAAGTTGCACATGGCTACAGGACTGCAGGAGACTACGAATACAGTTTGAATTTGAACAGGTTTGCCAGCGGCATCTATTTCTATAAGCTGCAGCAGGGAACATACGCGATTACCAGGAAAATGGTCCTCCTTAAGTAGCGGATGTCATCACTGCCAGGGCGGGGTTGCCTGTTGAATCGGCAACCCCAAAAATGTTCCCGGACATGAGGAGACTCTGATCCCGGCCGGGTTGTTCTTAACAAGAATTCTACATTTCAAGGAGAAGTATATGAACATGGCGAAACGAGTCTGGGTAATAATCGGCACTTTGGCCCTCACGTATGGCATTGCCGCGGCGCAGCTTCCAGGCCCGCAGGGTTCAAGAGTGCTTCTCCCGAACGGGTGGTGGCTTTCGCCTGCAGGGAAGTCGATCCGGTTAGGCGAGCTCCCGCTCAATGCGGCAATCTCGCCGGACCAGAGATATCTCGCGATTACCCAGGACGGTTTTTCAAATCCCGGAGTAACGCTTGTAGACCTGCGAACTGATGAGGTCGTGCAGCGCATAATATTGAAGGACAGCTGGCTGGGAATCCGGTTCTACGGAAACAAGCTCTATGTCTCGGGCGGGAACGAGAACTCTGTTTATGTCTTCGTGCTGGTCAATGGAAGGCTCAAGCAGCTGAACACAATACGGTTTGCCGATCCCAGAATCGTCGATCATCAAGAGAAGGGCCCGTATGATTTCGCAGCGGGGCTTGCCGTGAACCGAAGAAACCTTGCCGTTGTATTCCGGGGCGACAGTACGCTCAGGTATTACAATTTCAGAACCCGTAAGATTACAGTCGTTCATCTTGACGGAATGCCTTACTATTGCAGGTATCTTGGCGACGGGACCCTGCTTGTTTCTCTCTGGAGCTCGAAGAAAATAGAAGCATTCAGAGGAAGCCGAATGATTTATGAAATACCGACCGGGCCTCACCCGACGGGAATCGCAGTTCGCGGGCGTTATGCGTTCGTCGCCAATGCGAACGACAACAGCGTAAGTGTCCTCGACCTTGCTCATCGCCGGCCGGTTGCGACAGTATCCACTTCGATTTATCCCGACTCGCCGGAAGGGTCCACGACAAATTCCGTCTGCGTATCGCCGAACGGTAAGTACGTCCTGGTGGCGAACGCCGACAATAATTCACTGACAGTGATAGACATTTCGAACATCCGCAAACCTGTGCCGGTCGGATTCATCCCCGTCGAATGGTACCCGACAAAGGTGATGGAGCTGAAGAACGGCACCGTGCTCGTCCTCAACGGAAAAGGGAGCCGGTCCTTTCCCAACCCCGGATACCCGCTGAACTCTCACGGCCCCCTGTACATAGGGAATCTTCTGAAGGGCACACTCTCTTATTTCAAATTCCCGAACAAGGCGCAACTCGCGCGGTACACCAGGCAGGTTTACGCAGATACTCCGTATCGCCCGGACCAGCTCAGGCAAACGATGTCTGCTGTCGACAGTCCGATCCCCGACAAAGTGGGGGGCAAGTCGCCGATCAAGTATGTCTTCTATTTCATAAAAGAGAACCGGACATACGACCAGGTCTTCGGCGATATAAAAGAAGGGAATGGCGACCCGAACATCACGCTCTTCGGAGAAAAAGTCACCCCGAACCTCCATAAAATTGTCAAGAACTTCGTCCTTCTCGACAACCTCTATTGCAATGCAGAAGTCAGTGCTGACGGGCATAACTGGTCCGATGCCGCGTACGCGACAGATTACGTCGTCAAGAGCTGGCCCTCGAATTATGCAGGGAGGGGAGCGGTGTACGATTTCCAGGGGGGAGAGCCTGTCGCTTCGCCCGAAAACGGTTATATCTGGAATCTCTGCGAGAGGAACCATGTCTACCTCAGGGATTACGGAGAGTTTTGCGAGAGCAACCCGGATACAAACAAGCCGGACAAGGCTCTGGAAAAGGTGCTCGTCGGACATATCGACCCGATGTATCGTGCCTGGGATCTTGATTACTCCGATGTGTCGCGGTACGAGGCGTGGAACAGGGACTTCACCAGGCTTCTTGCCGGGAACAAAGTGCCGCAGCTGAGCATAATCTGGCTCCCTAACGATCACACGTGGGGGACGAAAAAAGGTGCGCTCACTCCGCAGGCCATGGTGGGTGAGAATGATTATGCCTTCGGGTTATTCGTGGATAGGATCACGCACAGCAAGATCTGGCCTGAGACTGCGATCTTCTCGATTGAAGACGATGCACAGGCCGGTCCCGATCATGTCGACTGTCACCGCACGGAAGGCCTGGTTATCAGTCCGTACTGTAAACGCCATTACGTCGACAACACGATGTACAGCACGGCATCGATGCTCAGAACCATCGAGCTTATACTCGGCATGCCCCCGATGAGTCAGTACGACGCCTCGGCGACGCCGATGTACAACTCGTTTACGAACACACCCGACGATGCGGAATACACCGTGGCGCAACCTATGATCGACATCGACGCCCGCAACCCGCTAGGTGCATTCGGACAGCGAAGGGTAGATAAGATGGACTTTGCGGTTGAAGATGCGGTTCCACCGAGGCTTTTCAATGAAATACTCTGGAAATCAATCAAAGGGACCGACATGCCCGCACCCAGGTATTCGATACTGTCGAGGAAAGGCGGAGAATGACTCTTCGCTGAGTAGTGTGCGGATGAAGGATTGACAACATGAATTTGCGCTAAGGGAAGGTCCTCCCCAGCTCAGACCCGCTCCCGGATTGAAGCCCGGCGCGGGTCTTTTTCGTTTGAGGGTGCACCGCGGCCGGCCATACTTGCTTATACCTGGACCGTCGAATGTCGCCGCTTCCGATGACGCTCGCTTGGAAATGCAGCAGGCTTTCGGTTAATTGGGGCGGAGAAAACAGATGATAGAATACAGGAAAGATTATCCCCTTAGCATCGGACAGTTTAGAGAGCTGCTTGTCAGGTCGACTCTGGGCGAGAGGCGCCCCGTCGACGACATTGACTGCTTGGAGGGCATGCTGAAGAACTGCAATTTGGCGATTACTGCATGGGACGGAGACAGACCCGTCGGAGTGGCCAGAAGTGTAACGGATTTTTATTACTGCTGCTACCTTTCAGACCTTGCCGTGGACCGGGAATACCAGAAGCAGGGAATAGGGAAGCGGTTGATTCTCGAGACGCAGAAGAATCTCAAAGAGAGATG
>JBJKPN010000119.1:0-34868 GCA_046706365.1 Candidatus Kryptoniota bacterium | reverse complement strand
GCAGCAAAAAGCACTCCTGCCAGCTTGTACTCTATCACGTCGAGGGTGGTATCCAGCGTTACCGCCCGCGTCCAGGCCTTGATTGTAGCGCTCGTGTCGTGAACGGCATCGGCCGCTAGTCCGTACCGGGCCAGGTCTTTCACGTCCATGGAATCCATGGGAATCGTTTTGAAAATGTTATATGACTCCACCGGTTTGCTTTCGAAAAAGTAGGAAGCGGCAATTGAGGCCTTGGCCATTATGGAATTTGGATACTTGTTCAGGTATTCCTGATAATACTTGATGGCGTCGCTGTAGAGATGTCCCTCATAACACGACTTTGCCAGCTCGAGCAGCGTCTTGACGTCATTCGGCTTGAGCTGGTGGTACTTCTGAAGAAACGGGACCGCATCCCGGTATCTTTTGTTGGAATAAAGAAGCTCGCCGGCCTGGTATTGAGCATCCGCGTTGTTCGGAGCAAGTTGCGAAACCTTGACGAACTGTTCGTAAGCGTTACCGCCGTCATTGTTCTTCATGTACGTATTGGCCAGTTTCAGTCTCAAAGATATGTCCATGGAGTCCAGCTGCAGGGCTTGTTTGTAGTTTTCGATTGCAGCCTCCAGGATATTCTGCTTGAGATAAACGTCCCCTATTCCCTCGATCGCCCTCGGATCCTTGTCGTTGATATCCGTAGCCCTGTAAAATGCCTTCATCGCAGGGTCTAGGGAATCGGCTTCGACATAGGCCTCTCCCAGGGAAATCTGGTAAGTCCCGTTCTTAGGTTCACGCTCGGCGGCAGCCTTCAGATATTCGATCGCATCGGCATACTTTTTCTGCTTCACGTAGACCTGACCGAGCCCGAAGCTTGCCGGTGCGGACTTGTCGTCATACTGAACTGCGAGCTTCAGGAAAATCTCGGCACTGTCGAGATTCCCAAGGCACAAATACGCGTTGCCGAGGTACAGGTTGGCCCTCTCCGATTTGGGATCCTCACCGACTGCCTTGAGCAAATAAGGCAGGGCTCCCGCACAATCCTTCTTGTCGAGCAGACTCTTCCCCTGGTCGAGGGGACTCTGCGCGAATACCTTCGCGGTAAGGGATAACATAGAGAAAGCGAGAACGAGTAGTATGGTCTTCTTCATAATGGCTGGCTGTTTAATTGAACAAGTCTGACGGGCATAGTGGCGGGAACGAGCCCATTGTTGAGTAAGATTTGCTGTCCCTGGGCACTTGCAGCGAATGTCAAGAAGCCTGCACCGAGCCCGTGCTGAAAATCCCGGGACATAAAGTAAATATTCCTCGTTAGAGGATAGTAGTGCCTGTATATATGAGCCTGATAGGGATAGTAATAACTTCCAAAGGTGTTCGGGTCCACATACTTGAGGTCGGCCGAGTCTACTTCTGCTATCTCCAAAGCTTTAGGCTCAGGTTCTTTCCCGGGAAGCAGCTTCGGACCTGCGTTCAGCCAGTTCGAGCTGATCAGGCCGATCGCATTCCGGTTATCCCTGACAAATTTGTAGACGTGCGTCATCGTAGTACACGGATAAACATTCACAAACTTCTCGTTGCCCAGTACACGGTCGCCGAAGAACTGCACAGTACCCGAGTTCTCGTCTTCGAGCGCCGGGATGATCTTTCCCTGAAAATCCCTTTCGAGCTCCCCCCAGGTGGTGATTTTGCCGGAGTAGATGTTCCTCAACTGACTCGTGTTGATTCTCTTGAGCGGATTTCTGCTGTTCACGACGACGACCACCCCGTCGAGCGCAACGGTCATCGAATCGACTTCGATCTTGTATTTTTTCATCGCGTTCAGCTCATCCTGGCTGAAGTATCGCGAAGTCACAGCGAGAGTGGTTTCGTTGTTGAACAACTTGTAAACGGCAACGCGTGTCGGGACGGGTTCAACCGTGATATGAGCCTTGGTATACAGAATCATGAACTCCTTGGCAACCTCGGTTACCGCAGGGGCCACCGATTCCGCGCAGTATACAACCAGGGTCCCCTCGGTGGGGGACGGCTCCGGCTTTCCGGGGTGACACGATGACGCAAGGACACCCAACGCGGTCACGACTACCAGAAGGACCTTATTCATCATCTCCTCGTCCAGACCTCGTACGAATGATTACAAATCGGTAAATTGCCCAAAGCACCAACACAATTCCCGCCGTCACTCTAAACTGTTCCGGCACATAGCTGGGAATTAACATTCCGAAAATAACAAAAAGTCCGCCGAAAAAAAAGACGGCGGACATAAAGTAACCATAATATTTTGAAATCTTGCCGAGGTCCATTCCCGGCGGCTTATTGCTGCCTGAGTTTGAACGTAAAGGGTATTACGACCCAAACGGCAACCGGCCCCTTGTTCATGATGGCAGGGGTGAAGCGATATTGCATAGCTGCGTCGATGGCGGGCTTGTTGAATATTTCCGCATCGCTCTTCAACACGATCGCCTGATGCGGCTTGCCGTCTTTGTCGACCCAGATCTTCACTATCACTCTTCCCTCGATGCCTGCCCTCTGAGCAAGTTCCGGGTATTTCGGAATGACCGACTTAATGATCTGCGGTTCCTTCTCGACAGGCACGAAATCCGGCGGCGGCTCATCGCTGTTCACCTTAATGTCATTAGGATTGAACGAAACACCCACCGAATCTCCTCCCGTACCCTGAGTAACCGGACCAACGATCTTGCTCAGCTCCTTTTGAGTTGCAATCGTCTGCTCGGGGGAAACCTGAGCATCAGGAACTGGAACAGGAACACCGACGTTGGGTTTTGCCATCGGGGTGGATACCGCGACTTGCGGCAGTGCCTGTTGGTTTGTAATCGAAGGCGGCGGACCTAGTTCGGCATACTTCAACATAACGACAGGTGCGTTGTTTTCATTCTCCCGGCTCAGGTATTGTGCAGCCCAGTAGGCTCCGACACCGGCGAGATGAATTCCGACCGCAATGGCCAGCGCAATTCCGGTATACTTCTGAGCCAGACGCTTCAGAAGTGGTGCACCGTAGTCGCGCGACTCTGCTGCACTCTCCTTTTTCTTTTTAGCCATCTTAGATCAACCTTCCTTTCATTTTGCGCCGACCTTTGCCAGTGCCTGATCGTCCTGCGGAGTCATCGGCGCAAGGCTGAAACGTGTGACATTATCGACATTCAGCTCATCTATGATATTTATCATGTCCTGGTATTTCGCCTTTCGGGAAACCTTTATCAACGTGATCAAACGGGGGTTGTCCTTGTTGCTGTTGACGATAAGTTTCCTGAAATCGCTCCACTCGACCTTCTGAGGCGGCTTGTTACCGATGTTCCAGTAGATGGAACCGTCCGGTATAACTCTCAGTGTCATCAAGTTCGTTTCCGCCACCTCAACCTTCGTATCGCTCGGAGGAAGGTTTATTTCCATGGCCTGTGGACGACTGAAAGCGGTTGTGAGCATGAAGAAGGTCAGAAGAAGGAACGCGACGTCCACCATCGGCGTCATGTCGATACGTACTCCGAGCCTTCTCTTTTTCTTATGCTTGCCCTTTTGCTTTCCGCGTTTTTCTGCAACTTGAACATCAGCCATGGGTACCTCCACCACTGCGGAGCTCCGTCTGCAGTTCGAACCTCGTGATTTGTGCCTTTTGCAGCGCGTTCATCACATCCATCACGGGTCCGTAATCCGCATCCCTGTCCGCTTTGATTACGGTTACTAATCTAATGTTATGTATGCGAGCGTTAACCACGAGCGAAACCAGGTCGGTCGCCTTTACGGGTACCTCGGGGGCAAGCCAGACGGGGATCATCTTCCCATCGGGGCTCAGTATGCCGTTCGGGTACATCGATTCGAACAGGTCCTTCCGGAGCTGCTGCTGGTCAACACCCATGAATATCTGTCCTGCCTTGTCTATGCTGATCGTCATGAGCCCGCTCTCAGGCAACTTGGGACCCTGGTCCGAAGTCGGGAGGGTTATCTGCACCTGTTGCGGCGGCTTGAACTGAGTCGTCATCATGAAGAACGTCAGAAGCAGCATCGCAACATCCACCATAGGCGTCATGTCGATTCTGACAGGCAGACGTTTTTTCTTAATTTTTGGCATTTGCTTAGCTCCTTAAATGGCAGTGATTACTTGCCTTCAAGCCTGCGCGAGTTCAGGATCTGAATGATGCTTGAAGTTGCTTCGTCAATCATGTAGGTGAAGTTGTCGACCTTATTGACAAAGAAGTTATATGCCACGATACCGGTTATGGCGGCAATCAGTCCGCCTGCCGTGTTGATAAGGGCTTCGGAAATACCGATCGAAAGCTGGATGGCATCAGGTGCACCGGCATGCGCCATAGCTCTGAATGCACGAATCATTCCTATAACCGTTCCGAGCAGTCCGATCATTGTAGCAATTGAAGAAATGGTGGAAAGGACGATGAGGTTTTTCTCCAGGATCGGGGTCTCGAGCATCGTCGCCTCTTCGATGGCGCGCTGCACTTCGGACATGTACTTTTCCGCATCTATGTGGCTGTCCTTCAGCACTTCCTGATATCTCTCCAGACCGTTGCGGATGACGTTTGCCATCGAACCGCGCTGCTTGTTGCAGGTTTCGATTGCAGAGTTGATGTCACCGTTGTTCAGATGGTCTTCGACATCTTTGAGGAACTTCGTGAGGGCTCCTTTGCCCTGCGCCTTTCTAAGGGAGAAAATACGCTCGAACACATACGTGAACACCATTATCGAAAGCATGATCAACACGACGACCAGCGGACCACCCTGTGTGATGTAATCAGGCAGCAGGTTCAGGTACACGTACAGCGAAACAGCAAATGCAACGATCATCAGGATCGCAGCGAATAAGCCTTGTTTCATTTCAGATAAGCCTCCTTCTTGAAGGATTTTGTTGAAGTTATGTTTAGCATCAAGATTGTTTCTTCTCTTTCGAGAAGCTCGCAACCGCATCGAGCTGCGTGTCACGAACGTCAAAGACCATCGTCAGCTTCGTAACAACAAAAATATTCTTAATGTTCTTGTTCAGGTTCGCCAGTTTCACTTCCCCACCGTCCTTGGAATAGTGAGTGTGGGCCCAAATCAGGACACCGATTGCAGTACTGTTCAAATAAGTCGTCTTGCTCAGGTCAATCACAAGCTTCTTATTCCCTCCCGTCGAGAGTTTCGTTACCTCAGTACGGAGCTCATCAGTCTCGTCGCCGCCGATTAGCTCCCCCTTCGGCTCGATCACTGCTATTTCGCCGTCGGCAAGCTTAGATACTTTCAGTGCCATTTTCTCCTCACTTTAGTTTAGAGTTTCCTTGATAGTGCTCGAAATATCAGAAATACTGAATGGTTTTTCAATGAACGCTGCTACAAAGGCCGAAAGTGTCTTGCTCTGCGTCTCGTATTCCGAAATTCCCAACGCAATCATCGGGAGCCCCGGTTTTAGCCCGGCGGCAGTCTCAACAAAGTCTCTCAGTACCTTCTCCGGCATTTCGCCGTCGACGATAAGAAGATCAACCTGTGTCGCGATCAACATTTCAAGAGCCGCATCGAGATTGAATTCAGTATGAGCCCTGTACCCTATCTGCAACAGGTATTGCTGAATCAGTCCGGCAACTCTCAAATCCTGTGTCGCAATTAGCACAGTCTTTGTTTTTTCTGAAACACGCACACAACCTGATTCGCAATATCAGTGCCGAAAACACATCTCGAAGAAATAGAGAAAAAACGTCCATTGCCGCTCATATTGAACCCTTCCGGGGAACCGGAAGGCATGCAAAGAAGAACTTCGAACTGCAAAATGCAAGGAAATAATTAACATTGCAAGACATATTTCAAGTTGACTTGCGTCAACGCTCGTCGAACACCTGCAGCTCTGCAGTTGTGTTTGACTTTCGCTCAGCACAATCTTAGATTAGATCAGTCAACCAGAGAGGGAAAAATGATTAGCCATCAGGAGGTGAACCTTCTGACGAACTATATATCCAGAGAGGGTGTATCCATTTCCTTTTATCTCAACACTGATGGCACAGAACGGAATAAGAGCATCTGGGATATTGAAACCAAAGATCTAATCAAGGAAGCTCGAAAAGAACTTGAGAGTCTGACTATCGGCCGCAAACAAATTGAGTCGGCCGACGAAAATCTGAGGACTATTCAGCGGTATGTATCGATGGAGAATCCTGCCGCTCGTTATAAGTCGCTTGCGATCTTCGCTAACGCCGCGGAGAATTTCTATCAGATATACTGGCTGCCGGTTCCTGTAAAATCCAACCTTGTTATCGACACGAATTTCTACGTCCGGCCTCTGCTGGCACTTCTCGAAGAGCGCTACAGGATCGGAGTAGTCCTGGCAGATTCCAGAAATGTGCGTTTCTTTGAAACGTATATGGGCGAGATGATTGAGCACCGCGATTTCGCTTTGAAATCGAAGCCCCCTCGAAAGCCTCTCCGGGAAACCTTCATGAAGCGCGAAAAGAGATTGATGCAGCACAAAGAGGAAGAGACGCGATTTCACCTTTCCTCCGTTGCAGAGTCCTTGAGGACAATGTACGTGAGCAGACATCTTGACAAGATAATAATCGGGGCTCGCAAGCCACTCGGAGACCATCTCGCGAGACTGCTCCACTCCCGGCTCCGGAGCAACCTGTTGGGCATTCTCGAAATCAACATTCATGCAAAGGAAAACGAGGTGCTCTCGAAGGTCATCGATATGGAGAAAAGATCAGAACTCGAGGAAGAAAGAAACCTCCTTAGAAGAATCTCAACAGAGGTCGAGCGGGACGGCTACGCCGTAAAAGGAATACACAAAGTGGTCGAGGCGACCCAGGAGTACAATCTTCAGATTCTTGCAGTGGCAGATGATTTCGAGCAATCGGGTTTGGTCTGTGCCCAGTGCGGAATGCCTCACACGGGTGGAGCCTCATGCGTATGCTGCGGCGGAATGCTCGTTCAAGTCGCGGACGTCGTGTACGACGTCGTCGAAGAAGCGGTTCGTCAGGGTGCAGCAGTGCGCCACATTAGGGGGGAGAACCTCATAGGTTCGCTTGAGAATGTGGCTGCGATCATCAAATTCAAAAAGGGAGAACTGGTAAGGCCTGAAGAGGCCGCCGAGACCGAGCTCTGATCTTTTTGAGTCAACAGGTTTTGGGATAGGTGAGTACCTTTCAAGTAACAACGCTACATGTAATTTGTGATAAAAGGAGATGCCGCAGGATTCTGAAGACAGAACCGCGATTTACCAAATGAACACCAGAAGAACAACCAAGCCGGTTTCTGAATTGAAACAGAACGCGAGAATAAGGAGAAGACACCTGGAGCATCACGAAAGTGACCCCGAGGTAAAGGCGGAAGTGGAACAGGATATAAGAAAGGAACTGTTCAAACTTTACCGCCTCGAATTCGGCAAGTCTCCGGAAGTCGTTGCAAGTGCGCCTGGAAGAATAAACCTGATCGGCGAACACACCGATTACAATGAAGGGTTTGTCCTCCCGATCGCAATTGACAGACGCACTTACACAGCCGCAGGCAGACGGGGCGGCAGTCTCTTCATCGCGTATTCAAAAGAGCTCAGCAAAAAGACGTCCTTCGAGATACTCCCGGGAAGGTTCGAGCATTCCAATTTCTGGGTAAACTACATAAAAGGTGCGTGTGCCCTCCTTAGTGAGATCAAGATCGTGGAAGGGACTAATTTCGCCATCGGAAGCACGGTCCCGCGCGGAAGCGGGCTTAGCTCGTCTGCTGCGTATGTAGTATCGATTATAGAAGCCGTATCGTACTTGTACGGCATCAAGATGAAGGACATCGACATTCCCGTCCTCGCGCAGCGCATAGAAAACGAGTATGTAGGAGTACAGTCCGGCATCATGGACCCGTTTGTCGCCAAGTTCGCCAGGGAAGAAAATGCCGTTCTGATCGACACCAGGTCACTGGAATACGAATATGTTCCGCTGCCTCCGGACTGCTCGATACTGGTATGTGTTACCGGCGTCAAGAGAGCCCTCGCAACCACCGAGTACAACAAGAGGAGGCAGCAGTGTCAGCAGGCCGTGGAGGCTCTTTCACTGAAGCTCGACAAGCAGTTCAGGTCCCTCAGGGACGTGACTATGGGTGAACTTGAGAGCGTCGTAGGAGAGATCGACGACGTTCTCTACATGAGGGCACTTCATATCCTGACGGAAAACGATCGGGCAGTCAAGGCGGCCTCGGCATTGATGAACGACGACAAAGAGCTTGTCGGAAAGCTGATGCTGGATTCCCACATGAGCCTCCGCTCAAACTACGAAGTCAGTTCCCCCGAGCTGGATGCATTCGTGGAGATAGGCGAACAGCTGGACGGAGTCTACGGCGCCCGCATGACGGGTGCCGGTTTCGGGGGAAGCGCAATTTGCCTCGTCAATTCGGACATTGAGAACGAGTTGGTTACCGAGATCGCCCGAAGGTATAAAGACCGCGGATATGAAAACGGCAATGTGTTCATTGCGCGGAGCGGCGGCGGCTCGGTGATCGAGCACTTCTAGACTCTATTCCAACCTCTGCGACATGAGAACGAAGCCTACCCGCGGTCATCCTTTTCCTTTTTTGCTTCAAATTTGAGCGCCGCTGAATTTATGCAATACCTCATGCCGGTAGGCCTCGGGCCATCGTCAAATACATGTCCCAGATGAGCACCGCACTTGCTGCACCGGACTTCCGTTCTTGTCATCCCGTAGCTCGTGTCGTTGATCTCGTCGACCAGTTCCTTCGATACCGGTTGGTAGAAACTCGGCCAGCCTGACCCCGAATCGTACTTGGTTTCCGATTCAAATAGCTCGCTGCCGCAGCAGGTACATAGGTATGTTCCATGTCCGTGAAAATCCCAGTACTTGCCGGTAAAAGCGCGCTCTGTTCCCCCTTCACGCGTGACATGAAATTCCTCCGGTGTCAATTGCTCTTTCCACTCGCCAGTCGTTTTGTCTATTCTGTCCGTCATTTTCATCTCCAAGTCTGTTTCGTATGCATAAGGACGTTGTTGCATCCAGTTCGAGTCTAGGGTATCTAGATAGATATCTTCCCGTACTTATTATTAACGGAGCAAATGAGGGGTTAAGTTTCCAAATTATGGCAATCGGAAGTACTGGCACTCAGAGCCCGGAGAATGGCTGAGGCTGCGCAATGTCCTCGTGCTAGAGTATTATGGCTCAACGAGAGATCGCGGTCAACACTTTATCGAAATCCTCCGGCAGTTCCGAGTCAAAGTGTAAATGTTCCGTTGTTGCGGGATGAATGAAACCAAGCGTTTTGGCGTGGAGAGCCTGGCGGCTCATGATTTTGAGAAGCCCCGTGACTTCCTGTCTGAACCTCGGGGTCGGCTCCCCATAATTTATTCGTCTGCCGTGATATGTCGGATCACCGAAAACAGGATGACCTATATATGAAAGGTGGACACGGATCTGGTGTGTTCTTCCGGTTCTCAATTTCAACCTGACAAGTGAGAGGAACCCGAACTCTTTCAGCACCTCGTACTCGGTCGCGGCAAATTTCCCATCCTCGACCACCGCGAATTTCTTCCTGTCGCTCTTGCTTCGACCGATCTCAGCCTCTATCAAACCGCGTTTGGATCCGAGTTTCCCCCATACGAGGGACCAGTATTCCCTGTCGATAGTCCTGTCGGCAAATTGCCTGGCCAGAGAAGCATGCGTGACATCGTCCTTGGCGGCGACTATCACCCCGCTGGTATCCTTGTCCAGCCTGTGAACTATCCCGGGCCTTACGTAGGGATCGTTGAGGGTCGAAAGCCGGTTGCAATGATAAAGGAGGGCATTTGCGAGAGTGCCGGTCCAGTTGCCATGCCCCGGGTGAGTGACCATCCCAGCAGGCTTGTTCACGACTATAAGCGAATCGTCTTCATAGACGACGTTCAGCGGAATATTCTCGGGTATTGCCCTGTCGGGCGGAGCGGAGGTAGGAATACTGACGACTATTCTGTCGTATGGGGAGATTTTATAACTCGCACGCGCCGCCTCGCCGTTAATTACCACGAGGCCGTCTTCTATATACTTCTGGACTTTGGCGCGGCTCGCGACTTCGAGCTGAGCCGCAAGGAACTTGTCTATCCGTTCTTTTTTCCTTTGACCCGGGGCAACGACTATCTCAACCCTTCGAAGCATCGCCTGTTTCACCTGACTGCCCGCAGGCTGCCGAAGGCGGTTCACCGGCGCCGTCACGATCTGAGACTCCGCGGCCTATCGCACCGGCCCCGGCAATTTCGACCTGCGAATTCTCCATTGTGCGCCTGTGGAAAACAAGGAGCAGCACCACTCCGATCGTCACCGAGGCATCCGCAATATTGAAAACCGGGAAGCGAGAAAAATTATATCCGAAGAGATGTATGTTGAAGAAATCAAAATCGATGAAGTCTATTACTCTTCCGTGAAAAAACGCCGTGTGGTCGAACAACGGTCCGTAGAAAACCCTGTCGATAAGGTTGCCGATAGCACCTCCCAGAATCAACGCCAGCGAAAACCTGACCACTCTGCTTTCCTGGCGGACCTTGTACAGATAAAGAAGAATTGCCAGGCTGGCTATGATCGAGAAGAACGCGAAGAACGATTTCCAGCCAAAGTCGATTCCGAACGCCATGCCCGGATTCTGAATGTACGTGAACCGGAGAAAGTTGCCCAGGATCGGTTCGCTGGAATAGAGCGGCATGCCGGGTATATGGATGCCCAACGCCGGAATGCTGATGCCCATCACCAGCATCTTCGTAACCTGGTCTGCGATTACTACCGACAGAGTCACATAGAGTACCTTCAAACTACTGGCCTCTTTTCAATTTGCATGTTATGCACAGCTGAGCATGCGGCACCGCTTCCAGCCGGGCTTTGTCTATCAGCTTTCCGCAGTCCTGGCAGAACCCGTAGGCTCCCTTGTCGATCCTCTTAATCGCATCGTCCAGGTACTCGAGGAACTTGCGCTGGCGGGCAGCCAGGAGATAGTTTTTCTCCTTCTCCATCGTATCTGTTCCCTGCTCCATGTGAAGGGAGTAGGGAGAGTTTTCTTCGAAATAATCCCCACCGGAACTGTCGTTCATCGTCTCGCTCATCAACTCCAGTTCTTCGATGATCTGCTTTCTCTTGTCGAGGATAATTCTTCGGAAGTGCTCGAGCTCAGTCTTATTGAAACCTTTTCTCGGCTGCGCTTCCTTCGCAGCTGGCTTCACGGCGCTTACCACAGGGCGTGCAACCGCCTTCTTTCTGGGCGCCGTAGCCCTTTTCACCTTTTTGGTTCCCTTTGCCGCAATCTTCTTTGCCATGCTTAAACTCCTTTGGTTGCCCTGCTAACTGAAATTTTAAACTTCTGTTTCTCTATTTCAACATCTTCGGAATACTCCCCCTCTTCAAGAGTCATGGAGAGGGCTACAGCCAGCGTCTCCGATCTTATATACTCGGATAAATTTGACACCGCTCCAACGAACTCCTGCGGGCAGTCTATATGAACGAGTATCCTATCGGTGACCTCGAATCCGGCATCCTTTCTGAGATTTTGAATCCGGTTTACAAACTCTCTTGCAATTCCTTCCTGTCTGAGACCATCGTCGAGCTCCGTATCCAGCGCGACGGTCAGTGTTCCGTCGGACTCCACCAGCCAGCCTGAAAGCTCCTGGCTGAAAATCTCGACGTCGGCAAGGACAACATGAAAGGCCTTGCTGTCCGTACGAAGGTCCACGGCTCCTTCCTTTTCGAGTTTCTTAATTTCCTTGCTCGTCATCGACCTGATCAGCTCGGCTACCGTTTTGACATCCTTGCCGAACTTCGGTCCGATTGATTTGAAGTTCGGTTTAGCTCCCTTGTTCACGAACTCGGAGTCATCGTCGACATACATCGCGGACTTGACGTTGATCTCGTCGAGAATAACACTCTCAACCTTTGAAATAGTTTCTTTCATGTGCTGCGAAGAAACCGGGATTATGATCCTCCGCAAGGGCTGGCGTACCCTGATGTTGGACTTCGCGCGCATCGCCCTGGAAAGATACACGATCTTCTCGGCAAGCGCCATTCTTTCCTCGAGGTCGGAATCTATTTCATCTTCTCTTACTTCGGGGTAGTCGGAAAGATGAATGGACTGATGACCGCCGAGCCCGGTTACTTCGTTAAGGTTTCCGTACAGCATGTCCGACAGGAACGGCGCGAACGGCGACATCAATTTGGCGACCGTAACCAGGCACTCGTACAGGGTCTGGTATGCGGCAAGCTTGTCCCTGGCCATCTCACCCTTCCAGAACCTGCGCCTGCTCCGGCGGACATACCAGTTCGAAAGCTGGTCGATGGTAAAATCGGAGACTGCTCTCGCGGCCTTTGTCACGTCGTAGGAATCCATCCAGTTTGAATAGTCCCTGACGAGCGAGTTCAATACCGATATTATCCATCGATCTATTTCCAGCCGCTCATTCGCCGGGATTCTCGGCTCGGAGTACGTGAACCCGTCTATGTTCGCATACAGACTGAAGAATGAATACGTGTTGAGAAGCGTGTTGAAGAATTTCCTCTGTACTTCGACAAGCCCTCCCTCATCGAAAAGCTTCGGCTTGTGCGGAGGGCTCGAAGTGACGAGGTACCACCTCACGGCGTCCGCGCCGTACTCCGAGACGACCTTGAAAGGATCGACCGCGTTCCCTTTCGACTTCGACATCTTCTGGCCGTCCTTGTCGAGAACGAGCTCGTGGCTGATAACGGTCTTATAGGCCGGGCTGCCGAAGAGGAAAGTAGCGATCGCGTGCATCGAATAGAACCATCCGCGCGTCTGGTCGATGCCTTCGGAAATGTAGTCCGCCGGAAAGTGACTCTCGAACCATTCCTTATTTTCGAAAGGATAGTGATACTGGGCAAAAGGCATCGAGCCTGAATCGAACCATACGTCTATAAGCTCGGGGGTGCGTTTCATCTCGCCGCCGCACTTCTCGCATGTCAGCACAATGTCGTCCACGAACGGCTTGTGCAGGTCGATTTCGGAAGGCACATTCTTCCCGAGTTTGTGAAGCTCTTCTACGCTTCCTACGGAGTGCATGTGCCCGCATTTTTCATTCCGGCAGACCCAGATATTGAGCGGAGTTCCCCAGAACCGGTCGCGAGAGAGAGCCCAGTCCTTGTTCTCCTCCAGCCAGTTGCCGAACCTTCCGACGCCGACTTCGGGCGGGACCCAGTTTATCGTCTTGTTGAGCTCGACCATCTTCGGGGCAAACTTCGTCGTCGCGATGTACCATGACGCTCGCGCATAATAAAGGAGCGGAGTCTTGCACCTCCAGCAGTGCGGATAGCTGTGGGTGATTGTCTCCTTCTTGTAAAGGAGCCCGCGCCGCTTCAGATTTTCGATGATTTCCGGATCGGCTTCCTTGACGAACTTCCCGGCGAAGTCCTTCACCTCCGGAGTCATGTTCCCGCTTTTGTCGACCAGCTGCAGGAAAGGGAGGTCGTACGCACGACCGGTCTGGTAGTCGTCCTCGCCGAATGCCGGGGCGATATGTACTATTCCGGTACCGTCGTCCATGGTGACGAAGTCCCCGTGAGTGGCATAAAACCCGCGCTTCGTCACGGTAGTGTAATCATAAAGCCTTTCGTATTCCTTCCCGAGCAGCTCGCTCCCCTTGAACTCCGAGATTATCGAGTAGTCTCCGTCGAGCACGCCCACCCTGCTTCTCGCCATTATCAGGATCTGACCCTTGTTCTCCACCCTGACGTAGTCTTCATTCCTGTTCACGGCTATTGCGACGTTCGAGGGAAGCGTCCAAGGAGTCGTCGTCCAGACAAGAAAGTACGTGTTGTCTTCGCCAACGACCTTCAATTTGATGTAAATCGAGGTGTCCTTGACGTCCTGGTAGCCGAGTGCGACTTCGTGGGACGAAAGCGACGTCTCGCAGCGCGGGCAGTAGGGCTGACTCTTGTAACCCTTATAAATCAAACCGGCATCGAAAAACTTTTTCAGCGCCCACCAGACAGACTCTATGTAATAATTTTCGCAGGTGATGTAGGCATCGTTCATGTCGACCCAGTAGCCGATCCTCTCGGTCATTACTTCCCACTCGTCCTTGTACTCGAAGACCGACTGGCGGCAGAGAGCGTTGAACTTCTCCACTCCGTAGTCGAGGATTTCGTCTTTGTGCTTGATGCCGAGTTTCTTCTCGACTTCGATTTCGACGGGCAGCCCGTGAGTGTCCCAACCGGCCTTCCGGTGTACCTGGTACCCGCGCATAGTCTTGTACCTGCAAACGAGATCCTTCAATGTCCGTGCGAGTACATGATGAATGCCGGGACGACCGTTGGCTGTCGGGGGGCCTTCGTAGAATGTGAAGTTCGGTCCGCCGGCGCGCTCGCTCACACTCCCTTCGAAAATCTTGTTCTTCTTCCAAAACTCAAGGACTTCGTGCTCAAGCTCAGAATATTTTACTTTGTCGCCTATCTCTTTGAACTTACTCAATTGTTGCTACCTCTTGGAGAAATATGAAATCAAATATAGTATCAGGGTTAAAACAACGCTCAGGACGATGCTGGTCGCGATCGGGAAATAGACCTGGAAATTTTTTCCCTTGATATGAATGTCACCGGGCAGTTTCCCCAGGAAAGGGATATTGAGTTTTTCCGAGAACATAAACAGGAGCCCAAGGGCAAGGATTATCCCTCCGACAATTACCAGTGTCTTTCCCAAACCTTGTAATCCGTCCATATATATAACCGTCCATCAGTCTGCTAATCCATTATTCCGGAATCGGGATATCAGACATCCCGATAATTCAGATCCTTTCAACTACAGTTTTCATCAGCTTTGTCAGCCTGGGCTGGGCGCCGTTGGCAACACGTATTATGTCCTCGACGGCGGCCGGTACGAGCGAATCGGGGAAACACTCGTCGGTGATCACCGAAAACCCGCACACCTTCATTCCCATGTGAACCGCAACGATGTCTTCCGGGACCGTGGACATTCCTACCGCATCTGCACCTATCGTTCGCAGAAGCCTGTATTCCGCCCGCGTCTCGAGGCTCGGGCCCGTCATCGCGGCAAACACACCGCGCTCTACCCTTATCTTACTGTCGAGCGCCGCCTGCATGGCGAGCGAGATCAGTTCCCTGGAGTACGGCTCGCTCATGTCGGGAAATCTCGGGCCGATAGTTTCATCGTTAGGACCGATAAGCGGATTGTCGCCGAGGAGGTTTATGTGGTCGACGATAATCATGATGTCGCCCTTGTGGAAATTCGGGTTGAGACCGCCGGCAGCATTGGAGATGATCAGAGTCCTGGCTCCAAGAAATTTCATCACCCTGACAGGGAGCGTTATCTGCTCCATCGAATAACCTTCGTAGAAATGGAACCGACCCTGCATCGCCACAACATTCTTTCCCGCAAGCTTGCCCAGTATCAGCTTGCCGTGATGGGATTCGACAGTCGACAGGGGAAAATTCGGAATATCCCCGTAGTCGATTACAGTCTTTTCCGTTATTTCGTCGGCGAGAGCACCGAGGCCGGTTCCCAGGATTATTGCGATAGAAGGCTCCAGCGTGCTCTTTTTCCTGATTGCTTCAACAGATTCCTGAATTTTCTCTTTGAGATTGCTCATGTTATTCCGGTTTCGATTTCTCTATTGATGCGATTATCGACTTGATATCGAGAATATCGGTCTGCGGCGTCTGTTCAAGAAGCTCGCTTTCAAGCGAACTGAGCATATCGAGCTGTGCCGTGAGAATAGTGCGAACGGTTTTGAGAATCGTCTCTCTCAGATTCTTGACCTCGTCCAGCTTGACTTTCGCGCGCGTCAACTCGTCCTTTGCTTCATTCAGCAGAAGCTGCGCCTTCGCCTCGGCCTCGCGCTCAATTATCCGAGCCGTTTTTTTCATGGTTTCGGTGGACTCGCTGGCCGCCTTCTCTGCCTGAGTGACCAGCGATCTCAGAGAATCCTCGAGCTTCTTGTAATTTTGCAGCTCTTCCATCAAAGCAGTCTTCTGCGCCCTGAGGTCCATATTCTCTCTGAGGAGCTCTTCGAAATCGTCCGCAGCGGTGGTAAGGAACGCCTCCACCTCGTCCGGATCGAGCCCTCGCAATTTTCGTGCAAATTCCTGATTGCGGATTTGGATTGGAGTTAATCTCATTTCTGCGCCGGTTAGTCCACTTCTGAAGGGAAAATATAACCGTTAAGGGAGGGAAAATCAAAGTATGGCGGAATGCTGGAGGAACGATTAGCCGGCTGGCCTGACAGGACGTCAGGAAGCGATCACGCCCGGAAAGAACAAATTAGGATGAAAATGCCAGAAGAAGGAGGTTCACCCCCCTTCTTCCGCAAGGGATTACGCCTGCACTCCTTTAGGAGTTGCCGCCTTCCTGCATCTTGGCGGCGACAGATTCGCTCATCTCTTCCTGAGACGACTTGCCTGCCATCTGGGCAGCCAGATCCTTTGCCTTCTGGGAAAGGGCCATGCTGTCGATCTTCTTTGACGAAGAGGAGGACGAACCGCTTCCGGAGGTGCTCTGCGCCTGTGTTGAGGTCGCAGCCGCCATGCTCGCGGCACCGATTGAACTTACTCCCATTTTCCTGTCTCCTTCTATTTTATGAAAGGAATTAAGCAGCCATTTGGAGACTGGCTACATTTAATATATCGACAATAAAGTGTTGATCTTGAAGTGGTGGGGCAATATACCGCGCAAGACAACCCGTCTGGGCGTGGATGTTCAGTCGGGACTCTAGGCATCAATTAAGAACAACAATGAAATGGGACAAAATGGGCTGAAAAGGGGGACTCAAAACCCGATTGACAGAGACACAGGCACAAAAACGGCTCGGCCGTCGATCTGCGCATCATAACCTGCGCAGAAATCTGAAAAGACCTAAGCATATTAAAGCCGCCCCTGACAGCGGATCAATTGCCGCCGTTCGCTTGCAGCCGAAACCGAATTGCTCACTGGAACATTTCAATCTGCGATCCTGCCGGTCTGCGAAACTTGTCCGTCGACAGCTCCAGCCCGTATTCATTCAAATGATACTTCTTACAGCTCGCACGGAACAGCTGGTGTATCGCCCTTGCCGTCTCGCCGCTTCCGCTCATCCTTTCTCCGAATTCATAGCTGCTCATCTTGCCTCCGCGCACCTGCTTGAGCCGACTTACTATCCGAACCTCACGGTCGGGGTATTCCCTTCTTATCCAGTCGACGAAAAGGTCCTTTACGGCAAAAGGCAGGCGAAGCATCTGCATACTTGCAAACCTTGCTCCCCTCCCCGATGCCTCGCGGAGTATAGAGGGAATCTCCTCATCCGTAAGTCCCGGTATGACCGGCGCCACCAGCACCCCGACCGGAATCGATCTCCTCGAAAGCATCTCGATGGCTTCCATCTTCTTGGCGGGAGTTGAAGTCCTCGGCTCCATCTTCTTTGTCAGATCCTGATTCAGGCTCGTAACAGAGAAAAACACACTCACAAGGTTCAGTCGGGCCATTTCGGCCAGTATCTCAATGTCGCGAGTAATGAGAAAATTCTTGGTAACTACGCCTGCGGGATTCCTGAATTCGAGAAATACTTCCAGACACCGGCGCGTAAGTTCGAGCTTCCTTTCAACAGGCTGGTAGCAGTCGGTGTTGCCGGCAAGCGCAATCACCTGAGGCTCCCAGCTCTTTTTCATGAAGGCCTCCCGAAGGAGTTTGGGCGCATCCTGCTTGATCATTATCTTCGTCTCGAAATCCAGTCCGGCTGAAAACCCCAAATACTCATGCGACGGCCTTGCATAACAATAAATGCAGCCGTGCTCACATCCGCGATAGGGATTGATGCTGAAAGTGAAAGGTACGTCCGGACTGTCATTCTTTGCGAGAACCGTCCTGGAGGCATCGGCATAGAACTTCGTCTGCACCCGTTTCTCCGAGGCTTCTTCCTCGGGGAAAAAACGATTGTCTTCGTCGGATGGGATCAGCTCGATCTCTTCGAACCTGTTCGGCGGATTAAATCCGGAGCCTCTTCCCTTGAAATTTCCTTTTGGCAACATTGTCCTTCCCGGAATATAACGCAGGTCGGGTCGATATTAATTCCTGCGGGGCTGCCCTCCAGCGGTGGGATGGTCCGAGCGGTCCGACTAACGCAGAAAACGGCGGGTGCTTTGATGTGCGGGATTTGAGCTAGAATACCGGTCCGAGCCGCAGGGCCGGCTTTGCAAGGCGAGTGCAAAGCCGGAGTGAAGTGGGGCGGCTAATTACCGGAGTTCAGGTATTGCTGCCAGTTGCTGTCGTGTATTTCGTTTCGTGCAGTCGAGTTTACAAGCGTATAGTCGCCGAAGCCCGTCCTGTCGATGAAATCGAAACTGATGCCGCCCTGGATCGAGTTGTAATACCATATCTCGTAGGGCTTGGAATCCATTTCGTTCGGATGACGGTCTATCTGATCCGGCTTTCCGTAGAGGATGTATACCCTGCCTCGATCCGTACGCCAGCCGGAAATGCTGCCCGACCTGAAGTGTTCATTTGCATAATCGACACGCTGCATATACTCTGTGCGGTACTCGTTGTTATTGGAGACGGAATTCGTATTGCGCCTCTTCCAGAAGTCATAAAGGAACTGACGCTTCGCTTCGACCGTCTTCAGGTCATCGTACTGCTTCCTCTCAGTCGGGGTCGAAATGTAACGTGTCTCTTTGAACTCTTCGTCCAGCTGTTTTTCGCCCATTGTGGCGAACACGCTTGACAATACAGGCGCGCCCGACAGGTTTGTCGCCGGGCCGACCGGTGCACCCAGGTTCGGATTGTAAACAAAGAACCGCTTCTTCGCTGTCGCCACCATACCCGCGGAGGAATCCAGAACGGTAAACACGAAGGTGTAAGTGCCGGTCTTGAGGTCGGAGGCATTCACGGTGCCGACTTCCACGCTGGAGGTGCCGAATTTTCTTCTTACTCTCGTGAACGATTTGTGGACCTGGCCGTAGCTGTCGATTACCTCGTAACTGACCGAGAAGGTGGTGTCGCCCGGGGTCATTGGAATGTTATATACTTCCGCGTAATAATAGACGATCGGCATACCGACGCCGTATATCCCGGTCGGGTTCGGCACCACATCGTATGTGTTCTTGTAGAAAATCCCGTGTTCATTACCCTGGGCAGAGGAAATCTCTGTGCAGAGTTCGACGTCGCTTACCTGGAGCTTGTCAGGTGTGTACCGAGGTATATCCAGCGTCCCCCGCAGTTGGTCCGTTCTCGAAGTATCGTTCGCATCGACCACACGCACCAGCATTTTGTACTTGCCGGGAATAAGTGCCATCTCGTCCTGTCCGACAAGGTTGCCTCCCGACCCGACGGCTGCGGTGTCTGCAACCTCCACCGGGACTCTGAACTGCTGGCTGTACACAACCGAGTCATGCCCGGCCGGCTCCACGGTGACGGTGAAAAGCAGCGTCCCGGAGAACAGAGAGTCGCTTTTAACCAGCGTGATCGATTTCCTGTTGAAGCTGTAGTAGAGCTCCACAAAAGTCCTGGTGGAATCGTACCTGAAAGTGGAATAGTCGAAGCTCACTCGCAATTGCTGCGCGCTTGCCCCGGAGGTGATGACGGCACATACCAGCACGACGGAAAGAAGAACCTTTTTCAACACTTTCACAGATTTCCTTTCTGGAATATAAGAACTTTCAAATAGTACATAAACAGCCCTGCGGTGTCACCGACGGACTCCCATGAAGACAATCGAGCCGTGGAGCTGCACACCGGCTGCACGGCGATATGCATTTCAGATAATCGAAGTTCTCAGATGACTTCTTTTCCCAGGTCGCCGGGTGAATTCTGTCCTATATAGCTGACAATATCCTCACCGCCGTCCACACCGATCAAATTCCCGCTTATGAAGGTCGCGCGCTCGTCGCACAGAAGTGCGATCGCCTTTGCCACGTCCTCCGGTGTAGTCTGCCTTCCTGCCGGATTCTTCCGCTTTGCGATCTCGAGCATCGGAGCCGAGTTAGGTATCTTCCTGAGAGCCGGCGTGTCGGTTACTCCCGCCATTATCGAATTTGCCGTCACACCGTATGGGCCGAGTTCCATCGCAATCTGACGGATGTGAGACTCGAGGGCCGCCTTCGCGGCTGAAACGGCCCCGTAGTTCGGCAAAACGGTGTGCCCGCCGGAGCTCGTCATGGCAAACACGCGTGCTCCTTTCCCCAACATTCCCCTGAAATAAGCTCCCTGAGTCCAATAAACGAGAGAGTTGGCCATCACATCGAGCGTCATCTCGATCTTCTTATGATTCAGAGATTCTTCTGCTGTCTTCCCGAAATACGGCCCAAGACTCCCGAAAGCCAGGGAATGCATCACGACTTTTATGGACGACTCTTTGTCCTGCGAGAGTATCTCTTTGATCTCATTCAGAGTCTTCTCTCTCGCTTTTTCATCCGCAGCATTGATATTGAAAAAAGCAGCGTTTGCACCGCTTGCTTTCGTTTTTTCAATTACCTCGTGAACCATCGGCATTGTCGCTGCCCGGTCAAGATGAACACCGAATATATTAAATCCACTTTTGGCAAGCTCAATTGAAGTTGCTCCGCCAAAACCGCTGGAAGCACCAAGTATCAACGCCCAATCCTTCCTGTTTCCTGCCAATTCTTCCTCCAGTTTTTGTGAAAAATTAATACCACGTTGATAGTAAAGCAAGGATGTGAAGAGGCGTCGATTAACTGATTCGAAATGCCCCAGTCAGTACAGGTCAAGGGACCTCAGAAAGTAACGCCGCCCGAAGGCCGGGCTTTTAACTATCCTCACCGACCAGGGGTCATAAGGAACATGAGTTCAGGACAATTCTGTCGGTTTAGCTCACAGACCTGGTCGTATTCTGCATAAAGAGATTCTTGAGTTCCTCCAGCTCGGGAACGCACCCGGACGAGATTACTCTTCCGTTTAGGACAAGGCCGGGTGTACGCATTATTCCGTAAGCGGCTATCTCTTCAATGTCCTGAACCTCTTTGATTTCAGCGGAGAGGCTCAATTCATCAGCAGCCTGCATGACGCGGGCTTCAAGATCCTTGCAGATTGTAGACCCGGATCCGAGTACCTTGATAAGCATTTGTCAGTCCCCTTCATTATTTCCAAGAGTTTAGACAGATATATTTCAGCTGGAAGAGCTGCGGCACCCTCCTGTCCGTCACCGGATGCAGGATCGGCTTTCGGGCAGCTTCAGGCCGAACAAGCCCGGTGCCTCTTCCGAAATCAGAATTTCACAGACCTGAAATCAACGCGTTACCAATTACAAGAATGTAACCCGGAAGTAAATAGCATGCAATCCTCTCCTGGCCAAATGAGGGCGGAGAGCTGTAAAACTCATAAATTGATTTTCATACGGGTTGCGGTTATATTTTTCGATGAAGCGGCAAAGCCTCTATTTATCATAGAGTTCCGTTGATGTCATCGACAGATACGAGGCTTGGCCGCATATTCGTTTCGTCACAAGAGTTTTCAACTTTGTTCGAGAGGAAGCTTCTCTAACATGCCTATTATGACCAAAATGCGGGATAACATGCCCGCCATCTTAGTCGGGCTTGCAATCCTTTTTATTGCAATGATAGTATTCGAGTGGGGCATGGACATTACCGGCCGCCAGCAGGGGATGCAGTTCGAAAGCAACATCGTGGGTAAGGTTAACGGTCAGGAAATATCATACTCGGATTTTGAGAAAGCCCTTCAGGGTGCTATCGATAACTACAGATCGAGCACGAAACAGGATCCGAACGACCAGATTACGGCTCAGCTCAGAAACCAGGTGTGGGACGAGCTCGTCAACCAGATTCTCGTGAGTCAGGCAGCAAAAAGGCTCGGAGTTGTCGTGACGGACCAGGAGATCGTCAACTGGGTCACTCACAGCCCTCAGACGCTGCCCGACGTGATAAAAAGGAATTTCGAGGATTCTACCGGGCAGGTCGATATGCGTATTCTTCAGGCTGCGCTCGCTTCCGACAAACCTGAGGTGCAGCAATTCTGGACGAGCGTTCAGGAGTATTTGAAGGAGCAGAGCCTCCAGCAGAAACTTACCAGCCGCCTTTACAGTGCCGTCAGAATTCCGGAAGGTCAGCTCAAACTCGAGTTTGCGCAGCAACACGAAAAGCTCGATGCAGGCTATGTTTCATTCCCGCCGCAGATGCTGTTCCCGGACTCCGCCATCCACATTACGGACTCCGAAATGCACGATTACTACTCTTCTCACGAGGACGCGTACCGTACAAAACCGACCAGGAGTCTGAAATTCGTTGTATTTCCTTTGGGCCCATCTTCCCAGGACACTGCTGAGGTCAAGCAGGAGATGGATCAGGTTGCAACACTTGCATCCAGCGGGACCGATTTTATCGACCTGGTGAAGCAGTATTCAGACATACAGTACACCGACAAATTCGAGAATGCCGAACAGATCGATCCTTCAATTTCCTCAGAAGTCCTTTCTGCAAAGGTGGGGCAGGTTGTCGGCCCCTTCCTTGCCTCCGACGGCTACCATCTTGTCAAACTTATGGCCGAGCAGAACGGGAAGAATGAATTCGTTCATGCGGCTCATATCCTGATTCACATAGTCCCCGGACCGGACTCCACGGCTGCCTACAAGTTGGCAGACAAGATCGTCAGAGAAGCCCGTGCAGGTGCGGACTTTGCCGCGCTCGCCAGGCAATATTCTCAGGATCCGGGCTCCGCTACCAGGGGAGGAGACCTCGGGTGGTTCGGGAAGGGTATGATGGTCAAGCCGTTCGAACAGGCTGCCTTCAGCGGTAAAGTTGGCCAGGTCGTCGGTCCTGTCAGGACTCAGTTCGGTTTACATGTCATAAAAATACTCGGCAAAGATTCACGAGAGGTGAAAGTTGCCGACATAAGGATGACCATAAAGCCTTCCCAGCAGACAAGAGACGATCTCAAGCAGCATGCAGAAGATTTTATTTACATTGCGAAGCAGGACGGATTTGACAAGGCTGCCAACACAGTCAACGTCCAGATCAGGCAAACCCCTCCCATGGT
The DNA here is from genome assembly GCA_046706365.1 of Candidatus Kryptoniota bacterium. Taxonomy (GTDB): domain Bacteria; phylum Bacteroidota; class Ignavibacteria; order Kryptoniales; family JAKASW01; genus JAKASW01. Next base: position 11,960 of record JBJKPN010000119.1, on the reverse strand, counting down.
GAAGGACCAGCAATACATTCCCGGTGTTGGCAACTACGTACAGGTGATCAAGTGGGCATTCGACGGCAAACTGGGCGACATCAGCGATGTAACAACCATAAGCCAGGGATATGCGGTCTTCATGATCAGCCAGATCAAGGATGCTGCAGTCACGCCCTTTGCACAGGTCGCTCCGCAGATCAAGAACCTGCTTGTTCGTCAGAAACAGTTCGATGATGCCCAGGCCTATGCCGATAAGCTGAAGCAAAAACTGTCCCAAAACGACAGTCTCAGCATGCTTCCCAAATTCGACTCGAGGCTTCACTATTCGGTGACCGGCCCCTTCAGTGTCGGGACTTACGTTCCGGGTCTCGGCCAGGACTATATGTTTATGGCGGAAGCCGCCCGGCTGAAGAAGGGACAGATTTCAAACGCGGTCAAAGGAGATGCCGGGGTATACCTTATCCAGCTGATCGGCAAGACACCTTTCGACACAACCGCTTACAAGATTCAGCGAATGACGATGATGCAGCAGGCAATGCAGCAGGAGAAATCGAGCATCGTGACCCAATGGCTTCAGCATCTCAAAGATCAGGCGACGATCGTCGATAATCGGGCGAAGTTGTTCGGCCAGCAACAACAATAGATGACAAATTGTTCAAGGAATCCTTTCGGACAGCGGGGGTACTTCTCCTTCTCTGCATAGCAACCGCGCAGGGACAGTCGAAAGGATTCCTGCCCGGAGATACGAATCTCCAGGTGGGGTTGTTTACCGATTTCATTACCTCCGCACGCATCTATCCCGCTTCGCGGGATGCAGACCCTGTAATCAAAACGACGTACAACAGCATCGCAAGCTTTGCAGCCTTCGGTGGGGACCTCAGGTTAATCCTTCCGAAAGGAAATGCGGTAGGCCTTACAATTCTTCCTATTAATGTTCTCAATGAAACCGGAAGTATCTACGGATACAACTCGTCGGGGGAATACACCGGCGTGCCGATAAAGGACGGTTTCAATATTTGGCTCTTTGAGCTGACGGGATACTTCAGGATCCCTGTCGTGAGCGATCCGTGGAATCTTTATCTTGGGGGCGGCCCGTCAGTTTATTTCGGACACCGGATAGTTCAGATCGGTAACGCCGAAGCCGTCACGCCGACTCAATCAGCCGTGGGAATACAAATCTGCGCTGGTGTCTCATACAGGTTCGTTTCGCACTGGGGAATCCGCTGCGAGATGAAGGCGGTATCTCCGGAGTTCAACTCGTCATCGACTTTCAGCTCTGCCTCGACGGGATACAACGGCATGAAAGTCGACCTGCCGAAGACACTATATGGAAAGGTCGACGTCAACGGAACAGATTTCGCGCTCGGCGTCTTCTATCAGTTTTAAAACCAACAGCTCCAAAGTAACTCCCTTCTGCCTCCTTCCGAACTAACGATAGAATTTCCTGGCCATTTCACGCCGCGCAGGATGGGCAAAATCTTCGGATGCAGATTTCAATGGGAAAGGTTTGACGGGCTTCCGGCCGATTGGGAGTCAGCGAACTATCGTCTGGTCCCGCATCGCTCCGACGGAGACTATCTTAAGGGGGATTTCCAGATAGCGCTCAATATAATCGATATAGGACCTGCATCTTGAGGGAAGTTCGTCCATGCTCTTCACGTCCGAGATTTTCGAATTCCACCCGGGCAGTGTCTCATACACGGGCTCGATGTCTTCTATCGTGCAAAGGTCGAGCGGAAAAGTCTTCAGGGGCTTACCGTTGTACTTGTATCCGACGCAAACTCTGATCTCGTCGAATTGGTCGAGTACGTCGAGCTTCGTCAATGCGACCTCCTCGATGCCGTTTACCATCACCGAGTATTTCAGGCTGAACAGATCGAGCCAGCCGCACCTGCGCGGCCTGCCTGTGGTGGCGCCGTATTCGCCGCCTATCTTTCTCAGTGTCTCTCCTGTCTCGTTCAATTGCTCAGTAGGAAACGGCCCGTTGCCGACTCTCGTGGTGTAGGCCTTGGCGACTCCGACAATTGATTCAACCGCAGTCGGCGGGATGCCTAGCCCCGTGCAGGCGCCTCCGCTTGTCGGGTTCGAAGAAGTCACGTAGGGGTACGTGCCGAAGTCGACATCGAGCATCGCGCCCTGCGCACCCTCGGCCAGGACTCTCTTTCCGGCCTTCAACTGTTGATTCAGGTAAAGAGACGTATCCTTTATGAACTCATCGAGCTCTTTGTCGTAATGGAGATAAGTGTCGACAATCTCGTCGACATCCATCTCGGATGAGTGGTAGATTTTGCTGAGGAGCTGGTTCTTGTCCTCAATGTTGGTGCGGATCTTCCTGACAAGTACGTCGCGATGGAGGAGATCTACTATCTTTACGCCGACCCTGGCAAACTTATCTATGTATGCGGGGCCGATCCCGCGCCCCGTTGTGCCTATTTTCGAGGCCCCCTGCTCTTTCAGAGAGTCGATCAATTTGTGATACGGCATTATAAGATGGGCGTTGTGAGAAATGAACAGCCTCCCACGCACTTTCACGTTCAAGGACTCCAGGAACTTCACTTCCTCGAGGAAAGACTGCGGGTCCAGTACCACCCCGTTCCCGATTACGCACTCGACCCCGGGGTGAAGAATACCCGACGGAATAAGATGAAGCACGTAAGTCTTCCCGTCGACAACTACGGTATGTCCGGCATTCGCTCCCCCCTGGTAGCGAGCGACAATATCGATGTCCTCGCTGAGCAGATCGACTATTTTTCCTTTTCCTTCATCGCCCCACTGGGCGCCAACGATCACTTTAACGGACATTTGTCACAATTCATGAGATTTGAAGGCGATTCCCAGGCGCTATCAGGCCTGGGAAACCCCGTTGAGATTCTTGATTGCAGCGTCGACCGAATCATACGATTCGAAAATCTGGTCGAGCTTGGTGATCTTGAGGAGATCCTGTACTCTGGAGCATACGTTTGCAATTTTCAAATCGCCGCCCGCCTGACGGACTACGTTCAGACTCGCAATTAAAATACCGAGCCCGCTGCTGTTTATATGTTCGACGGATTTCATGTCCAGCACGAACAACTTCTTTCCGCTGCTCACGAGCCTGTGGAACTCTTCGTTCAGACTCATCGCGTCGGGCCCGCCGATTATATTCCCCTCGATCTCGAGGAGAATGACCCCGTTGTTAAGCTCTTTTTGCCGCAACTTCATATGGCTTCTCGACTTCCAGGACTGCAGATTGTGTCTGGGGTAAACGGAGATCCACCTTCTTGATATACACATTGTAGTCGACAACTATCGAAGAGGCGACGTAAATGGAAGAGTATGTTCCCGTCACAACGCCGACCAGCATGGCAAACGAGAAGCCTCTGGTTACTTCGCCGCCGAAGATGAGCAGTACGAGAAGGACTATGAACGCAGTGCCGGAAGTAATGATCGTACGGCTGAGGGTGTCGTTGATGCTCCTGTTCATTACCCTGATCAGGTTTTCGCCCTTATAGATTTTCAAATTCTCTCTTATTCTGTCGAAGATCACAACGGTGTCATTCATCGAGTATGCGACAAGCGTAAGGAAGGCGGCCACCATCGTCTGGTCAATTTCGATATTCAACCAGGGTATGAGCCAGCCGAAGATTGCGACAGCTCCCAAAGTGATCAGTACATCGTGGAACAATGCCAGCACTGCGCCGACCGCATAGATGAACTGGAATCGGAAAGATACATAAATAAGAATTGCGATAAGCCCGTAGAAAATCGCCATCACGGCATCGCGCTTCAGTTCCTGTCCTATCTCCGGACCTATCTTGTTGTCCTCGAGAAGCTGAATCTTGGTATTGGGGTACGTAGTCCTGAGGACGCTTATTATCTGGTCGCTCGTATTGGCAGTCTGCTCGGAGGCTTTGACGCGTATCAACAGCTGGTTGGCGGCACCGAAGGTTTTTATTTCGGCATCACCGTGTCCGATCTTGTTGAGGGCATTACGAACCTGTCCGACGCTTAATGCGGGGTTGAACTGCAGCGTCAGCTCCGTGCCTCCGACAAAATCGATTCCGTAATTGAGGCCGCGTATCGCAATCGTTATGAGACCGATCAGTATCAGGCTGGCGGACACGGTATACCAGACGTGTCGCTTTCCGATGAAGTCGATATTAGTTCGAGGGAAAAACCGCATTTATAACACTCCTATTCCAATCAAATACATAAATGATCAACCGAAGTTGATTGATGTCGCGCCTCTTTCGACCATGATATCGAACATCACGCGGGTAATCACAATGGCACTGAACAAGCTTGCGACGATACCGATCATCAGGGTCAATGCAAAACCCTGCACCGGGCCGGTTCCGAACTGGTAGAGGATCGCCCCGGTAAACAGCGAGATTATGTTCGCGTCGAATATGGCGGTGAATGCCTTCGAATATCCCTGGTCGATGGCGGCTCTCAGCGTCTTGCCGGTCGTCATTTCCTCACGAATACGTTCGTAAATAAGCACGTTCGCGTCGACAGCGACTGCAAATGTCAGTATCATTCCTGCTATGCCCGGTAGGGTGAGTGTCGCATGAAATGCCGCAAGCACGCCGAGTATGAACAGAATGTTCAGCAGCAGTGCAAAGTCCGCCGCGAGTCCGCCGGTGCGATAGTAAAATCCCATAAACAATATGATAAGCGCCAGCGCTGCTATACCTGAAGTGACTCCGTTCCTGATCGAGTCCTCTCCCAAAGACGGACCGACGTTCCGTTCTTCGACAATGTCCACAGGTGCCGGAAGGGCGCCTGCACGGAGCACGATGGCAAGGACGTTGGCTTCATCCATATTGGCCATCCCGGTAATCTGGGAGCTTCCGTTCGGTATCTTGTTCTGGACCACCGGTGCGGAATAGACCGCGTTGTCGAGAACGATGGCGATTCTCTTGTGAATATTTGCGCCTGTAATTCGTCCCCAATCCCGGGCTCCCTGCGAATTCATCTGCATTTGTACGACCGGAGTGTTGTTTGTGGGATCGATGGTCGCCTGTGCATTAGTAATGACGCTCCCGGTCAGCTCTGCCTGTTTGTTCACCACGTAGAGGGCATAGAACTTCTGGCCCTGGTCGACTATCTGCGGCTTTGCGCTGTACAGAAACTGAAAATCAGATGGGATGACGTGCTTAACGTCGGGCCTTTCCAGAATTCGGTCCAGCTTGTCTTTGTCGCTCTCCGCAACGTATGCGTCCCCTGTCTGCGAGCTGACCCGGACAATCGCGAAGAAAGGATGTTCCTTGGCAAATTGAGCCGCCGTCATGTTGGAATCGGAAGCCGAACTGTCGGATTTTGCCGCGAGTGTGTCTTTCTTGCCGGCGAGAATATCGTCGATAGCCTGGAAGACCTTCACCACGACGGCCTCCGGCTGCAACAGCTTGAACTCAAGGAGGGCAGTTCCCTGGAGGAGTTCTCTTACTTCCGTCTCGTTGCTCACGCCGGGAAGCTCGACAATGAAACGGGTGCTTCCCTGCTTCTGAATCGAGGGCTCGGATACGCCGTACTGGTCCACGCGGTTTCTCACGATCTCCATCGCCCGGTCGACAGCCGTTTTGGCCTGGTCCTGAAGGTAAGACAACACCTTTGCATTGTCGTCCCTTAAGTCACCATAGTACCTGCTGAGCCTTATGCCGCGCTGGTCGAATTGTTGTCCCATGACGGTGATCGGGTCAGCGCCGGTCTTGCTGACTATCGAAGAGACCTGCTGCATTATCTGGTTGTACGTCTGATCCTTGTTTTTCGCCATGTCTTCAAGCATCTTCAGTATATTGACCTGAAGCACGATGTGCATTCCACCTTGAAGATCCAGCCCCAGTTTTATCCTTTTGAGTCTCACGTCCTGAATGGTTTTGGCGTTTGCATCGTAATAATTAAGGCTGTCGGCATCAAACGCCTGACCGAGACTGTCGATGTAAGTATGCCTCAATGAATCGGACATCTGGGGGAGGGGGTGTGACTGCAAATAATCCACAAGCTTGGTCTGACCGGAAAGTTCGGCCAGTTTCTTCTCATAGGTTGCGCTCTGATAGGTCGGGTAGAGATAGTAGAGCGCAAGCGCAATTGCGGCTATGATTAAGATGATCCTAAAGCGATTCTTGCGCAAAAAAATCCTCCGGTGTTTGAAATTACAAAAAAACCGCAGTCAATATATTAACCGATAGTTTGAAAATCAATTTATGAGACGAGCCCGCATATCATTATATCATTTATATGATCCAGCCGATGAAGCTCGGAAAAGTGTACGAAGAAGGGCCTCTTTTGAAGAGAAGATATGCCTCAACTTGGTCTGCCGCCCAAAAGTGAGCGCTACCTTATTGTGGCCGTGACGCGAATCAGATTAATTCCGGCCGCGAACAACTCTGCGACACAAATGCGGCTGAGAAAGGACGGCAGGTGACCGACGTCAGGGTCACCTGCCTTGCCCGGTCAGAATCTTCTGCGTCCTCCGTCGAAACCGCCGCTTCCTCCCCTGCGGGGTCCGCCTCTTCCTCCGCCACCACCGCGGCGATCGTCTGTGCGTGGACGTGCTTCGTTGACATTCAAAGCTCTGCCCTTAAGATCTTTGCCGTTCAACCCTGCAATGGCAGCCTCCGCCTCCTCTTTGTTCGGCATCTCTACGAAAGCGAATCCTCTGTACTCGCCCGTGAATTTGTCCTTTATTATGTTGACCGTAGAGACCTCTCCGAATGCTGCGAAGGCGTCGCGGAGTTCCTCCTCGCTAAGGTCTCTGGATACGTTTCCGATGTAAATGTTCATCTTTACTTCTCCCTGTTGTTGAATAATGAATTGAAAGCCCATGCGTCCATCTGGGATTCTGAAGGTTTAACGGGAAAACGAGAATGATCAGTCATGGAGAGGTCAGCGCGGGACGATTCATCCTAATGGAATTTGTTCACAAAGCGTTGCGCCTCGAGTAGGGCGCTGTATGACTGAATTCACGGTCAATCCTTTCCGTATGATAAACAATTTGAAATCAAGTAACAAACTTTTTTATTCTTCATGCCCCCGGCCGCCCCGGCACACATCCGCTGATTTGGCTTAAATCTGACGATTTTACTGCCTAAATTTAGGAATGCGGACAAAACCTTTAATCCTCGTTTCCAATGACGACGGAATCGACGCACCCGGTCTGTTCACGCTTGTCAAAGCACTTAAACGAATAGCCAGAGTCACGGTCGTCGCACCCAGCATACAGCAAAGCGCCGTGGGACACGCAATCACCGTACGAACTCCCCTGAGAGCCTACGAGTTTCACAGAGACGGAGTGCTGTTCGGCTATGCGGTCGACGGCACCCCTGCCGACTGCGTCAAGCTTGGGATCAGAACACTTCTGAAGGAGAAGCCCGACCTGATCATCTCCGGAATAAACGACGGGCTGAACACGGCGGTCAACGTCATCTATTCGGGTACAGTGAGCGCCGCAACCGAAGGAACGATTCTCGGCATACCTTCGATCTCCGTCTCTCTCGAGTTTACACCGAAGCCGAACTTCGAAAGCGCAGCCAGGTTCTCGGCCAGGCTTGCAAAGTTCGTCCTCAAGTATGGGCTGCCCAAAGACACTATACTGAATGTCAATGTCCCCGCTATGCCGGCTAAAAAGATAAAAGGAATAAAGTACACAAGGCAGGGACGGTCACGGTGGGACGACGAGTTCTACCAGAGGAAGGATCCGAAGAACAAGGATTACTACTGGCTCGCCGGGAAGATGCATATCTTCGATCACGACGACGACGTGGATCAGATTGCGCTGAAGTCGGGATACATTTCAGTAACGCCGATACATTTCGACCTGACGCACTATCAATTCCTCGAGAAGATGAGAAAAGACTGGGACGGAAAGTTAAAAGTAGAGCTGTAATTCCCGCAGAAGCCGTCCGATTCTCAAAGGTGGAAAGGCGTCGCCGGTTCAATCGACATTGTGCGTTGACGTGGAAGCTTTAAGAAAAGCGGCCGCGGTTGGGCGCTGCAATCCTTCTACTGAACTATCTTTATGTCGTGGGTCACGTTAGCATTGAGCGAGCCGGAAACGGAGCAGTATTTCTCGCGCGATAGCTGAACGGCCTGTTCCGCATCCGTCTGCTTCACATCGCCGTGAATAATGTAAGTGATGTGGATATCCGTAAACCGCTTCGGGTATTCTTCCTGTTTTTCTCCGGATACTTCCAGCTCGAGTTTTGTCATGCCCGCACGCTTCTTCTTGAGGATGCTTTCGACGTCCATCGCTGTGCAACCCGCCAGTGCGATAAGAAGAAGTTCCATCGGCCGCGTGCCCGCATCCGATCCGCCGCTGTTAGGCGACGCATCGATGCTCACCCAGTGATTCGATTCACCTTTTCCGACGTATGTATTACCTTCAACCTGCTTCAGCTGTATTTTCATCTGTAATTCTCCATTGAACCTCGTTTAAGATTGGACGAGAACCGCACCCGGATTTCCGCTTTTCATTAATATAACTGAAAACGAAAGACGGTTCAGCAGGTATCGGTCCGTCCGACTTTATCCGTGTCCCATCAATTGTTGTTGCTCTTGCGTGCAAGTCTCATTTCCCGCCGATAGCAAGCATGATCCCCAGGATTGCGAAAAAGATCGTGCTGATCTTTGGATTGCATAGTATCGGACATGCCCCGAGTGTGCGCGATTCGAAGAATTTCCCGATCGCGAAGCCGGCAATTCCGCCGGCGATTGCTCCGATGACGGCAATTAGATATGTGTTCATTGAATTACCTGCAACTCAGATTCGGCAATAAGACGGCAATCGATCACCGGGCCTCGCCCCTGCCTGGGCGTTCCGACACGGGAGGCCGCTCGATATAATTTGTGCCTAAGCAGCGGAGTCCTCTGTTTCGGGCTCAACCACCGAGGCACTCAAAGCATCAGGATATATATTGTCCCGAAACGCGCGACCGGTTGAAACAGCCGGGTTTCGGACAGGGCTTACTTCTCTTGCAGCAGCTTCTGTACGAGATTTTCGAATACTGACGCCGGCCTGTAGCCCACGTACGATGCGCGTACGATTCCGTGTTTGTCTATTACAAAAGTCGTCGGAATTGCGTTTATGCCTCCGTACGCGGAAACCACATTATCGGACGCCATGAGAATCGGATAGTTTATCCCGTATTGCTTCATGAACGGCAGTACCGCCTTCAGGCCGCCCTGGTCAACTGAGATTCCAAGCATCTGGAAGCCGTCTTTTCCGTACTTGGAGTACAATTTGATGAAATCCGGAATCTCGGCCTTACAGGGAGGACACCATGTCGCCCAGAAATCCACCACGACAACCTTCCCCTTGTAGTCGGACAAACTGACCGACTTACCCTCGGTGGAAGTGAGAGTGAAATTCGGGGCTGCGCTTCCGCCGTCGGGTGCGGCAGACGGAACCGATTCCGACGGGACAGCAGCCGTCGCCGCCTTTGCAGTATCGCCCGGCTTGTTCAGATAAACGGCACCGACGACTAAAGCTACCAACCCGATTATTATCAGATGGATGTTCTTCTCGAGAAAGCCTCTTTGTTTTCCCTTTTGCGCCATCTTACTTCACCTCGTTTATGATTTTCTTTATGATATTCTCGACCTCCTCGGGCGCGCTGCCCAGAGGAGCATCGGGGAAGAATTCCGAAATCAGTGTCGGCAGCATTCCGGCCAGATATCGCTTGCCGTCGCGCTCGTACACGTTGATCTTGCACGGCATCATGAGTCCTATGTTCCTGTCCGCCTGCAGCACTGTGTGGGCAAGTTTCGCGTTGCATATCTCGATTATCTTGTATCCGGGGAAAGTGAAACCCTTTTCCTGGAGAGTCTTCTGCACGTCGTGTACGTAAAGAACCCTGAAACCGTTTTCGGCAGTCTTCTTCTCGACATCCGCAACGAGCTCGTCGAAAGCGCGTTCGCTCTCGACCACATATGCCAGCTTCATCGTCTCTGTGTTTGCCATATCCTCACCGCTTAGCCTAAATATTTCCTGAGTTTATCTTCTGTCTTCGCTCCGACCATGAACTCGAGGATCTTGTCACCTTCGAGGACAACCGTCGTCGGAGTTGCCATTACTCCGAATTTCTTAGCCGTCGCCATGTCCCGCGAGATGTCGACCTTCTGGATCCTGTGTCCGTCCGAAATCAACCGGTCGATGATTGGAGTCTGGTATTTGCATGCGCGGCAGGACGGGGAATAGAAGTAAACGATGGCTTTCTCTCCCAACATCATCATCTTGCCGAGCTTGCCGCCGACCCGCTCTACAGTTTTTCCCTTGTTCTTCTTGCTCCTCAACACCATCAGGTACTGCATGCCCATGAATGCAACGAAAATTCCGAGTAAAATGTAAACCAGAATAAGCATCTCTTAATCCTCTTTTACCAGTGCGATTGTGAATCCCAGCAGGCCGCCGTACATGGTGCTCATATAAGGATTGCCGGTAATGGGGCATGTACCGCTTGCGCAACCGACAAAATGATAATAGGCAAATCCGACCGCGGCACCGATTACGACGAAGATGGCTCTCGTGAGATTCTTCTTTTCAGCGAGTTTCCTGACGTTAACCTGCATTCCCTCAAGCTCTCTTTGCGACAACCGCATAATATCTTGCGTTCAGAATGACGGTCTTCACAGGTCTGAGTTTGCTCTTCACAAGGAAACCTTTCACCTGTTCGGGAGTCAATCGCTCTTCCATCGGGGGGCCGGACCGGAGAGAATCCCTCCTCCAGTCAATCACAAGGAGCGTGGCACCCGGCCGCATGATTCTCTTGATCTCCTTCAGGAACCTGACCGGCTCGTTCTCGTGGAGAATAGCACTGGCGATGACATAATCTACCGCACCCGTTTCGATTTTGAATTTGTAGCCGTCCTTGGTATGGACCATTTCCACATTTGACGGCGGCCTTTTCTTTTTCAGAACACCGAGCATCTCCTTCGATGCGTCGACGGCGTATGCCTTTCCTTCCTTGCCGACGATCCGGGCCGCGGGGACAAGAAAATATCCCGAACCTGCGCCTATGTCGGCGACATCCATCCCTTTTTTCAGGCCGAAGCGCTCCAGCGTCGCTTTGGGGGGAAGAATTCTTCTACGATATTGTGAATCGAGTCTCTTGTGGTGCTTTGCTTCGAATCTATGACCGTGCATTGGGAGCCTTTCCTTTTTCGTATTCATCAATCATGGCTGCGACAGCTTTATCAGTCAGCGCCATGAGATTGCCGCAGTTTTCACAGTTGAAATAAAATATGCTCCCACAACAGCCCATCTGCGGCTTCAGCAGCGAGCCGCATTTACGACACTTCTGACTTCGCAAAGGGTGATTCGGATCGAACTCCAACTCAGTTCACCGCCTTGAGTACTTCCTGGACAAACCACTCTTCCGGCATCGCGCCTTCAAAATGATGTTCTTCATTCACGACTATTCGGGGCACCCCGCGGACATTGTACTGCATGGCAAGCTCGGGAAATTCGGTTGCCTCGACCGCATCCGCGGTGATGAGATCGCTCGCCATGGCGAACTGATGGGAGAGGGTGACTGCATTCGGGCAGTAAGGACAAGACGGGGTAACGAAAACCTGTATGTGAACCGGCTTGTTTATCTTCGACAACTCTTCGAGCGTCTCGGGCGCCAGCTCGGGGTTGTTCGACCCGACCATTCTGACGGCGTTTATCAGGGCGACAAACTCATAACCTGCGGGAAGCCCGTAATAGCGGATACCATAGTCCTTCTTTCCAGTTACGACGATGGCCGGGGCGCGCTTCACGTTATATTTGCTGGCAACATCAGAATTGACTTCAATATCATACTTTTCCAGCTTCACCTTGTCGAACAATTCCGCGAACTCGCCTATGATCGTCTCAACTTCGCCGCAGTACTGGCAGTTCTCGCTTTGAGTGAAGATCAGGATCTTCACTTCATCTGTCAGTTCCCCGACCTGGGCTATTATCTGTTCCTTGTCACTTTCCTCGATGAACGCCATCAAATTTTCCTTCCCTGTGGGGT
>JBJKPN010000118.1:0-5142 GCA_046706365.1 Candidatus Kryptoniota bacterium | reverse complement strand
CCTTTAAGAGTCGTGAAGAGATTGTGCAGATATGTGAGTCCGGCTTTGGAAGAGGGGTCGACAAGATACATCCCTTCCCATGTGCGGGAGACGGAAGTGTCGCTGTTCAACAGGAAAGCACCCGGATTGTCCATAACCACGGTCGGGTTGCTCTGGCCCTGCGGCGCCAGCCAGAGTCCCGGCTTGAGGCCGAGGCTCTTGATGTAGGCGGCGAGCTTGTCCATCCCGGGCGCGAACCGGCCATTGATCGTCGTCCAGTCCCTGTTGTCGCCGTTGCCGTGACCTTTTCCCTGCCAGCCGTCGTCTATCTGAACATATTCGGCGCCGTAGCCCTTCAGATTCTTCGCGAGCCAATCGGCGTTCAGCCGGATCTCTGCGGCGTCGACGTTCTGGTAATAGTAGTACCACGAGCACCAGCCGGACGGAGGAAGAGGAAATTGAGTCTTGTCTATGGGTCTGAAAAATTTGATCCCGAGCGAATCGCGGTAGTAATTGTCTATCACCTCTCCGTCGTTCAAGGTCACCCGGTCTTTCGCGGGATCGAAGATGCCGTCGGCAAGAGATGTCTTGACATCGCCGAGCGTCATTATGAAGAGGTCCTTGTTTGCGCCCTCGTGGATTCTGCACGGGAAGGGATGCGGCCACTTTGATGTTTTCTCCTTTTCTCCCCGCGTTCCTGTTTGCGCAAGCGCTTTAGAACCGCCCGGGCCAAGAATGATCAACACCGCGAGGGCGGAGAGAATGAACTTGCCGCCTCCCAAAGACGATAAACCAAACACGTTTTTGAATTTGTCCATCCTGCACCTCCGATTACCGGCCGGCGAGTTCTAGTCGGCCGAAGTATTTACCGTAAACCTTTTGATCTTCTGCGTAGTTGTCTTTTGAAATTCCTCGTCTCTCACTACGAACTTCTTGATCTGCTTGTACATCGGCAGTTCGCGGTTTATCCTTCTGATTTCCCCGCCGATAACATCGCGGATCAATTCGGGAGTAATCTGTATCTTTTTCGTTTCCGATAGTTCGATGAACGATTCCGCATCGACAACGATCTGGGCCGCAATTATCTCTCCCTCCTTGACATTCGACTCCGCATAGACCATGCTTTCGATGATATATGTACTCCTGTTGAGCAAGTCCTCGATCTCTTCGGGAAAGACGTTTTCGCCGCTCTTCGAGATTATGACGTTCTTCTGCCTGCCGCTGATGTGAAGGAATCCGTCGTTATCGATGTAGCCGATGTCGCCTGTCTTGAACCACTCACCGTCGAACGTCTCCTTCGTCGCTCCTTCATTCTTGTAATACCCGAGCATGACGTTCGGCCCTTTTGCATACACTTCGCCTACGCCCGCCGGGTTGGGGTTGCCGATTTTTATCTGCACCCGCGGGAGCGGAAGTCCGGCCGAATCATCCTTGAAATCGTTCAGCCTGTTCAGCGTGAGAATCGGAGCCGTTTCCGTAAGCCCGTAGCCCTGGACAAAATTGAAACCGAATTCCCGCAGCCCCTTCGCAACCAACGGGTCGGGCGCCGCTCCGCCGGCTATGAAACACCTGATCGAACCGCCGAATCGCTCGTGGATTTCCTTGAAGATCACTTTCTTTGAATTCTTCCAACCGATCTTCGCCAGCACATTTGTTGCCTGGATCATCGGCCCGATTATCGAAGCGACGAGCTTTTTCTCCTTTATGCCCCGGTATATGGCCTTGAACATCTTGTCGTATAACAGCGGGACGGCGAGGAGAAGCGTGGGCCTGGTTTTCTGCATGTCTTCCACTATCGTCTTCAGCGACCTGGCGTAGGACACGGTAGCTCCGCCGTAGAGGGGGCAGAGCATTCCGCATGTGCATTCATATGTATGATGGATCGGCAAAACCGAAAGAAACCTGTCGGTCGGGAAAATCCCGAAGAAACCGACCATATCGACTAGATTCGACGCAAGGTTTCTCTGACTCAGCATGACCCCCTTCGATCGACCGAGTGTCCCGGAAGTAAATATGATTACGGCCAGCTCATCGGGGTCGATTGCCGGTAGCCCGGACTTGTCGGGAGCCGGGGTCTTCGAAACCAGCTCAACCATCGAGTAGATCCCGTCTTCATGCTTCTTCAGATCCATGCTGATGTAATACTTAAGATGCTTGAGCGACGTGCGCTTCTCTCGAAACATAGAATCGTAGTTATTGCTGAAAATGACGGCCGACGCGTCCGATTCATGAAGAATGTTCAGAATTTCGTTGACCCCCAGGTTCTTATCTATCGGAACGACCACAAAATTATAAGTCATGGCTGTCAGATAGCTGATTGCCCACTGAACGCGGTTTTCACCGATAACCGCCACATGATCCCTCTCCTCGATGCCGAGTTTCCTGAGCGCAGCCCCGAACCTAACGACGTTCTCGCGCAGCGCGTTGAAAGTCACCCTCGAAATCGGAGTGTCGTTCAAGTCTTCCAGAGCCAGCTTATCCCCGAACCGTCTCGCCGATTCCAGCACCATCTGTTGTATGGTTTCGATCATCGGCGTATCAAAGGACACATTACCATTTTTCATCTTCTGAGTCCCCTTCTTCTTTGTTGACCGATCGTTTTTCTATCTTAAAGAGAATGACAGGACAATCCTTGTATTGGGGCGAAGAATGATTGCGGGTCCAATCGTTTATACGGGAGATATACAATTTAGCCACGATAAGTTATCATGAATTTCGCTTTTTTTCTCATTCGAATCAATTTGATACGGTTTCCGGTAGCATCCTAATTTCAGCCTAGGACGATTCCGCAATCCTATCTCAACCACAAGGCTCGCCGGGGACTGCAAAGTTTGTTTTGTAAGTATGAAACGTGACGCACTTTGGGGATACTCGCAGTCAGATCAAAACCGGGAACCTGCGAACCGGCCTATTTCTTGTGAAACCTGAATTTGATATCTTAGGTAAAGAAAGTGCGCGATTTCAATCCGGACATGGAGGCTTTTTGAGGATTCTGGCACCTGCTAAAATCAACGTCGGTCTGCGAGTCTTACGCAAACGGTCCGACAGGTACCACGATATCGAAACGGTCTTCTGCCCGATTCATCTCTCCGACGAACTGCAAATTGAAAAGTCGTCGAAGCTCGAATTCTTCTCCAACATCAATCTCGAAGCCGACGCCAACCTCTGCCTGAGGGCGCTCCACTTCTTCTGCGAACGGACAGGGATTCACGCCGAGGTGAGAATGAAGCTGAACAAGAACATTCCGATCGGCGGCGGACTGGGTGGGGGGAGTTCTGACGCGGCCGCAGTTCTTATCGCGCTCCAGGAGCTGTATGGAAATCCGCTGAGCGAGATCGAGCTTCTCGATATCGCGACTCAACTCGGTGCCGATGTATCCTTCTTTCTGAAAAAGAACCCGTCGTACGCTACCGGAAAAGGTGAAGTCATTGAACCGATAAGATACCACATCGGCAGCTACATTCTGACCGTGACCCCGGACATTTCCGTCTCAACCGCGCTTGCTTATTCGATGGTCGTCCCGTCCGGAGCTCAGACGCGGAAGCTTCACGAGATAATCTCAGACCTGGGAAGCGACTATACTGCATATCGCGGGACAGTAGTCAACGACTTTGAAGCACCGGTCTTCGACAAGTTCCATGTCATAGGAGAGCTCAAGTCTGAAATGTACTCCCTGGGAGCCGAGTTTGCGCTCATGTCCGGGAGCGGCAGCAGCGTATACGGCTTCTTTGCCACTGAGGCCGGTGCCCTCGGCGCACTCGATTCCATACGCAACAAATTTTCCCTTCGTGCAGGTGACATAACACCTCCAAACGCCCCGTAAACGGCTTTCTCCTTCCAAATCTTAACCTAACCGCAACATTCAAAGAACAACTCCTTAACATTACACTCATAAATTGTTGCGTAGTATTTAAGCCAACTTGCAATCAAAAGCACAACGAGCCCATGTACAGAATAGCCCATATCTCCGATACCCACGTAAGTCCCGAATACAACAGATACAATGTAGTCAAACTCAGAAGCCTGCTTTCCTTTATCATCGACGACGGCTATGACCACATCGCAATAACAGGCGATATAACCGGACAGGGGGAGGTGCGCGACTTCAGGTCAGTCAGGAGAGTCCTGAAGTATTTCGGGCTGCTCGATTACAACAAGCTCAGCGTGACAATAGGCAACCACGATATCTTCGGAGGCGTTCACAGGGCCGAAGACCTTTTCTCTTTCAAGACTCATTGCCGCTCCACCGACTACGACGCGAAGTTGAAGACATTCGAGCAGGCATTCAAAGAAACATTTTCCAGAAAAGCCTTCTCTTCGCAGGGACTCTTCCCCTTCATAAAGCTGGTGGGTCCGGTCGCATTCGTGGGACTGAACTCGATAAGTAAATTCCACCCGTTCCGCAATCCGTTCGGCTCAAACGGACATGTGCCGCGCGAACAGCTCCAGTCTGCCGAGGCAATTCTGAACCATCCTTCGGTGGCCGGCTTCAGCAAGATAATGCTGATCCACCATCATTTCTCGAAGTACAGACCTTACGATGACTCGATAGCAGACAAGCTCTACCACAGGTTTGAAAGCCAGACACTGAAGCTCTACGGGAGGAAGAAGGTCGAAGAATTGCTCGCCAGGTTCGAAGTAGACGCGGTGCTTCACGGACACACGCATATTTCCGAAATATACAGGAAAGCCGGAGTTCTTTTCTCGAGCACGGCATTGAATACTACAAGAGCAGAGTCGGATACGGATAGTCAGGACGAATTGTCCGGTTTCAACGAGATTGTCATCGAAGACGGAGGGAACGTCGAAGTGACGAAACGGCGCACAGCCGTCCTGCCTAAAGGAAGCTCCTACATAGCTTCCGAGAAGAATTCAGACTAAAGAAGAATATCAGAAATCTACGCCCAGCTGCAGCTGCGCCTGGTACCCCATCCCGAGGGGAAGAGGTGCCATTGAAACGTGCGCGTGAATGTTCTTGTTATGCACGTGTGCAGAGATCGCTGCCTCAATCGCTGAAGCGAAATGGTTTACGAGCAGGACTCCGAGCGCCGTAGAAGCCACGGAAAACAAGCTGTTCGCCTCACCCCGCTGGTTCATATAGTATCCGCTGTTCGGTGTGTCGGTCTGTGAGTAATCGATCGGCGCGGGCCCCTGTTGGCCGTT
>JBJKPN010000117.1:0-18656 GCA_046706365.1 Candidatus Kryptoniota bacterium | reverse complement strand
TCTCGACATCAGGCTTTCAAAAGTTATTTCTATAGCCAAGAAGAACGTCGAGTTCATACTCACGGTCCAGAACGCCCTGAATGAGAAGCGGCTCGACCCGGACAACCTGACCCAGCAGGAGTATGATGCCTACAAAAATTCGCTCCACCTGCCCTGGAACTCAGGCGCCATGAAAGGAAACGACAAGTGGGGAGAGATGCCGACTTCCAAGAAGCCTTACATCGATGTCGGATGGTGGCAGGCACCCGTTTACCTTAATCCGCGCAGGATTCTGCTCGGCATCCGCTTCAACCTGTGAGCGCGGCCGTGAAGAACAGCCTTACAGCAGGAATTCCCGGCCCTCAGGAAAGAGCTGTGCACCGGAGCTTCATCCTTGTGCTGCTCGCTCTCCTCACTCTTCCCATTCCATCCTTGGCGGCGGGCAGGACCGTGGTCGGATACTACTATTTCTGGAACAAAGGAACATTTCCATATTCGAAAATAGAGTACAGCAAGCTGAGCTGCATCGCTTACGCCTTCATCGTTCCCACTTCAACCGGAGGCATCGTTCCTGAGTCGGGAGCGAGCTGGAACGATTATCTTTACCCCCAATTGATTTCGACGGCCCATCAGAACTACGTCAAAGTGGTCGTCTCCGTCGGCGGGTACAATGCTGCGGCAACTTCGGCTTTCAGTGCGCTGTCAAAGACAGCGACCGCAAGGGCGGCCTTCGCCGGGAAAATGAAGGAATTCTGCATCAGCAACGGCTTCGACGGTGTAGACATCGACTGGGAATACCCGACTCAGAACGACAGGGCGAATTTCGTTTCCATGATACAGGCGTTGAGAGATTCGCTTAATTCGGCAGGAAGACAGCTTACGCTCAGCATCACGGCACCCGGATACGTGGGGACTGGTTACAACATCAACAGTCTCTACCCTCTTCTCGACTGGGTTGGCGTAATGACTTACGACTATCACGGTTCCTGGACGCCGAATTCCGGACCGGTATCGCCTCTTTACACGGGTGATGCGGAAGGATCCGTAAGCAGTTCCATAGATCAGTTCCTGCAGTCGACTTCAATCCCGGCTTCGAAGCTCTTCATGGGACTTCCATTCTATGGATATAACTTCCAGTCGGCCGGATTGTACAAGACAAGAACCGGCGCTGCGCCTTCCGTCACATACAAAGCAGCGATAGATTCCGAAAAAGCGGGCTGGACTTACCACTGGGACAACGTGTCGATGACTCCGTATCTTACCGATGCGTCCAACACTCACGTCATAGCTTTTGACGACACTGCTTCCATCAGGTACAAGTGCGATTACCTTAAGAGCAAGAACCTCGGCGGAGTCATCATCTGGGAAATCAGCCAGGACAACCTCGGAAGCTCTCAGCCGCTCCTCGAAACTGTGTGGGGCATACTCAACCCCGAGGAGGCCGTAGCGTATCCGGGCGATCCCGTGATCCCGACGGGCATTTCACTCCTGCAGAACTATCCAAACCCGTTCAATCCGTCCACCAGCATCAGCTTTGAGCTGTCGGCCGGAAGTCGTGTTACTCTCAGGGTTTTTGACGTATTGGGGAGAGAAGTCAAAACTCTGATTGACGGGAACGTGCCCGCGGGAAGCCACAACGTTACCTTCAACGCCGACGGGCTTTCAAGCGGCGTTTACTTTTATATCCTTTCGGCAGACGGAAGGCTTTTTACTCGGAAAATGCTTTATCTCAAGTAACCTTATTTGCGCCGCAGGCGCTGACTCGAATGTTTCAATCGGGAAAAGGAGCAAAGAAAGATGTGGAATTGTAAAATAGGACCGCGGATCCTCGCCATCGTTGCAGTGGTGGCATTCTACCAGGCCAGTGCCTTGGGCCAGGAAAATCCGGCGGCACCTCCGCTCATCATAAATGTCAATTCGATTGACTGGACTCTCAGCAAAACCAGGGGCGACGGCGGAATGGTAAACGAATACAGCTGGGATTTTGCGACCACCGGATCCCTTACGGATCCCCAGTCCGGTTTCGATTTCTTCTGGCCGTCGGACGAGTACCTTTCGAATATGCTTTACCAGATATTCAGCCCGATCATGCTTTCCGATTCGGGCATCGTAGACACAATGGGCGTGAGGCATCCGAAATTTGCGGAAGCTTCGCAGCCTATAAGCCAGGCTGCCACCGACTGGACCTGGGAACGCAGGCGTTATCGTCCGCCGAATATCACCGTCGACGGTGTCCAGCTCAATCCGCCCTACCAGGGAACTGTCGACCCGAAACTCCCCGCAGACGAGGTCGGTGAATTCGACGACCTGATACCCGCATACGGAATGCGAGCTCACGTGGTCATTTATGCGTTCAGTAATCCTGAGTTGTCCAACGTGGTGATCTGGAAAGTGACTCTGAAATTCACCGGGGAAGTTGCCCTTCCGAAGACCCACATTACGTCTCATCTCCCCGACCAGACGATCTCCATGTGGTGGCCCTTCTCTATATGTTTCGGCCCGACGATCGGCGGATACATCCAGGTCTACGGCGGCTCGAGTTACGAGAGCGAAAACGTCATGGACGACTGGTTCCAGTTTCCGGACAAGTATGTGACCGACGATGCGCGAACTGATCTGCGCGCCGCCTATTACTACGCCTACTACAATTCCGGGCTGGCCGGAACTCCGACTTTCCCGAACGGCTCGAAGGACGCCAGCGGCAATCCAGACAGGACCACCGGGCATCTCTATTCCCCGCAGGTGGCGGGTTACGCACTCCTGTATGCACCGGTGTCGGTGCAGAACTCGGCCGACGACCCTAACCAACCTTACTCGATGATGCATGCCTCGATCCTGCAGAACCTGTGGCGGACCGGACAGGACTTCAGGAACATATATGTCGGGACGGAGACCACGGACAAATTCCCCCCGGATCCCGTGACTATGGGTCTCGGCATTCAAAAAGGGCCGATGCGATTTGTTACTGCAGGTCCATACAGCATGACGAAGAATTCGGCTGCCGGAAGGTACGATTCGGTCACCTTCGTTTACGCCATAGGTGCCGGCACCATTCCCTATAAAGAGGCGGACAGCGTCGGCAGAGCATGGTTCAACGGACAGATTTCCGATGCTGAAAAGGACAGCATAATCCTGAAGGGTGGAAAAGATTCCCTCGCAAATTCTCTGGACAGGGCTTATTGGGCATGGGACCAGATCAGCCATGGGCGACCGGTACCTGCAGCGCCGGCTCCTCCCGACGTCGATGTCGAGAGCGGCCCCGACAGGGTCACCGTCAACTGGTCTTACCCCGACCCGTCGTATTTCACCAACGCTGTAACGGGCGCAGACGATTGGTATGCCTGGCGCGTGTACCGCAAAGTCGGGTCCTTCTACGTCGACGATCCTTATGACAACCAGAGCGGCGCACAGTGGCAGCTCGTATACCAGACCACGGACAGGAACCAGACAAGTTATGTAGACACGAGCGTTGTAAGAGGTGTAAACTACTTCTACGCCGTCACGGCCGTCGACAACGGCTCGCAGGCAAATCCTCTTGATCCCGGCGCCCGGATCGAAAGCTCATGGTACGCAACGCGGTCGACAGTCGCTGCTACCTCATTCAAACCCGGCCTGAGCGTCTCCGGGAAGGTCAGAGTGGTGCCGAATCCTGCAACGGTAGCGGCCGGAGCTTTGCTCTACGAAGGCACACCGGATAAGCTGCTCTTTGTCAATTTGCCCGTGAGCTGCACCCTCTCCATATACACTGAAACCGGCGACAGGGTCAGAACATGGCAGCACTACGGCACGGCCGACGACACCTGGGATCAGAGAACTTCAGGCAACCAGTATGTCGCGAGCGGGATTTACATCCTTGCAGTCACGAACTCGAAGGGATTGAAGGGCGAGAGTCTGCCCGATCAATTCGTGAAATTCGTGCTGGTAAGGTGAGACGAGTTGTCAGGAACCCAATGGGAGACAAAGAGATGAAAAAATACGTTTACTATCTGGTCGCTGTCACGCTTACCGTGCTTCTTGGGAACAGCGGTTTGCACGCACAGGTTGAGCAGGCCCAGGTCGGCTTCCGGTTTCTGGAGAATCCCGTTTCCGCGGAAGCGATGGGAAAGGCGGGAAGCGGTGTCGCGACAATGACAAATTCGAGCGCGATATTCTGGAATCCTGCCGGGATCGGCTGGATTGAGAAACCTGTGGACGTTAACCTCAACTACACCGTGGGGATCGCGAACATAAACTACCTCGCACCCGCGATTGCCATCAAGCTGGGCCAATTCGGAGTTCTCGATTTGGACGGAATCATCATGAATTACGGCGACTTTTACGGGACGCGTGTCGCAAACAACTCGGACGGGTATGTCGAGACAGGAACTTTCAGTCCGCAGGCATTCGCTATAGGGATCGGCTTTTCCCAGAAGATCAGCGACCATTTTTCCTACGGCGTGCATTTCAAATATGCGTATCAGAATCTCGGCGATGCCTGGGTAAGCACTTCCGGTACGACGATCGACGACCCCGCGCTGCAAATCGGAACCATTCATTATTCCAGACTGGAACCCGCATTCGATGTCGGCGCTCTCTACGATTTTCTTTACCATGGAATACGGTTCGGCGCGTCGCTGCAAAATGTGTCGAGGCAGATTACTTATGAACAGCAGTCCTTTCTCATGCCGTTTGCCGTGAATTTCGGACTGACTGTCGAGCCGATTTCCTTCATAACCGGCAATGAGACGACGACGTCCCGCTCACTTGTGATAAGCGTCGAGTCGACACATCCGAGGGACTTCAACGAAAGCGTACATTTCGGCGCGGAGTACAATTTCGAAAAGATACTTTCGCTCCGGGCAGGCTACATGACCGGTATGGACCAGCGCGGGTTCACGGCAGGACTCGGCGTTTCCGAGAATCTCGCAGGCTCCACCATGCGGGTGGACTACGCATATGAGCCGTTCGGCGTTTTCGGTGCTGTTCACTACATCTCGCTCGGCGTCGCATACTGATTCGAGGGGCGGCAGCCTTGAACTCGCTACCGCTCCGCGTTTTCATTATAGTATCGAATACTTATTATCGTGAAGGAACTTAAATGGGAATCAGGATTACTCCGGTAACCAACGAGGACATAGAACAAGTACTTAAACTCTGGAACAGGGTCCTCCCTCTCGATGCGGTTACTCTCGACAGCCTCGAAGCACGCGTGCTTCTCGACGAGAACTTCGACGAGAATACATTTCTGGTCGCAAGGGAAGACGAGCGCATTATCGGATTCATCGTCGGGACTTATGCCCGGAGGGTCCCGCTCGGCGACCACGACCCGAAGGGCGACCGGTGCTGGATCACCGCCTTCGGCGTCGACCAGGCCGGCCGGACGAAAGGCGTTGCGGACAGTATGCTCGCCTCCCTCCTCGGGAAATTCAAAGCCCTCGGGAAAAAGGAATGCTACATCGCGACTTATGCCCCGGGTTATTTCGTGCCCGGCATAGATGTCAAAGAGTACCCCGAGGCGATTGCCCTTCTGAAGAAAAATAGTTTCGAAGAGACATACAGGCCGCTCAGCATGGATACCCAGCTTCCGCTTTTCAAAGTCACTCCGGAGGCGGAGAAGAAAGAGCGGCAGCTTCTCGAGAGCGGAATTGTAATCAGGCCTTATACCAGGAACGACCTCCTGTCCTTCCTGAAATTCCTGGAAGCAAACATGCCGGCAGACTGGATGCGGGTGTCGCGCGCGAACCTGAGAGACCTGACACGCGGCATCTTCATGACCGACCAGATTTTCCTCGCGGTGTCGGAAGGCAAGGATGAAAAGCCGGCAGAAGTGATCGGCTACTGCCAGTTCGAAGGTGCACACTTCGGCCCCTTCGGAGTGGCGGACAAGTACCAGGGTAAAGGAATCGGTACCGTCCTGCTCGGCCGCACACTCGAACGCATGCGGGCTAAAGGTCACCACAATGCGTTCGTCCTCTGGACGGACGACATGGCCGCAAAAGTCTATTCCAAATTCGGCTTCAAAGAGACGAGGCGTTTTGCCGTTTTGAAGAAGACACTCTAATGATCCTTATTGGAGACTTCTCCGACATTATGAACCACACAGACACTCCGGACCACAAAGATTAGCCCCAGCTCGAATCACGTGCCCGGGCGGTTTGTCAATTTACAAACGTTTCTGCTTAACCGACCAAATCAACAGAGAGGAACACGTTATGAGTACTACCGGGGTTGAGGCTTCGCCCCTCTCCGCGGATGCAGGTTCCGGGACCGGCCGGCTGGTCTCGCTGGACGTATTTCGCGGGATCACAATTGCAGGGATGATACTGGTCAACAACCAGGGCGACTGGTCGCATGTCTATCCTGCGCTCGCACATGCCCAATGGAACGGCTGGACACCGACCGATCTGATTTTCCCGTTCTTCCTCTTCATAATGGGCACCGCGATGCCGTTCTCGTTTGCCAAGCGTATCGCCCGCGGCGAGAAAAAGAGCAGGTTGATTCGGCATGTAGTGACCCGCGCTCTTATTCTGATCGCGCTCGGGATGCTGTTGTCCGGCATTCCGAACTTCAATTATTCACACAGGCTGATACTCAATGTCCTTCAGCGAATCGGGGTCATATATCTGATCTCCGGTGTGATTTACCTCTTTTCGGATGTGGTCGCGCAGGCGGCGGTTGCCGTCATCGGCATAGTCCTGTACTGGATTTTGATGCTTGCAGTACCGGTACCGGGATACGGCGCCGGAGTGCTGACGCCGATAGGCAACATGTGGTGGTACGTCGACAAAACCCTGCTGCAGGGATGGCATTATCATGCCGAAGGAATCCTGAGCCTGATACCGTCGGTTTCGACCGTATTCCTCGGAACCTTGACAGGACATTATCTGCGAACGAACCGGAGCGGAATCGAGAAGGCATCGGGGATGATGGTGTTCGGAAATTTCGGACTTGTGATAGGCGTTATCATGGCCATCTGGTTCCCGATCAACAAGCTTCTGTGGAGCAGCTCGTACGTCGTATTTACCGCCGGCTTCGCGCTCGAGATGCTGGGTGTCTGCTACTGGCTGATCGACGTCAAGGGGATCAAATCCTGGACACAGCCGTTCCTTGTCTTCGGGAAGAATGCCATTACTTCATTTTTCCTGTCGACGCTCGTTGCGCTGATTCTCGACCTCGTCGTGGTATCGACAATATCGGCGGGCGGCGTCGCCGGAAGGGAAAG
The DNA here is from genome assembly GCA_046706365.1 of Candidatus Kryptoniota bacterium. Taxonomy (GTDB): domain Bacteria; phylum Bacteroidota; class Ignavibacteria; order Kryptoniales; family JAKASW01; genus JAKASW01. Next base: position 11,476 of record JBJKPN010000117.1, on the reverse strand, counting down.
TCTCAAGGATTATATTTACAACGCCCTGTTCTCACCGCTGGCGAGCAGTTACAACGCCTCGGCCCTTTTTTCCATAGTATATGTTCTAATATGGTATGGGGTGATGTATGTCTTTTACAAACGTAAAATATTCATCAAGATTTGACATGAAAAAGGGAATGTACTCTTATGGACTTTTATTTCTACTCTCGCTTACGTCGCTCAGTATTCTCGTCCCAAAGAATAACCAGGAAAGGAAGGGTGGGAAAATGAACGAGCCCAAGAACACAATCCTGGCAATCGGCGCTCATGCCGGCGATATGGAGATATCCTGCGGCGCCGTTCTGGCAAAAGAGGCGAAGCTCGGCGACAGGGTCGTCTTCCTCCACCTCACGCTCGGTGAGGGCGGAAATCCCCGCATGTCCGCCCAGGAATACGGAAAGCAAAAAAGAAGAGAAGCGCTTGAAGTCGATAGCCTTTTGGGCGGCGAGACCATATTCGGCCCTTACAAGGACGGCGAGCTGCCAAACGACCAGACGGCCCGGCGATACGTCGCGAACGTGATTAGGATGGTGAAGCCGACGGTAATCATTACACATTGGAAAAACAGCATTCATCCCGACCATGCCAATACTTTCGCCATAACTTCCGACGCAATTTTGCTGGCGAGTCTTCCATCCGTCGAAACCGTCACTCCGTATTCCCCGAAGGAAGAGCCGGCATGGCGCGGCGTGAGAAAAATTCTCTTCGCGGAGAACTGGGAAGACGCCGAGGGTTTCAAGCCTTACATATATGTTGACGTGACGGACGCATATGAAACCTGGGGGAATGCCGTCGCGAAATACGAGTTTATCGGCGGCAAAATCTCGAGTTTCCCCTACCTCAACTACTACAAGGCTCTTGCGGTGGTCAGGGGAGCGGAAAGCGGTTACCGCTATGCAGTCGCTTTCGACGTCGACAACTTCGAGAAGAAGATAAGATGGGAGTCACTGGACCATTGAAAACATCCGCAGAAAAAGAAGCCAAACCGGCTCGAACCGCACCGACCGAAATCCGTCCGTATGACGGCGATGACGAGAAATGCGTCGTGGGTCTGTGGAACAAGTGCCTCGCAAGGGACCCAATTACAACGGAGACGTTCAGACGAAAGGTCCTGCTCGACGAGAATTTCGATCCCAGCGGCTGCTCTGTTGCCGTGACCGGCGACGAGGTAGTCGGATTTTCTCTCGCCATACGACGCAGGTACCCTTACTACGGAGTCGGCATCGAACAGGGAACGGGTTGGATTACGGCTTTCTTCGTCCGCCCCGATTTCAGACGAAAAGGAATCGGAACCAGCCTGATAGCGTCGTCCGAAGCTTTCCTTAAGAGTTGCGGGGTGGAAGAGGTTTATGCTTCATCCTATACCCCGAACTATTTCATACCCGGCGTGGATATCGATGCATATGCCGATGCCTACACGCTGCTGAAGGAGCTCGGATACAAGAAGCACGAGAGGGCCTACAGCATGGGTCGTTCGCTTCTCGATTTCGATTTCACTGCGGATGCCGAGACACTCTTCGCTTCGCTCGAGGCCCGCGGCATACAGATTCGCCTATTCGAACCGAAGTACATTACCGGCCTGCTGGAGTTTTTGAGCAAGAACTACCCGGGTGACCTTCTGAGGGTAGCCCTCGAACAGCTGAGAAAGGAGCCGAACACCGACCAGATAATCGTCGCAGTACAGAACGGCCGGGTCGTGGGTTTCAGTCATTACGAAGACGAACACTTCGGGCCGTTTGCGATCGACCCTACCCTGACCGGGATGGGAATCGGCACAAGCCTGTATTTCAAAACCGCACTACAGATGAAGGAAAAAGGCAAAAGGAATCTGTGGCTGGCGTGGACCTCGGGCCATGCAAAGGATTTCTATTATCGCCGCGGCCTGAGAGTTACGAGAAGACACGAGATCATGTGGAAGACACTTAATTAAGGGATAATGCAGAACTCGTCAAGCATAGAAACGGACACCGAAGTATGAACTTTCATCTGGTCGACTGGTTCATTCTGATCGTTTATCTGACGGCGACGGTTTACATCGGGCTCAGGGCAAGAAGATATGTCGAGAATATGGAAGGCTACTTCGTGGCCGGGAGAAAGGTGCGGGTTGCTCTCGGCTCCGCAACGCTCATCGCCACGGAAATCGGCGTTGTGACTTTCATGTATTTCGGGCAACTCGGATACCTCACCGGCTTCAGCTGCTTCATACTCGGAGTCATCGGGTTCCTCGCGTATATCTTCATCGGGAAAACCGGCTTCATTGTGCAGGGACTCAGGCGTCTCAGAGTAATAACCATACCCGAGTTTTATGAAATGCGGTACAACAAGTCGGTGCGCTGGCTCGGCGGCGTTTTGCTCTTCCTCGGCGGTGTCCTCAACATGGGAATATTTCTGAGATTCGACGGGATCTTTCTTACACAGACCATGGGACTCGGCGACCAGGCAAGGACGGTCGTTATGGTGGTGATGCTCGTAATAGTCGTCAGCTATACCGTCCTCGGAGGGATGTTCTCGGTGGTTATCACGGACTTCATACAATTCGTGATTCTCACCTTCGGTATGCTCGTTTCGACTGTTTTCGTCCTGCTCAGGGTGAACTTCCATGAGATCTCAAGCGCGGTAGTAAACCATCTCGGGGCTACCGGCCTGAACCCGATCACGAACCCCAACTTCGGCTGGACATTTATCGTATGGATGCTGATAGGAAGTGTCGCTCTCTCTGCGCTCAACCAGCCTGCTGTTTCTAAATCGTTCGCTTCCGAAAGTCCCGAAGTCGGGCGGAAAGTGTTTCTTTATACCGGCCTTACCCTTGCAGGCAGATATATGGTGCCGATGATGTGGGGAGTGGCGGCGTTTGCCGTCTTCGGCAATCATGTCGGCTCACTTGTGGCAATGCCCAGGCTGCTCGGTTCCACGGTGCCGTCGGGACTGCTCGGACTGATGGTCGCGGGCATGCTTGCGGCATCGATGTCGACATACAGTGCATACATGCTCGCATGGAGCACGGTGGCGACCAGGGACGTAATTGCGCCGCTTCTCAGGTCGCCGCTCTCCGATAAGCAGAATGTGACGATGACCCGTGTTGTTGCGATGCTGATCGGAATCTTCATGCTCGTGTTCGGATTGTTTTACGAGATTCCTTCGACCGCTTTCCAGTACCTGGCGATCACCGGCACCGTCTATGCAGCCGGAGCCTTCGCCTGCGTGGTCGCAGGACTCTACTGGAAGAAGGCTAACACGGTCGGCGCTTATTCAGGCCTGGCTCTCGGCGCCGTGGCACCTGTCGCGTTTCTGCTCCTATCCCTTGGGAAGGAAAGCCTGCCGTCAGGCCTTCACTTTCTTGTCGATGTCAATGTGTCAGGATTCCTTAGTTTCGTACTGGCAGCGACAGGCATGATCGCCGGTTCGCTCATGACACAGAAGTCGCATCCCGCGGTGGTAGTGGCCGAGCCGCCGGAGGAGGGATCCGAGAAGGGAGGCTCCGATGTCAACGTCTAGTCTCTTCTGGCTGATACTCTACGGCATTTCTGCAATACTCTTCTTCTCCGTCGCGTCGGCAATAACGTTCTTCGGAATCCGGGACATGCGGGACCTCCTCTCGAAATCCAACAAGGAAAAAGCCGACAAAAGCCGTAACGTGAATTCCAATCCCAATGAATGACCTGCGGAGGAAGCCTTGATCAAAAAAACAGCTCTTTTGTCCTCGCTGATTTTGTTTGCGACAATCGCGACTACTGCATCGTATTCACAGACCGTGGTTGTGAAAGTGAACGCTGCAAAGTGCGTTTCGGAAATCAATCCTTACCTTTACGGCCTCAACGTCGCAAGGTGGGACGAGGACCTCTTCCCCGGCCCGGCGAGAGATATGCTCCTCGACTGCGACCGTGACGCCATAAACAAGGTAAAGGCGGCAGGATTCACCGTTTTGAAGTATCCCGGGGGAAACGACGCCGATCATTATATATGGAACAGCCCGGACAACAGCGCGGGCGATATGAACACGGACGAGTATGCGGCAATGCTCGAAGCGGTGGGCGCCCAGGGTTTCATTACGATCAATTTCAACGAATCTCCCGAACTTGCCGCCGACTGGGTAAGATATTGCAACAAGGAAAAAGGATATGATATAAAATACTGGGAGGTCGGGGACGAGCAATGGGGTGTCTGGGCACGCGGACATACGACTCCAGAGAAGTATGCCGCAAGATTCATAGAATTTGTAAAGACCATGAAGGCAGTCGACCCAACGATAAAGATTGCGGCGAACGTCAACCCGACCGACAGCCTCGACGGCTGGACATGCCGGGTAATGAAAGCGGCCGGCAACTACATCGATTTTGTCACCTTCTCCTACTACCCCTTCACGAATAAGGAAGAAAATGCCGATTCACTTCTCGCAAGCACTCCGAGATATCGCCGGGCATACGAGACGATAAGACATGCACTCGAAGAGACTCTCCCGAAAGAGAGGGCGGATTCGATGTGGATCGTGGATGTCGGATACAATTCGATATCCGGCCGGCCCGGACCGATCACGGTCTCGATGGCAAACGCGTTGTGGATCGCGGATATGGTCGGAACCATGGCTGAGATGGGCGAGCAGATGTCGTGCTACTGGGCACTGCACAACTCGTATCCTCCCAGAGGCGGTGATTACGGCATACTCTCGGAAGACGGCAGGAACACCCCGAGGCATGATTATTATGTTTTCCCGATGTACTCGCACCTTTTCGGGCGGGACGTAGTCGAGAGTTCTTCATCCGATCCGTCATTGTCCGTCTACGCCGGCACTTTCGGCGGAGACACACTGTCCGTAATCCTGATCAACAAAGACAAGCGCCATTCCAAACGAGCTTCTATCGAGTTGAACGGTTTCGATCCGCAGAAGTCGGCCGCCGTATGGCTGTTCAATTCCAGACATAATCTCGACAGGGTCGCGGATCTCAAAATCCGCGGGACATCCTTCAATGAGACCGTACCGCCTTATTCCATCGTAGTCCTGCACCTCCTCAGAAACGGGCTCGTGCTTCCGCCGAAGAACCTTGCCCTGCACGCCGAAGCATCGGCTTCCTCGAGCGCAAGGAACGGCCCGAACTTCGGACCGGCAAGCGCTGTGGACGGAAAGCTTTATACCCGCTGGGCATCTGCGGCGCTGTGGGGCGAGAAGAAGGGGCTGGACAAACAGTGGTTCCAGCTCGATCTCAAGAAGTCTTGTCGGTTCGACGAAATCATCTTACACTGGGCAACCGGTTACGGGATCGATTACAGAATATTGACCTCCTCGAACGGCAAAGAATGGAAGACCGTATTCCATCAGAAAGACGGCCATGGCGGAGTGGAGAAAATTGACTTCACTCCGGTTACGGCCCGCTTTGTCAGACTTGTGGGTACCAAAGGCTCTCGGGCAATTTCAAGCTATTCCATTTACGAATTTCAAATCTTCAATTCAAAAATCAGCCAATAACTGAGAATACACACCAGATGACGAATGAAATAAAGAATGAAAGACCGGATGCGACGATTTCTGCCGCAGTCGTGGCGCAGTCCGTCAATAAAGTGAAACTTGGCAGTGAGGTCCTCCTCGAGTCAGAGGCGTCGGTTCTTAAAGGAAAGAGGATCGGAATCATAACGAACCACAGCGGAGTCCTTTCCTCCGGTCAGCACATCGTAGATGCTGTTCGTACGAGCGCGGATGTGAAAATAGTCGCTCTCTTCTCCCCCGAGCACGGGATCAGGGGTGATGCGCCTGCAGGAAAACACGTCGGCCACGAGACAGATCCGGAGACGGGAATACCGGTCTATTCGCTGTACGGCCGGCAGAAGAAGCCGGAGAGATCCATGCTTGAAAACGTCGACATTCTATTGTACGACATACAGGATGTCGGCGCTCGGTTCTACACTTACATCAGCACTCTGACGCTTTGCATGGAAGCGGCGGCAGAAAACGGCGTACAATTCATTGTATTGGACCGCCCGATGATCCTTTCCGGGAATCTGGTAGACGGACCGATTCTGAAGGAAGAGATGCAATCATTTATAGGAATGCTTCCTCTCCCGGTGGTCTACGGCCTCACTCCCGGCGAGCTGGCAGGCTTCATCCAAAGCGACTATCTCACGCCGAGAAAGCTTTCACTGGAATCGAATGTCATCAAGCTCAGGAACTATTCAAGATCGATGTGGTACGATAAGACCGGACTCCCGTGGACGATCCCGTCGCCGAATATACCGACTGAAGAAACGGCCGAAGTATATCCGGGTATGGCACTGATAGAAGGAACGAACGTCAGCGAAGGGCGGGGAACCTCATCTCCATTCAGGCAAATTGGCGCTCCCTTTATCGATAAAGAGGAGCTCGCCGGCGCTATGAACGGGCTCGGGCTCGCGGGAGTATCGTTTGAACCGACGGACTTCATGCCCAGAGATGCGAGTTCCGTATCACATCCCAAGTTTAAAGGGCAGATGTGCCACGGCGTCAGCGTCAGTGTTACAGACCGCAATGTCATCAAGCCCGTCGAAATCGGCATCGCCCTCGTTTGCGAAATCAGGAGACTGTACCCCGATCATCTGACGTTCAGAACCGACGGAGCGTTCGACCGGTTGACAGGCAACAAGGACATCGCGCATCTCATTTCGGAGGGAGCCGATTACAGGGAAATCGTATCTTCCTGGCAGGAGGAGCTTGAAGAGTTCCGGCAATACAGGGAGCGGTTCTTTCTCTACTGAAGCGTTGCCTTATCGTGGCGTGATTTCGTAATCCCGGTGAAGAATTCAGGCGTCGACGCGTCGAGTATGTAATGGGACAGCGGTGAGGTCAGTGATCGTGTTTCTTGGGGAGAATGATTCTCAGTTTATCCTTCGGATCCGGATTCTCCAATAATTCGAGACGGTTGAGAATCTCCGTTACGCGTGAGCCCTTCATCTCCACGTCGTAACTCCTGTAAAGCACGATCGTTTTCTTGAGGGAGTCATAGTAGGCTGCGCAGTTCGGGCACTGGGCAAGATGTTCCTTCAACTTCTTGCATGTCGGGGATTCGAGATCGAGGTCGATCTTCTCGCAAATCTCGAACAGATATTTCTTGTGCTCGACGGATTTCATTTTGAAAAATACCGGTTTAGTTCCTCTCTTAAAAACAACCTTGCCCGATGGAGACGTGATTTCACGGCAGGAACCGTCAAATCAAGCGTTTTTCCGACTTCTTCGGTGGAAAGTCCTTCCACGTCTCTCATCACAAATACGATGCGATAATCGAGCGGAAGTTTCTGGATCGCCCGGTCGAGAACCTCCTTGAGTTCCTTGTTCATTACGGCGTCCTGCGGGGTCTCGCCCCAGTGCGGCACCTGAAGCTCATCGGTTCCCTTGAAAAGGTCCGCCTCTTCGATCGACACTACCGGCTCGTGTGACTTCTTCCGGTGCATCATCAGGCAATTGTTCGTGACGATGCGGTAAAGCCAGGTCGAAAACTTTGCGTTGCCTGAGAAGGATTTCAGGCCCCGGTAGGCATTTATAAAAGTCTCCTGCAAGACCTCTTCGGCCTTATCCTTGTCGCGGCATATCTTGAACGAAAAGCTGTAAACGATCTGCTCGTACTTCCTCACGAGCTGACCGAACGCTTTCTTGTCGCCACTTCTGGAGGCCTCTATGAGCTTTGCATCATCTTCCAATTAAAAAGCTCCAAGTTCCAACCAACAAAATCCAAACAAAAACAAAATGTCAAAGACAAACATCATAACCTTTCACTAAGCATTCACCCGCCCGCTATTCCGCTTTCTGTATCATTGCTGAGAGGATCTTAAGAAGCTCGGTCGATTCCTCAACAAGCTTGGATCGCCTCGTTTCTGCAGCTTCGTGGCACTCGAGGAGTCGCAACCAATACCTTGTCTCCTTCGCTTCCTTTCTGGAAATCTTCAGGTGCATGGCAAAGTCTTTCTTGCCCAGAGACTCGTTAGCCTCGATATAGTTGGCACCGACTGAAGCGGAAGATCTGATCACTTGTTTGGAGATTTCAATGTTCGCCGGACTCCTTGGCGTGTCATTGACGAGTGCAATAACGGCTTTCGCAAAAAGTGATGATCGCTCTTCCAGCTCGAAAGGTTTTGAGTTTTGAGTGTTGCTCTTTGGGGTTTGTTTGTAGCTTGGATTTTGGTGTTTGGAGCTTCCCTCCAGCGCTTTCTTCGAAGCCGCCATGTACGTGTTCTTCATTAACATCGAAATAGTCATCGCACCGACTCCGCCCGGAACGGGTGTTATCCACCCTGCGACTTCCTTCGCCGCCTCGAAGTCGACGTCTCCTACCAGGCCCGAGTCCGTACGGTTAATTCCGACGTCCAGTACCGTCGCGCCCGGCTTGATGAAATCCTTCTTGATGAAGAGCGGCTTGCCTATCACTGCAACCAGGATATCGGCTTCCCTGCAGACAGCTGCCAGATCGGCAGTCCTGGAATGGGCCACGGTGACGGTCGCATTCTTGGAAAGGAGGAGCATCGCGGTCGGCTTCCCGCCGAGATTGGAGCGGCCTACCACAACGGCTCTCTTGCCGGAGACCTCGATCCCGTATTTTTCGAGCAGCACCATCATGCCGTACGGAGTGCATGGGAGGAGCAGGCGCTTCTCCATTATCTCGTGCCAGGCCTTGGCAGCGCTGAACAGTCCAATATTGAATGGATGGAGCCCGTCCACATCCTTCGAAGGGTGGATGGCCTCTATGACCTTGTACTCGCTTATCTGTTTCGGAAGCGGCATTTGCACGAGTATGCCGTGCACCCTGTCGTCATTGTTGAACTCGTCAATTTTCTCGAGGACTTCTTCTTCCGAAACGTCACCGGGCATTCGCTCCGTGACGGAATAAAAGCCGAGCGCATCGCAGGCCTTCGCCTTGTTCTTCACATAAACCTGCGAAGCCGGGTTGTCGCCCACAAGTATGAACGCGAGGCCCGGAGTTACCCCGTGCTCCTGCTTGAGCTTCTCGGTCAGAGTTCTTACTTCTTCCTTGATTTCCTGTGAGACAACTTTGCCGTCGATAATCTTTGCTGACATAGCCTCAGTAATCCTGAATTCTAAACCCTGCATCCGAAACAGATCCCGAACTCAAACCTTCGACCGGCAAACGGTGATCCATGCAACAATCCGCCACTTTCTTCACGAACCAGTATCGGATACCCGGGAAGAAGCGGCCTTTCCGGTTGTCGTTTGCGTATTTGAATTTGTTTCGAATTTAGGATTTCGTGTTTAGATTTTGCTCAAATGGTGGATACAGAATTCTCTCGACACTGACCGCTTTGCCTGTCGACTTGTCGACCGAAATAACGACGGCCGCAAATTTGGCGTCGTTCTCGGCGGCTTCGTAGCGGGAAGGCGTAGCGTAGACGAATCTCCGCATCGCGTTCTCTTTCTTCATTCCGATGATCGAATCGTACGGGCCTGTCATGCCGACGTCGGTTATGTAAGCCGTTCCTCCGGGGAGTATCCGCTCATCCGCAGTCTGAATGTGTGAATGCGTGCCGATGACCGCCGAGACTTTCCCATCGAGATACCATCCCATGGCCACTTTCTCGGCCGTGGCTTCGGCGTGCATGTCGACGAACACGATATTCGTCTCCGCCTTTATTTTCTCGAGCGCCCAGTCTGATGTGCGAAACGGACAGTCGATCGGGTACATGAATGTCCGTCCCTGCAGGTTCAGGACACCGACCTTCCCTTTCGAGCTGAGGTCATAGACAACAAATCCGGAACCGTAAGACCCTTTGGGGAAATTGAGCGGGCGGAGCAGGTTCTTCTCCTGCATCATGTATTCGTGAATCTGGAATTTGTCCCAGATGTGGTTTCCGCTTGTGATGACATTGACCCCGGCGCCGAATAGCCTCTGGGCCAACTTGTCCGTTATTCCCTTGCCGTCCGCGGCATTCTCACCGTTGGCAATGACGAAATCTATCTTGTGCTTGTCGACGAAACTCCTGAGGAAGTTCGTAACCATCCCGAGACCGGGGGTCCCGACTATATCACCGACAAAAAGAACATTCAGTGTCTCCAGCATCTTTCCTTTTTGAAAAATATAACCCCCGATTGCGAAAGATAGAAGCGATCCGTCAAACTCTGCACATTTCGTGGCAATTTATCCGAACTGATGTTCCTATTTGCCACCCTTCCGGCATTTTCTGTCCTTTTGAAGCGCCCAAACGACTCGTTTTGGCCGCAGGATTCCGGCATAGCCGTTGACATTAGAAGACAAGTATGAGGAAGTTTCTATATATATGGGAGAATCGATAATGGAACGTTATCTGATGCTGATACCCTTGCTTGCGGCCGTCGCGAGCATCGCGTATTACAGCCTTTCAAATAAAAAGGAGGATTACCTTCGACCTGCCCGGTCATTCTTTCTGATCGGTGTCTATTCGATCATAATCCTGTACGGCTATTTCTTATTTTTGATCCTTTCGCACCAGTATCAATACACTTACGTCTGGAGTTACAGCTCAAACAACCTTTCCGTTCCCATCCTGTTTTCGACGTCATATGCGGGTCAGGAAGGCAGCTTTTTCATGTGGGTCTTCTATGTCGCGATTATCGGATTGTTCCTTCTGAGATATTCGCGGAAGCACAACTACGAATCGATAGTCATTCCGATCCTGCTGCTGTTCGAGGTTTTTATCCTCGTGATATTGACGTTGAAGAGTCCCTTTTCAAAAGTGTGGGAATCATTTGCCAACGTCCCTGTCGGGACGACTCCGCAGGATGGTAGAGGCCTGAACCCGCTCCTGCAGAACTTCTGGATCGTGATACACCCGCCGATCCTGTTCCTCGGTTTTGCGACGGCAATTGTGCCGTTCGCTTATGCTGTAGCCGGACTTATCAGGAAAGACTACGTCAACTGGACGGCTTACCTTCAGCCGTGGCTGGTCCTTAACGTTCTCACGCTCGGAGCCGGCATCATCATAGGCGGCTACTGGGCATACATTACATTGGGCTGGGGCGGTTTCTGGGGATGGGATCCGGTCGAGAACTCCTCTCTCATTCCATGGCTCTTCGCCGCCGCTGCACTGCACACGATACTGGTATCGAGACGGACAAAGGGTTATCTAAAAACCAGTTTTGTGCTCGTCATAATAAGCTTTGTGCTCGTCCTTTACAGCACCTTCCTGACACGGAGCGGCGTGCTCGGAGATACGTCGGTACACGCTTTCGTCGATCCGGGAAGGAGCGAGTATATAATTCTCCTGGTACTCATCGGAACCTTTTTACTGCTGGGTCTCGTCCCGCTATTCAAGAACAGATCTTCAATCCCGAGCGTGGGGGTAGGCCACAATTTGTTGTCACGAGAGAACGCGTTGTTCGTAGGCGCAGCTTCCCTCTCTGTGCTGTCGCTCTTCGTCCTCGTAGGAACCTCCTCTCCCATAATCACTGGACTGCTCCAGGGAAAACCAACTGCGGTTGACTCCTCATACTATGTGACAACAAGCCTCC
>JBJKPN010000116.1:0-3478 GCA_046706365.1 Candidatus Kryptoniota bacterium | reverse complement strand
TCTCTTCCGGGACGTTCCTTAACGGAGTGATGCACACCGGGCTGAAGAGCAGGAGGGGAGGACGATTCAATGAGCCACCGGCAGTCGGTCTGACAGCCTCCCTTGAGGGGCTTGGATTCGTTAGTGCCAGGCTAAAGACGGGTACACCACCGAGGGTTGACCGAAGAAGTATCGACTTCTCGAGCGTTGAGGAGCAGCCTGGTGATCCGGAGCCTGAGCCTTTCTCCTTTCAGACCAGAGAAGTAACACGAGATCAGATAAGCTGCTACCTTACGTACACGAATTCAAAGACCCACGAAAAGTTGAGGAAGGGATTCGACAGGTCGCCAATGTTCACCGGTCTGATTAAGGGAATCGGACCTCGGTATTGTCCTTCGATAGAAGACAAGATTGTCAGGTTCGCCGAAAAGGAGAGACATCAGATCTTTCTTGAGCCGGAGGGGCGTGATACCAATGTCGTATATGTAAATGGGTTCTCCACGAGCCTTCCGGCCGAGGTTCAGTTCGAGGCGATGAAGACTGTGCCCGGTCTGGAGAACGTTGAGATGTTGAGGCCGGGATACGCTGTTGAATACGATTTCTTTCCTCCCCGACAAGTCAAATTGACACTTGAAACGCATCTCGTCAAGGGCCTTTTCTTTGCCGGACAAATCAACGGCACTTCGGGATACGAAGAGGCCGCCGGTCAGGGAATTGTTGCCGGGATCAACGCGGCCATCAGGGTTAAGGGAGGCGAGCCATTAATACTCAAGAGGTCTGAAGCGTACATAGGTGTATTGATTGATGATCTTGTTAACAAAGGGACAAGCGAGCCTTATAGAATGTTTACTTCAAGAGCGGAGTACAGGCTCATGCTGAGGCAGGACAACGCGGACCGACGGCTTATGAAATACGGACATGGACTGGGACTTATCTCAGAAAATGATTACGAATCGCTGCGAAGGAAAGAAAAGTTGATACACATGTTGGATGACTACGTAAGCAACAAGAGCATCCCACCCTCTGCTGTCAATGATTACCTGGAGAGAATTGGATCTGCCCGCTTGTCTGAGAGTGAGAAATTGTCTCAACTCTTGAAAAGACAGAACGTGAGACTCCATGAACTTCTCGGACTCATATTCTTTCGCAACGATTCCGTCCCTCTGGAGGCGTCGAACGACAAAGCCGTTGTTGAGCAGGTAGAGATTGAAACGAAGTATGAGGGATACTTTGCGAGGCAGCTGGATGAGGTGGGGCGGTTCGAAAAGTTTGAGACCATGCACATACCTGAGGGATTTGATTTCAGAAGGGTAAGATCGCTGTCCACTGAAGCCGTGGAGAAACTGACAAAGGTGAAACCTGGATCGATTGGACAAGCAAGTCGGATATCTGGAGTTTCCCCAGCCGACGTTTCAGTTCTCATGGTATATCTTCATGGCTGACGGCATCGGTTCCCGACATAGAGTTCCACGTGAAACTTTCAAGGATGCACTACCAAGAGACAACCCCAGAGGCACGTAATTCCTTCCCCAATCAAGTTTTTTCAGGACTCAACCATGGAAATGTTGGAAGAGGACGCAAATGATTCCACGCAAATTACTATTCGAAGAATTGGCTGGCCTTTCGACCGAAAAGAGAAATGAGTCGTCGATGAGGATCGACGTCGCGGATACAACGGAGATCCTCCGTATCATTAATACCGAAGATAGGAAGGTCGCTTTTGCCGTCGAGGCGGAGTTGCCCTACGTAGCTTCTGCCGTCGATATCATTTTGAGTTCGCTTGAACGCGGGGGGAGACTTTTCTATGTCGGAGCGGGAACGAGTGGGCGCATCGGTGTCCAGGACGCAGTAGAGTGTCCGCCAACATTCGGCACCGACGCGGATTTGATACAGGGCCTGATAGCTGGCGGGAGGAAGGCAATGTTCAGGGCACAAGAAGGCGCCGAAGACAGTGAGAAGAACGGCGCAAATGATATTGTGGCACACGGAATAAACGTAAGAGACGCTGTCTGCGGAATCGCGGCGAGCCGGAGGACCCCGTTCGTAGTAGGTGCTGTGAAGAAGGCGAAGGAGCTTGGAGCAAAGACTGTATTTGTCACCACGAATCCACGCTCGGAGTTCAATCTCGATGTGGATGTCGCCATCTGTCCGGACGTTGGTCCGGAAGTCATAATGGGATCGACTAGGATGAAATCCGGTACTGCACAGAAGATGATACTCAACATGATTACGACCGCAGTGATGATAAGAAATGGGAAGGTCTACGAGAACATGATGGTAGATCTTCAGATGACGAACGAGAAACTTGTGGAGAGATCGAAACGAATCGTAATGACGATTACCGGGGTGGGATATGACGAAGCCGAAAAGGTGCTGAAGTCTGCGGATGGCCATGTGAAGACGGCTGTTGTCATGATAAGGGCCGGCGTGAATTCCGCAGAGGCAAGAAGACGGCTGCATAAATCGAATGGTTTCGTCAGGCTTGCCATCGAGGGGGACTTTGGAAAACGCTGAGTCGATCCGGCTCTCAGCCGAGCTTCTCTCTCTCCGCACGATCCGAAAAGCTGTCGCTTCGATCCTGCCGGCAAATGAGATGTCACTGCACGCAATCAGCATCCCATATTTCGCGTTTCTGCTTTACACACTTCTCAACGAAACCGAATCGCCGATTCTCCTTGTTATTGATGATGAGGACACAAGCGAACGTTTGCAGTCGGATTTCACCGTCTTTTCCGGCACAACTCCTATCCAGCTAACTGGTGAGGAAGCGGCCGATTTCGAAACGTTCGGTCCGAACCTCGCTGGCCTGTTCGATTTCTATTCCTACAGGAAAAACCTTTACATATGTGATTATGCCACCCTTTTCCGGAAAATGCCCGCACACGATGCCCTTCGCTCAACCGCCGTTATAATACAGACCGGTTCTGAAGTCGAACACGATGGATTGGTCACAAAAATCTCCAGGTATGGCTATCAAAAGAAGGATTATGTTGAGGAAGTCGGCGACTTCGCCGTTCGCGGAAGCATCGTGGACATATTCCCTGAGTCCGGAGAAAACCCTATTAGGATCGATTTCTTCGGTGACAGCGTGGAATCGATCAGGGTGTTCGATTCGGTGACTCAGAGATCGATTCAGACGATCGGTTCTTTCACACTTCTCCCTTTCGTCAACAAAGGGAAGGAAACCGCGACGCTTTCCGAACAGATTCCCCATGGGACAAGGATCGTAATCCACGAGCCCGCCGCCATCTCCGCGGAATTTGCGAATTCCTTTCGCAAATTCACCGACACGATCAGGGAAAGAGCCTCACTCTTGAACTGGAAACTCCTGGAGAGGAGAGAGACGGACCAGGCTGTAGATGTCCTACCACAGCCGACGTTCGGCGGCAAACTCCAGCTCGCCGCGCACAAGATTGCCGATCTTTTTGCAGACGGCTACCGCATAACTGTTGCATCGAGTACGAAACACCTAGGCGACAACTTTCTGTCGCTCCTGAAC
>JBJKPN010000115.1:0-42056 GCA_046706365.1 Candidatus Kryptoniota bacterium | reverse complement strand
TGTCGTCCTTCCCGTGCAAATACATGTCCATCACCGCCACCATCCAGAACATGTCACCCGACGGGTGTTTCAGCAACTCCAGTGCATTCTTGTTCGCTGTCGACAAGTCTACATGTCTCGCGTATTTCACTGCACACGAGTAATAATCCGGACTCTTGAGTGTGTCGTACAACGACAGGAAAAAATCCGCTCTCTTCTGGTAACCAACCTCATACTTCTGGGCAAAATTCTGCGATACCGCTCCCGTGAGACCTCCCAATCCGAGGAACGGAAGTAGAATGAGCATTGCTATATTCATGCTAACTCCATTGATTTGATCTTGCGTTTACAGCTAGTGGTAACACCATTCTTTCAAAGAGTGTTAGAAAAGAAAGTCAGATAGGGCCTTTCTTCGGCCATGCGATATATCAGCAAACCGAGTTCAAGGGCATGATAGTCTCCCCACATTGAGGATTCACCTGAAGGGATTTTCCTGTTTGCAGGGATGTAATCCCAGCCATTAGGCCTATGGTAGACGGAATGAAGAATTAAACCCTGGTGATTCGGGTCCACGGACAAGTAAGGCTCAGAAAAAACGCTCTTGGCGATCGTCAACCCTGCAGCCAGGTATCGATCTCCTTTGCCCGGGCCGATTCGGGTATTCATATAATTGCCGAGCCTGATCATCCCCTGTGCGGCAATAACGGCAGCAGAGCTGTCGACGGGCTCATGATCGTTGAACGGGTCGGACGTGCGGTCCAGATAATCCCCCATCATGCTGAGCCCCGGCGCTCCCGTATCCCAGTAGGGGACTCCATCGAGCGGCGTGTTCTGAATATAAAAGTCGGCGACTGTCCGGGCGGTTTTGAGAAAGCGGGAAACGACGTTCTCCTTTCCGCCGTGGCCTTCGAACACTGATCCGTCAAGCTGGTCAATGAATTCAAGTTCCTCGGAATAACCGAGCAGAATCCACGCCAGGCCCCTGGTCCACGTGGTAAACGGTGAATACCCCTGCTGCGTGCTCGGGCAACGATACGTGCCGGAATTAATATTGAAAATAGCTTCGTGTGCGACACGTCCGGGCACATCGTAAACGTCCCGTCCCTCTCCGAAGTATACGATATACCTCGCAGTCGTCTCTGCATGCTGCAGCAGGCGCTCCATGAGACTTACCTTCGTATCCTGTTCCTCGATCAAAATGTGTCCGAGTTGATAGCCGACAGCAAGCGACCGGAGGCTTCGGATCGTGTCGGCAAAAAGGGAGTGAGGACCGTTGAATGAGTAAATGTATCCGAGTTCGTCATTCAGCTTTGTCCACCTTGCCGCCTGGACAGCACCGCTGACTTTGAGTGAGAGTTTGTAGACATCCTCTTCCCGGTCGTCGTGATTAATCCGCCCTTCGGACATCAGCCTCATCAGATTTCCGAATGTACTGATCACGTTAAAGCCATGATCGTGCACTCCGAAATTCGTAAGGTGCACCGGTATATAATGTATGGCGGATTCTCGCCCGATATTCAGGAAGAACTCGTCGCCCGAGAAGTCAAACTGAAGCAAAGCCATCCCAATCTGGAAGCCTTTTGTCCAATCTGTCCACCCGCGAGAGGTGTATATTCCGGCCCGGGTGAAGACCGGCGATCCGTTTCCAGGATCCCACTTCGAATTGAGCTCGGCGATCTTGCGTTCCGAAATGGAGAAGAGCCGATCAATGCGGCTCTTTAAAGCTTTGGGCGAAAGATCATGTTCAATACGTATCATGCCGCTCAGAGTTTTTGCAGGTTGAAACCGCCATCAATGTTAATCACTTCGCCGGTGGAAAACGGGAAACTCCCCGAAAGTATCGAGCATACTGCCAATCCAATATCCTCCGGCTTGCCCCAGCGCTTCTGCGGAACGACACCGGCGGCAATCAGAGGGTCGTACTTCCCCTTCACGGCCTTGGTCATCTCCGTCTCGATTATTCCCGGCCTTATTTCGAAAACCTGTATCCCTGCATCTGCCAGACGGACGGCCCATAGTTTGGACACCATGGAAAGTCCGGCTTTCGAGATGCAGTACTCGCCTCTGTCCGTAGATGCCGTGTAAGCCGAAATGGACGAGATGAAGAACACCTTGAATCCGCCCGGCAGAAGCGACCTGTCTTCAGAAGCCAGCCAGTGGTTTACGACGGTTTGGGTCAGGAACATAGGCGCCTCGAGATTTACTCGCATAACATCGCTGTAGGATTCGAGCGTCATCTTTGTTACGTCCATGCGGATCTTTGGTCCCTTGCCGGCATTGTTTACAAGAGCGTCGATCCTGGAGAATTCGCCGAGCGTCTCTTCGACGAGACTTTTTCTCCCGTCCGGAGTACTGACATCGGCGCGTATCCGGACGAACTTCTGAAACTCGTTTTTCTTATCCCGATCGCACAGCTTCACGGTCTCTTCCGCAGCCGCTCCATCGTTTACGAAATTGACGGCGACGGAGAAGCCCTGGGCTGCTGCTGTCAGAGAAATGCCGCGACCTATCCCTCGACTTGCACCTGTGACTATTACGACTGGGGATGTCTGATTCATGCGGCAACCTTCTGGTTGATCTTCTTTCGGGTGATCCTATTTTCTAACAGGAACAACTTGGCCTCATCAACTTATGACTTCAGCGAGTGAAATTCCACTTTGGATGACCAGCAGGAATTCACCGCCAGGTTCTTTGAATGGGATGGGCTTCGGTATTAAATATGACCTTGTGAAAATCGAGAGTGGATGATGGCGCAAACAGCAAATACAGATATTTCAGAGTCTCTGCCGTAAAGTAAGTCTCCATGATATCCATTTTTTTCTTGGTCACGACGCTTTCAAGCTCTGCGTAAGCAGATTTTGTGCGGCAGTACTTGATCAGGTCGTCGAGAAAAGTCTTCCCCATAATCAGGTATTTCTTCTTGTGGGTGTATTCGTAAAGGTAATAAGCCGATTCCATGATCTCCGGGTTGAGGTAGTATTTGGGGGAGACAACGGTCATCGTCTCGAAGTTCAGGTCATCCGGTTCTATTCCGTAGAGATTCCACATCTTGTAACAAGAATCTTCAAGCTTCTCTGCTCTTGAGAGGTCGCCTGAGAGAGCCAGCTCCGCCGGGAAGAAGGCGGCGAGCGCATCGAAAACCGTAGATGTCCTTCGGCCAGTGTTCATATCGGCGGTGCCGTACCAGAATCCGGAAGCGGTGGTGTCGGAAAGGTACTTGTTGACTGCAGAGACGCTTGTCTTCCACATCCGCTCGCAATCCTTGTCTCCGAAGAGCTTCCAGCTCTTCAGGAGATACTCCAGGTACGAATCTATTCCTGCACCTATGCTGCTGTTCGCACTCAGCCATTTTCCAGTATCAACATTGATGGAAGATCCGACGAGACCGATTTTCGATCGGCGGTTATAAACCTGGACCGCAGCGTTCTTTGCCGTCCGATAGAAAACATCATTGCCGGTGAGTTTGCTCAACGTTCCGAATTCCACGAGGTAGGTCGCGATTCCGGCTGGATTATTGATCTTTCCCCGTACGGCGCCGGTCTTCAGGTTCACATACTCGTACGGCATCCCCGTTGGTGATTTGAAGGCAGGAAGAAGTCGGGTTCCCAGGTCGTTCGCCAATTCCAGAAGTCTGTGGTCCCCGGTCAGTTGGTATGAGGAGAGAAGCCCACCGAGAAGACGGATATTGAACTCGAAAGTTTTGACGTAGACATCCTTGTCGAAGGACAAATGAGAGTCGATGAACTCTCGAGTCTTGTCGGCTTCGGATTTCAAACCCATCAAAATCATCGTATCCAGTCCGTCAACTGCCGTCACGTAAAACGGTGTACCGTACCAGTCGAAATGTGTATCAGATAGCGGTCTCAGGTCGTCGTGGCCCCATGCATATTTCACGTAACCGTGCCAGGTGTGAATAAATTGTTCTCGAACCTCGGCGGCCAGTTTGTTCTTATCCAGGGTCACGGATTCGTGTCGTTGCGTTGTCGCTGCCCCGACCCGACACATGGTCGATATAAGGAACACGCAGGAGGCAATGACTGTCACTTTACTTCGATGGATGCTTATTGTGTTCATGGCGTTTTCCTGATTTGACGATTTGAACAAACTACTTGGAAGGCAACGAAATCACCCGGTGATTTGGTGAGAAGGCTGTGGACAGCTTCGCCATCTCAGTCCCATCTCCAGGAAAGCGATGTGACACACGTGTTGACTGAAGGGAGATTTTCCCCGCACCGCGGCCGGCCAGAATTTCAGATTACAGAAGAGACTTCAAGTTCTCCACGCTGGCGGCGAGACGCGACTCGTTCATAGCCAATAATCACAGATCATACGCATCATTCAGAAGGGGCGACCAACACTCTCTTGGCAATCAACATCTCAGCAAAAAATAGGCATGCGTTTTACTATAGAAACGACGTTTTGTCTTTGGTATTTTACGCCATTCCCCTTATTTAGTCAAGGGCTTCATCATGGAGATTTACAGTGAGATTTGACTGGCTCGACGGTCACTTCGTGGTGGCGGATTTTCCGCACGGGATCGCACCAACCTTGTGCATAATCAGAGATTCAGAAATGTGAACCGCGGGATGGGGTTGCCTCACACTCCAGGGACAGGAGCGCACTGAATATGGGACGCGGCTCTAAATTGCGGCCTGAAATATTGCCGCCGGGACCTTCACTCCGAGCACCTTCTCCAGTCCCTCTATCCGGACCATGAACCAGTGCTCGTTTAACACATCAATAATCTCACCTTTCATCCCGGTAAGCGGGCCGGAGATTATCACTCCCTGCTTGCCGACATAGCCCGGATCGAAAACATCGAGAGTTTCCGGGTATAAGGTAACAACCTTCCGTATGTACTCTATTTGCCATTCGGGCACAATGCTCGGTTTTCCGTTCATCGTAACATATTTCACAAAACCGTCGGAGAGGTATACCCGATCTTTTTCCGAAGGCCCGATGTTTACGAACACATAAGAGCTGAAAAGCGGTACTTCGACCCATTTCTTGCGATCGCTCCACTGGTGGAGCTCCTTTTTAAGCGGGAGGAAGGCGTCAATTCCCCGCTTCGCGAGATCTTCATATACGGCTTTTTCGTGTCTCGCCTTAATGTAAATTACGTGCCATTTCTTCATTCCGGAATCGCCGGTGACCTCGTTCATTCCGCCTCTCCTGTAGTGGTAAACTCTTTCAACGCGGTGCTCCCATTCAGATCCGAATTCTTGTTCCGGGTCGACAGCCTGGATCGTTTCACTTCGAAGCCTCGGCGATCGGACCAGTCAGCTTCAATTTCCCGAAACCGTCGGGAACATGAAAGAGTTTGAGGCCCGCCCAGTCGAAATAATGGTATTGTCCCGTCTGGTCGTCGGTTCCGTTCACACAGAAGTCTATTCCTATCACGGTGCTTCCTTCTTTCGGCGTCACACCGAGTTCCGCCCACGGAACCGCTACCTCACACACATAGCCGTCGATCTGCCCGTCAGCCGATGACTTAAGGTGCATCTTGTGAATCGCGTCACCGTTCCACGACACGTCCTGTTTCGGTCCACCGGTCCCACGGTCGTCGAAGACTGCGTCAAGAATATTAACATGGTAAGCTATATCGTCAGGCATGAATACATTTCCACCATCGTTGTTCGCGTCTATAAGAAATTCTATGCCGTCATCGAACCACAACCCGTGACCATCGCGCTCGGTGACTTTTGCCTTTGGATTCTTTCGATCTACGTCAAATGCTATATACATGTATGTATCGTCCCAGAGCACATAGACCGCGGCGCTTCGTCTGATCGGAGGGGCGGCACCGTCGTCGAAGCAAATATGGTTTGCCTCCGTCCATTCCTCAAGTTTTCCGTTGAAAGTAATCTGACCGCTCTTCTTTCTTGCGAGAACAAGGAGGTCCGATCTTCCCGTCTGCTTCACTGTCATGCTGCTCCGCATTTGTCTTCTTTTGTTGGCAAAGGGCCTCCCGGAACACTTTTCGCTTGCCGGAAAGGCCTTCAAAGGTCGGGCGCGTTTTACTGTCCCTTCTCACCCACTCTTTCGAAAAGTCTCTGATCGGGATTCCGGGTCCTGGGTTGCGTCTTCATATGTTCTGCTCTCATAATAGCCGTCTCAACACCGAATTTCATTGAAGATGCGCCTGCAAGATAACGAAGAAAATTCTCAAACAAAAAAGTTTCGCTTTGCTGGATTCGCATGAATGCCCGGTCAGTCTGTTGAAGACCTGATTGAATCTCCTTGAGACTCTGCCGGACTGTCGGAATGCAACCACAAAATAAGGGCCGTACCCAAAATGGACGACCCTTATTGCAATCATCTGAACTGGAAGAGGGCCTGATTACTTTGCCGGATGGACCATGGACTCAATGAAATTTCCTACGTCTTGCTTGAATTGCGGGAGCACCTTTGAGTTAACGTATACCATGTGACCCGACTGAAAATACTTCATGTGCACACGCTCTTTCAGATTCGGTATGTTGCTTCCAAGATGGTCGACGGTGTACTCGGTCGCAAAGAAAGGAGTGGCCAGATCGAAATACCCGTTAAGCATCAGGATATTCAAGTATGGATCTTTTTCCATAACGTCCGCAAGGTTGGGTGCGACATTCGGATTTCGGAAGCCGAACTCGCGGCGACCAGCCTGCTTCCAGTCCCATTTGAATCCCTTCGTGCTGTATGCGTCGACATGATAGGTCATGTCCGTGGGGAATTTCAAATCGTTGTGTAGATAGCTCATGAAGTCTGTGATAAATGCCGGGCTTATTGTCGTGCTCTGAGGATCGTAACTGGCATATTCGCTGATGAGATCGGAGGTCGGTCCCGTATATCTTGAATCAAGACGTCCGACAGTTTCGCCGCGTCCCCGCAGAAGCTCGTCGGTAAACTGCGGCTCGCTGAGTCTGAGGTCGCCTTTGCTCCAGTAAGACTCCGAGATTCCAGTGTACTCGTGCAGTTTGCCTAATACATCGGCATACTCTGTACTGTCTATCGATGTTCCCTTGAACAAGGCCTCGGCATATTCGCCCATGGCGAACTTCCGGACTTTTTCCAAAAACTGCGGAAGATCGGCCGGCTTCGAAGGAAGCGCGTCGTGGTACCATGCCACTGCCGCATAAGTTGGAAGATAAAGAACGTAAGGCAGATCGTTACCCGGAGCGAACGCCAGAGTCTCAAAATTCCACACGGTCGAAAGGAAGATCACGCCGTTCACTTGAATTCCCATTCGCTCAAACAAGTAGTCCGCCACACCGGCCGATCTGGTCGTGCCATAACTCTCTCCGAAGAGAAATTTCGGGGAATTCCATCTGTTGTTGGCCCGAATGTACTGGTAGATGAACTCACTGACTGATTTGATATCCTGGTCGACACCCCAAAAATCCGAGCCTTTGGCTTTTCCAACTGCCTTACTAAAACCTGTCCCGACCGGATCCACCATAACGAGATCCGACACGTCGAGAATCGAGTAAGGATTGTCTTCCATCTTGTACGGAGCGGGCGGCATCGCGTGTGGGTCGTTGAGGACCACTCGTTTCGGACCGAGCGCGCCCATGTGCAGCCAGATCGAAGAAGATCCCGGCCCACCGTTGTAAGCAAACGTAATGGGACGATCGGCCTCGTCGGTCACGCCGTCTTTGGTGTAGGCGGTGAATCCAAACAATGCTATCGGCTTGTCGTTTTCATCTTTGAGAAGAAGGGTACCAGTAGTGGCCGTATAATGAATCTGCCGGCCGGCTATTGTAATCGTATGTTGAGTCACCACCTGTACCGGTTTGGGGATCTTGGTGCATATGCTGTCGCTCTCAGAAGTTTTTTCCTGCGCCGCCAATGGTGTGCCTGCGAGGAACAAAGCGAGAATAATGATAGAAACAAACTTGTTCATGGATGTTCTCCTTGTACTTTGGGGTTGAGCGTCAAAATCTACTCGATTCGACAATGAAGTTCAAATTTCCAGCCGAAAACGATGGAGTAGCTCTTCCCCTGCTGGAAAGTGCGAGCTCATGACTCTCTTTTGCGGGCTCCGTGAGGATTAGAACTCCTGGAGTGGTCTGCATCATATCGGAGCCACTCATAGATCGAGGACGGTAGAGGCACAATTAAACCGGATGTCTTACATCCCAGTCAAATTAAGGTTAATATATGCAGAAGAACCGCGTAGAATTCCACAAAAGGAGCGTTCGCATGAGATCCCTTAACCGCATCATCTTTTTAATCGCCATCAGTACCTTGACTCTGAGCGGCTGCACAAGCATGCTTCTGGTAAAGAGTGCATGGGATAGCAGTAGAATCAAAGTCGACGGCAACGACAAGGATTGGGGAGACACTATGTTTTATATCCCCGATGCAAAAATGACGGTTGGTCTGCAAAACGATAGCAAATATCTGTATATGATTCTCAAAACTACCGACAGACAGCAGTCCTTCCAGATCATGGGGCTCGGCATGACGGTTTGGTTCGATCCCTCGGGCGGCTCCCACGAAACCTTCGGTATTCATTTCCCAATCGGTAGGAAGGGCGGTGCAGAGCGATTTGCGCGGCAATTTGACAACGATAACGGCAATAATGAAAACATGAGTACCGGCATGGGTGAAGGGTTTGCCGACAGCAACCCGAACGAAATTGAACTTCTTGGAGTAAACAAGAACGGGCCGGTGAGAATGACAATTGCGGACTTGAGAGGAATTCAAATCCAGCTCACTCACTCGCGCGATGGTCTCATCTATGAATTGCGGGTTCCGCTTCATTCCTCCCCTGATCATCCGTACGCAATCAACCCGGAGGGCGCTCAAATCGGCATCCAGTTTGAAAGCGGCAAGTTCGAGATGCCTTCCTTTGCCGGACGAGGCGGCGGGTTCAGACGCGGTGAAGGCGGAGAAGGAATGCCCGGAGGAGAAGGCGGGGAGTACCCAGGCGGAATGGAAGGAGGCGGCGAAGGCTATCCCGGTCAAGGGCGAGGGGAAAACGGAGGGAGACAATTCCAGAGACGAGAGGCTCCCAAGCAGATCAATTTCTGGCTGAAGGTGGATCTTGCCCCTAACTCCAACGGCTGATTTTTCACCGGAACCTGGCGAACTGTCTTCTTAGCACGTGAGACGACGCCTTGGGTCCGGATATGCGTCCCCCTTTCAGGTCGAAAGAGAGGGGGACCAGATCGGTTCAATCCGCACCTGACGTGATTCTCGCCTTGTATCCCAGGTAATCGTATCCGGGTTTTATCCTCTTCTCGACCAGGAGGTAGACTATTGCCAAGAGAACGACAACAGTCACTCCAATTCCTCCTTCAGGACCGTACTTCCCTCCCGTAAGCCAGTCAGGGCCGTAGTCGGTCGGCACGAAGATGGTACGATTCGTGAGCAGCCCGCTGACCGGCAATGAAAGGAAGAAGCTTTGGACAAAATTCCATGAAAAGTGCAGCCCAAACGGGAAATAGAGCGTCCTGGTTTTAAGGTATGCAATGCTGAGCCACACACCCGCAAGCATTGTGTTTACAATCGAGATGATGCCGGCATTCGGATTGAAAACGTGCATCACGCCGAAAACGACGGCCATGAAAATCGTGGCACCGATTTCACCCATCCCTTCGATGAGTGCCTGATACGGATAGCCGCGGAAAAGGAGCTCTTCTCCTGCTGCGAAAAATCCGAAGAACAGGAAACTCAGTCCGAAGTTTCTCAGGACCAATGTCAGGGACACTCCATGCCTCGGTCCGAGTCTGACCGCGCCCGTGAGGAATTCGACACTTCCGACGGCTCCGATCATCACAGCGCCTATCAAGATTCCCAGAAGCACTTCCTTCGTAATCCTGCCGTGGTAAGGAAGTCCGACGGAAGCAAATCGCCTCCTGTCTATGAACTTCGACATGAGGAAGGTGGCAAGTGCGACGTCCAAGTAAAACAAAAAGAAGAGCGACTGCGGCGGGACAACCTTTGTCAGCTCGGCCAGGAGTGCTGATACATAATAGAGAATGATCGCGGTTAAAAGAAAGATTAGCGCGCGCCAGCCGCTCCTGAGATAGTTTTCAGAATCTAGAAGTAAATTGTTTTTCGCTGCAGATTCTTCCGGCAGTTTCTTGATTACGAGGATAAGAACAAGTCCAATAACTCCAAGGATGAGACCGTAAATGAACCAGTTCCCCTGATCCCTTCCCTTCGAACGCGCCAGGTAGGCCGAGAATCCTCCGCAGAGAATCTCATACAAGAAGGCAATGTACCAGTATTGAATCAGCAGACTGGAGATACTCATTTAGTTACCCGCTTTCCTCCGACGAGATGAATCAGGCAGGTTGTGAATATAAGTGACACCCTGGACAGAAAACGCAAGCGGCGAATTTCAGAATTGATGTGAGAAAGGTTCAGGGGGAAATAGGCTTTATCGCAAATACCGATTTTGCTCGACACTAATATCTCTGCATACCTGCTTCAATCGACGACAATCTCACGATGAAAGCCCACCGGCCTTATCCGACCTGCTCTCAATCGTGTCTCTCTTCCTGGCGGCTCCTGTCACGACCGTTATCGTGGCTTCTCCGGTCGGCAGAGTAATCGTTCAGAATATGCCGGGCCTCGTCGAGGATTTCATCCTGCTTCTGTCTCTCTCTCTTTTGCTCCTTGTATTCCCGATGGATAGTCAACCCGCCCATAATCCAGATCGCTACAGGCAGAGCCGTGAATACAACTTTTGCAGCGATGGGGGCTCCGCTTTCGAACAGGACGTAAAAGGCCACGAGCATAAATAAGAGCGGGGCGAACCATGCCAGGAATATCATTCTATACATCGATCGTCATCCCGGCGGCCATTTCATTTGTCTGCCGCCCAATAGATGCAGGTGAATGTGATCTACAGTCTGGCCTCCTTCGGCCCGGCAATTCCACACGAGTCTGAATCCACGTTCCTTCAGGGAGACTTTGGCCGCAACCTCAACCGCAAAGGTTACCATCTTTGAAATCAGTCGTGAATCGTCGGCGCCGTCAAGCTCCGTCAGATTCCCGATATGTTTTTTCGGTATAATGAGAATGTGAGAGGGCGCAACCGGATGCGCATCTTTGATTGCAAAGAGCTCATCTTCTTCCAGGACGTATTCAGCCTTCGCTTTTCCTTCGGCTATCTGGCAGAAGATGCATCCCATTTGCCTTCTAATCCTCCGGCTGGTATTTGCCGACTTCCTCTACGACGGCGTCCACGATCTCTTCTTCCTTCACCCGTCGAATCACTTCACCCTTCTTGTAAAGAATACCGACACCTTTTCCGCATGCAACCCCGATATCCGCTTCGCTGGCTTCGCCCGGACCGTTTACAACACATCCGAGGATGGCAATCTTTACCGGTTTCTTCACGCCGGAGAGTCTGTCTTCGAGCTGCCTGGTAATCGAGAACAGATCGACCTCGAGCCTGCCGCAAGTGGGACATGCTATTAGTTCGACGTTTCGAGTCGCGAGACCGAGTGACCGTAGGATTTCTTTCCCGACTTCAACCTCTTTGACCGGATCGTCAGTCAAAGAGACACGGATCGTGTCTCCTATGCCTTCGGCGAGCAGCGTCCCGATTCCTATAGATGACTTGATAGTTCCTACGCGCGTCGGTCCAGCCTCGGTCACTCCGAGGTGCAGCGGGTAGTCGGTGCGCTGCGCAATCAGCCTGTACGCTTCGACCATCAGCCTGACGTCGGTCGATTTGACGGAAATAATCACGTCATGAAAATCGTTCTCCTCGCAAATGCCTGCATGACGCATCGCGCTCTCGTAAAGGGCCTCCGCCGTCGGGTAACCGTGCTTCTCGAGTATATCCTTCTCGAGCGAGCCTGAGTTCACGCCGATCCTGATCGGAACCTTCCGTTCTTTTGCCAGGTTCAGAACCTGCCGAATTCTTTCGACGCTTCCGATGTTGCCGGGATTAAGTCTGACCTTGGCTACCCCGCCTTCGAGAGCTTTCAGGGCAAAAACGTGGTTGAAATGAATGTCGGCAACTACCGGGATGGGCGACCTCTTGACTATCTCTCCTATTGCGGCGGCGGCTTCTTTGTCGTTAACCGTCACCCTGACAATATCACACCCCGCTTCGGCTGCCTCGAGTATCTGCTTTACGGTCGCTTCTACGTCTGAAGTTTTAGTCTTCGTCATCGTCTGGACGGAAATCGGTGCGCCTCCGCCGACGGGGACGTTCCCTATGTATACTCGTCTTGACTTGCGAAGCGGATACTTTACCCGGGCCAACAGATCGGAAGTCTGAAGGCCGGCGGTATCCGGTCTGTATGTTCCATTCACTTCTATTTGCTGTAAATTTCGCTTCTCCGATGTAGAACCCTGAGAAGCGATGGGAAGGTCTATCATCATATCCTCTCTTCTCTTCGTGCTCCTTGCATGACTAACGTCGCGTGAAGATCACAACCCGTTCCGAGTGAGAAACCGTCTCGGTGCGCCGGGCATGAACCGCTTATGTCGAATACTTGGTCTAATTTAGCTTTTTGCTCGCATTGAACAAAATCCGCTTTTCATCCTCCGTCAGTGAGTCGTATCCGGAGGCGCTTATTTTATCGAGAATCTCATCCAGTTTGCTCTGGTCGACGCCGCCTCTGTCGGACTTGTTGTCTCTGTCCGAAGGTCCCTCACCCAAGTCAGTAAAACGTGCGTCGGTTATGACGTTCTTTCTTCCGTAACTTCGCTTGTAGCGGAGCTTCCCGCGAATATCGTCCATCATAGTTGTGAGGGCGTTCATGAAATTTCCGGTCCCAGGAATCGACCTTCTGTAAAGCATCAGGTAGATGAAACCTACAAAAGCTCCGCCGAGATGAGCAAAGTGGGCAATGCCCGTTCCGGTTCCCGTGACCCCATAGAAAAGCTCAATCGCGATAAATATTGCGACGAAATACTTTGCCTTGATTGGGAAAAGGAAATAAATGAAGACAGGGGCATCAGGGAAGAGCATCCCGAAGGCAATCAAAACTCCGTAGATAGCACCTGACGCACCGATTGTGGGTGCCGGCACCGTGAACAGAGGGGTCAGAAATATGTTCGAGAGCCCGGCGCCTATTCCGCAAAGGAAATAATAAGTCAGAAACCGCCGAGTTCCCCAAACGTGCTCGAGCTCAACTCCGAAGAACCACAAGGCAAGCATGTTGAAGAATATGTGAAAGAACCCGCCGTGCAGGAAAAGATACGTGACGAGCTGCCACACGAGGAAGCCTTCTCCCAGAGGATAGAGCGCGAAAAGCCTGAAAAAGACGCCGTACACATACACATTGCCGAAGCGTATGCCGAGCTGCAGGAAAAGCTGGAACAACCACACTGCGGTCGTGGAGATGAGAAGAAATTTCATCCCCTTGGGGAAAAATCTGAAACTAGATGGAGGGGTGTAATACCCCGAGTAATTAGTGTAGTAGCTCATAGTCTCTCTGTTCTCATAAACAATTACCTTCCTCCATCTGTTTCAAGTTACTCACTTATTGTCGAGTGCTGCAACTCCGGGCAATATTTTTCCCTCGAGAAACTCGAGCG
The DNA here is from genome assembly GCA_046706365.1 of Candidatus Kryptoniota bacterium. GTDB lineage: Bacteria > Bacteroidota > Ignavibacteria > Kryptoniales > JAKASW01 > JAKASW01. Next base: position 28,586 of record JBJKPN010000115.1, on the reverse strand, counting down.
ATGCGCCTCCACCCGTGGACACGTGTGAGACTCCCCGCTCAAGTCCGAACTTCGCAATTGCGGCCGCGGAGTCCCCGCCGCCGACGATCGTCGCGGCTCCCTGTTTTGTAGCCGCCACAAGAGCTTCCGCTATGGCCTTTGTACCGGCTTCAAAATTCTCCATCTCGAAAACGCCCATCGGTCCGTTCCACACGACCGTCTTCGCTTTGACGATGTTGTCGTTAAACAACCCGATGCTTTTCGGGCCGATATCCATGCCTACCCAGTTTTCGGGTATCGAGTTCACATCCACTACTTTATTCGGCGCACTGTTTTCAAATTTCTCCGCGACGACGCAGTCGACAGGCAGCAACAGCTTTGCCTTTCCGGACTTGGTTTTCTCCAGGAGCTCGGCCGCCAGGTCGACTTTGTCGGCCTCGAGAATTGAATTCCCTATTCCCTTCCCCATCGCCTTGATGAACGTGAACATCATTCCGCCGCCGATAATCAGGACGTCGACTTTGCCGAGCAGGTTGTTAATGACATCGATCTTCCCGGAGATTTTCGCGCCGCCGATGATTGCCACGTACGGCCGATTCGGATTCCCCACAGCCTGAGAAAGATATTTGAGCTCCTTCTCCATCAGGTACCCGCCAACGGCAGGTTTCAGAAAGTGGGCGACGCCTTCAGTGGAGGCATGAGCCCTGTGTGCACTCCCGAATGCGTCATTCACGTAAACTTCTCCGAGCGATGCGAGCTCTTTGGCGAAATTCTGATCGTTGGCTTCCTCCTCGGCATGGAAGCGAAGATTCTCGAGCAATATGACGTCTCCCGATTTTGCGGCATCCACGAGCTTCTTCGTTTCGGCTCCAACGCAGTCGTGTGCCATTGTCACCCTGACCGACAGCAGCTCGCCGAGCTTTTTTGCGACCGGTGCCAGCGAGAATTCCGGTTTCGGCTTCCCCTTCGGCCGGCCAAGGTGGCTCATCAGAATGGGGATGCCGCCGCCGGACAGTATTTTTTTGATCGTCGGGAGCGATTCAACGATGCGCTTGTCATCGGTTATGTTTTTATTCTCGTCGAACGGGACGTTGAAATCGACCCGAACCAGTACTTTCTTTCCTTTCACATTCACTTCATCGATAGTCTTCTTTTTGAATGTAGTATCCATTTCCTACTCCAGTTTAAAATCTGATTGTTCAATTGTTATTCGTATAAACCCGATCCCGATAAAAAGAAATCTCGGGATTGTCTGAACTTCGGTCCGCAGGAGAACAGGAACCCCGTTTTCGAGCAAGCCGAAATCGGAACGCGTCTTCACTTCGGCTCGTCCCCGCTTCGTTTCGACGGTGAAATCGCGGTATGTTTTGACGGGCAGAAGCGATTTCGTGTCTATCCAGATTTCCCCCTTCCCGGATGCGCTTACGGAGTCGCCCTCGGCATCAAGTTCGAAAGAGAGCCGGTAACAGGATTTTCCGGAAAGGCTGTCTGTGTCGGAAAGTAATTCGGCAGAGAATCTTCTTTTCCTGCTCCCCGAGGCAAGGTATCTTTCCCAAGGGAAAGCCGCATCGAACACCTTGAGGATCGGTTTGTTGATTCGACGTTCCGATTCTCTTCTCATCATCCTGTTAACCATAGAATCCGACGAGACGCTCGAATCGACCAGCATGTTCCTGGCATCCAATCCGTCCTCCACATAGATCAGATAGACCGATTTCCCGCTGGCCTTCTTGCCCAGGACGTTGGAAGAAAATTCCACCGCCGCCTTCATTGTTCCGTCCAGTGAGTCGGTTTTTTGCTCCAGGATCCGGACCCGCTCTTCGGACTTCCGAATAATTGCGGCCGCCTGGTCCGGCTGCCCGTGGGGGCCCGTCAGCAACACTGCAAATATGAGCGTGGAAACCAGGCTGATCATATTCTCTGTAGTTTTCCGTTCGTTATGGTGATGACTGCAACTTCTCCTTTCAGGAAGAACAGAGTGCCGTATACCTGCATTACAATCTTCTTCGGATAGTAAATCGCGGCATCCCGGCTGTACTCTACATCCACCTCGTCCTCGAACTCAACTCCCAGTGGAAGGCCGCGCAGATGCTCGTCGATGTGCATGGGCGTGAAATCCGCCTCATTCACTGATGCGGAGACGGTGCTGAGCGGATCCTCCGGGTGCGATGCGGCGGAGAGAGTGAACTTGATGCCGTAGCAGTCGCCGCACGTGGACTTGTCGAAATCACACGAAGATAGGATCTTGCCACTAGCCGAGAAATAGTCCGAGAGGAAGAACAACTTGTCGAAAGCATCATACCCTCCATTGAATCGGCCTCCGTTAGGAACGCTGCTGAACAGCAGGCGCCTCGTGAAGCTGCCGTGATCAAGCGTGATTTCAAAAGCGAGGCTGTCACTTTTGCCTGTCCTCGACTTCATCTCGAGAGACTGGATGAAGCGAATATCCTTGTTGTTCAGGCTGCTGTCGATCTGAACCGCGCGCGCCCTGCACTTTTGGAGAAGCTGCTGAGGTGTATAAGGAGTCAAGCTGCGGCCCGGAAAGAGAGATAATGCGACTGCAGCGACTAAGAAGAAGTTCAATCTATCCTCTCGACTATATACTCTGGAAAAGGAAGAAGACGGCCCGCACTCTATCGTGAAAAAGATACCGCCGGGGTTTCACAGTCGATGAGGCGGCAGGTCGCTCAAGACAACCGTGTGCGGGCCGCTTACAAATCAGTTAAGCTTGGAGCCGACTTTCTGCACCAGGTCGACGACACGACTCGAGTAACCCCATTCGTTGTCGTACCACGATACGACCTTTATCATATTGTCGACAACCATCGTGCTGAGTGCATCGACAATCGACGAACGGGAATCGCCCTTGTAATCCATAGAAACAAGCGGCTCTTCACTGTAGCCGAGGATCCCCTTAAGTGAACCCTCTGAAGCAGCCTTCAGGGCCTTGTTGACATCTTCCTTAGTTGCCGGTTTTTCTGCTTCTACCACAACGTCGACGACACTGACGTCGGGAGTCGGAACTCGCATTGAAAAGCCGTCCAGCTTCCCTTTCAGGTCAGGCATCACAAGGCCGATCGCCTTTGCCGCGCCGGTCGTAGTCGGTATCATGGAAAGTGCTGCAGCCCGGGCTCTTCGCAGGTCGGAATGCGGCAAGTCGAGTATCCGCTGATCGTTCGTGTACGAGTGGATGGTGGTCATCAACCCTTTCTTTATACCGAACGAATCTCGAAGGACCTTGACAACGGGAGCGAGACAGTTCGTGGTGCAGCTGGCATTCGAAATGATGTTGTGTTTCTTGGGATCGTACAGCTCGTCGTTTACTCCGAGCACCACCGTAAGGTCGTATACCTTGGCGGGAGCACTGATGATCACTTTCTTCGCTCCGTTTGCCAGATGAGTCTTCGCCTCATCGCCCGCCGTGAAGTGCTTCAAACCCGTCGATTCTACCACGATGTCGACGCCGAGGTCCTTCCAGTGAAGATTGTGATGATCCTTCTCGGAAAGGACTTTCAGCGGCTTTCCATCAACGACAATCTCGTTTTCCTTTACTACAACATTTCCCGGGAAGATTCCGAGTACGGAATCGTATTTAAGCAGGTGTGCCAGTGTCTTGGCATCAGTGATGTCGTTTACCGCTATGATATTCAATTGAGGGTTCTTATATGCAGCTCTGAAGAAGTTTCTTCCAATTCGTCCGAAACCATTAATTCCAACATTAATCGCCATTTGTAATCCTCCAAATTTTATGAAAAAATTTACGGACGTACACCCTAATATGCAATTTTGTCGAATATTGATGTCATTTACCCGATTCGAAGTAATGAAATCGGCGCCGCTTCGTTCAATTGAAACTCCCGGTGTTCAAATCTATATTGTTTAAAAATGAGGGCCCCGAAATGAAGGAAATTGACTTTGTCAAAAGTAATAAGAAGAACTTCCTGGAATATTTTCACTCGAAATTTCCGAGTTTCCACATGTCGAATGTCTTCTATCGAGACATCCGGTACGCGCTGAAGTATTACCTCAATTCCAAAAACTTCAAGCCTTCTGATGCGGAACTTGAAGGCATTTCACGCGCGTTGATAAGAGAAATGGTCGCTGATGGGATCCTGAAACCGGTATCCGACGGAGTATGGACGCTTAATTATTCGGATTACAGGACAAAGACTCCAGGAAAGCCCGTTTTCAGGGAGCATTGACGCGGTTTATATATAAATGGAGGATTGGAAATGTCTGGAACAGACATAGAAGAGATAAACATCAATATTTCGGACAAGGCTGCACAGGAGATCAGGAGGGTGATGGCTGAAAACAACATCCCCGACAATTTCGGCCTGCGAATGGGAGTCAAGGGCGGAGGATGCAGCGGGTACACTTACGTGCTCGGTTTCGACGAGCAGACTCGCGAGATGGACAAGGTTGTCAATTCGAACGGCGTAAAAGTGTACATAGATGAAAGAAGCATTCCCTACTTGTCGGGGATCACGCTCGATTACCAGGATGGTTTGAGCGGCAAAGGATTCACGTTCGACAATCCCAACGCAACACGAACGTGCGGCTGCGGCCACTCGTTCAACGCCTGATTCCCACCTTTTCCGGAGAGCCCCTCGCTCCCCGGAATACGGACAGCCCTACGGTTTGACATACCAGCTGTGTGTGCCTGCATGGAACTTTAATGCAGGCGTAGTCATTAAGATTTATGCTACCTCCGGTCTTTTCCGGCACAGCCGAGGCGGACCGTTTAATCAAAAGAAGAAAGGAAAGAGACATGGCTTACCAGGCAAAGAATTACAGTCATCTTATCGGAATGGAAGGTTTCTCAAAGCAATTACTTGAGAACCATTTCACGCTCTATCAGGGATATGTCACCAACACTAACAAGCTCGCAGACATCCTGTCGCAGATGCTGAAAGACGCAAAGACCGGAACTCCGGAATACGCGGAGTTGAAGAGGCGGTTCGGATGGGAGTTCAACGGAATGAGGCTTCACGAATACTATTTCGACAATCTCGGCGGCAAAGCGCCGGCCGGAGAGAATACCGGACTCCATAAGGCGATCACCAGCCAGTTCGGAAGCTTCGCAAACTGGGAGGCTGATTTCAAAGCGGCAGGAAGCATGAGAGGTATCGGTTGGACCCTTCTGTATCTGGACAGCTCCAACGGATCGTTGTACAACGACTGGATCAACGAGCACGATATGGGACACCTAGCCGGATGCACGCCGATAGCGGTACTCGATGTTTTTGAGCACGCATTTATGATCGATTATGGTCTGAAGCGCGGCGACTATATCAACGCGTTCATGAAGAATATCAATTGGAAGGAAGCGGCCGCGCGGTACGACAAAGCGCACAAGTAAACCAAACGAAGAGGAGGAAACGATGCGATACATAAAACTCGCAGCTTTCGTCTTCATGGCAGTCCTCTCGACTGCCGCGATGACTCAGGCACAAGAGATGCACGCCATGAAGAAAAGCAAAGATATGCACATGTCCATGGCAATGAAGGGAAAGACGACGACCCTGGAGGGCCAAGTGGTCGGGCTCAATTGCTACCTGTCCACCGGTGCACACGGAGCAAAAGCCGAGGAGTGCCAAACCCATTGCGTGAAGGAAGGCCTGCCTGTCGGTATCCTCACAAAGAGCGGCAGCATTTATCTTGCAACGATGGGCGCGGGGAAATCCGCCAATTCTCTCTTGCTTCCTTACATGGAAAAATATGTTGAAGTAATCGGCTCCGTCCATGAAAGGGCGGGAATGCATCTGGTGGTCGTGAAGGACGTGAAGCCAGTCAGTGGAAAATGGAAGAAATAGCCCTGAGCGAGTAAGGCAATAGTCAGAAAGAGGCGGTCCCATCGGCCGCCTCTTTTTTTGTTCCAAAGGAACTGTCCTCAGAGAAAGAAGTAAGTCGGCTCTCCCCTATCAACCCGTATTGCGCATGCCTGCCGCAATTCCGTTGACAGTCGAGCGGAGCAGGTCGAGGACCTCCTGTCGCCTCTCGTCCCCAAGCTTCTCCCCCCTATACATCTGCAGAAACCTGATCTGTACGAGACTGATCGGGTCGATATATGGATTTCTCAGCCGCAATGAACGCTGCAGAGAAGGATTTGAATCGAGAAGGCTTGTCTCTCCCGTGATCTTCAGTATGGCCTCGGTGGTTTTAGTGTGTTCATCCTGTATCATGGAGAAAATCTTCTCCGCCCTTTTCTTATCGCTGCTGAGGCGCAGGTACTCGCGCGCAATGATCATGTCGGATTTGACAAGAACCATCTCGACGTTGTCCGTCAGTGCCTTGAAGAACTCCCAGTTGCCGTACATATCCTTGAGCTCGCCCCAGCTGACGATCTCATCATCGACCGCCTTCCGGACAGCGTATCCAAAGCCGAACCAGCCGGAAATCAGCTGCCTGTTCTGTGTCCAGGAGAACACCCATGGGATCGCACGGAGGTCCTTGAGATCTGTGCCGTTATTCCTCGACGGCGGACGCGATCCGATTTCTATCCTCTCGATTACGTCGATAGGTGTTGCGCGCCTGAAGTACTCGATGAATCCCGGGTACGTTACCAGCTTCCTGTACCGTTCAAGGGCTATCCCGGAAATCCTCTCGAATACCGCCAGGTACTTCCTGTCCAGGTTTTTCTCACCGGATCTGTATTTCGAAGTAGCCGTCAGGACGGCGGAAGTAGTCAGTTCAATGCTTCTGAGCGCAATCTCCGGCATCGCATATTTCACGAAGATCATCTCGCCCTGCTCGGTGATTTTTATTTCACCTTCTATAGTTCCTATCGGCTGGGAGACGATAGCCTGGTTCAGCGGTCCCCCGCCGCGGGATACGCTTCCCCCCCGGCCGTGGAACAGAATAAGTCTGACACCGAAGCTGTCGCACACTTTCTTCAGGTTGATCTGCGCTTTTATAAGTTCGAAGTTCGAGGTGACAATGCCTCCGTCCTTGTTGCTGTCAGAATAACCGATCATGATTTTTTGCGTCATGCCTCTGAGCCTGAGATGCTGGCTGTACGCCTCGTTTCTGAAGAGTTCGGCAAGCACGACGTGAGATCGCCTCAGATCTTCAATCGTTTCGAAAAGCGGCAGGATATCCAGCCGCGTCTGCTCGATCTTCCCTTCCCTGACCGTAAGCAGACCCGCTTCCTTGGCAAATACCAGAGCGGTCATAACGTCGCTGACCGAAGAGCTCATGCTGATTATATAGTCACTGCAAGCTTCCTCTCCCGCATATTCCTTTCCGAATTTCATCACTTCGAATTCGGAAATCACTTCGGAAGTATCGGGATGAAGGGAAGCGTTTGGGTTCACCAGAGGCCTTACCTTGAGGAGCTCCCTTGTCAGGATCTTTGCCCGGGACCTCTGATCCAGGTCTTTGAAATCATCTTCCACCTCCGAGACTTTCAGTAATTCGGAAATCCCGTTAAGGAGCACGGACGAATTTTGCCGTATGTCCAGAGAGGCAAGATGAAAGCCGAAAGTTTTCGCTTTGTAGATGAGGGGAGCGACTCTCGATTCGGCGATTATCTCACCTTTATTCCCTGCAAGACTCTCGTTTATGATGTCAAGATCCCGGATAAAACCTTCGGCTGTACTGTACCGGAAACCATTGTCCTCGATCGTGTTCTTTAATTTCATCCTCATCAGATAAATCTTGACGCGATAGATCTCGGTCTGGTCCTTCAAATCCTCTTCCCGGACCTGACCCGAAAGACCAGTTATGTCTTCTCCAACTGACGCGATCATTTCCCGGGAAGCGCCCACGAGTCGAGTCGAGGAGCTCATTGTGTCGTAGAGGCTCTCCAAATCTCGCATATACAAAGAGAGTATCTGTCTCTTCTGGAGCAGGAACGCGGTTTTGGTCACGTCGGCAGTGACGAAAGGATGTCCGTCCCTGTCGCCGCCTATCCACGACCCGAATCTCAGTATTACGGGAGACAGTATTCTTCCGTCGAAGACTTTCGCTATGACACGGTTGACTCTATCATAGAAGACCGGGATAGTGTCGTAAATGATTTCGCTGAAGAAGAAAAGCCCCCGGCGTTTCTCATCCTCCACCGTTACCCGGTTCATCCTTATTTCATTTGTCTGCCAAAGCATTGTAATTTCCGCATGCAGCTGTTTCCGGAGCTCGGAGAGCTCGTCCGGGGTAAGAGAGGCGGTTTCCCGCCGCATCAGGAGTTCACTGATGTTGAGCATCTTCCGAAGTACTGTCTGCCGGGTCGCCTCTGTGGGATGCGCCGTAAACACGGGCACAACCCTCATCGAGTTCAGGATCTTCAGAACGAATGCCAGGTCACGACCCTGTTGTGCAAGTCCTATGACGGCTTCTTCCATCGATCCCCTCTGCGGCGTCGCATCTGTCATTGCATGCGCACGCTGCCTGCGGATCCGGTGTATCTCGTCGGCTGTGTTGCTCAGGAGAAAGTAGAGGAGAAAGGCCCTCACTATTTTGCCGGCCCTATTCAAATCGAGGGAGTTTACCAGCTCGTCGATCTCACGTTTGGTCTTGTTGGAATAATTGGAACGGAGCGACTTCGTCAATGCCCGGAGCTGCTCTTCCAAATCGAAGAAGTCTTTTCCTTCCTGTTCGATCAACACCTGTCCAAGGATTGCGCCAAGTTCTCGTATATCGCGGTGCAAAGGAGAATCTTTCGCGCTCTCATATCTATTTGTTATCTGTATGTCCATGATACCGAAAAAATCATTTTTAAGTTGAAGCGCCCGGCCCGGTCGGACGCAAGGTTTTGGCATTTATCCAGCCGATGCTTTTCCATTACCCCGGAAGGCCGCATGCCAGCGGTCTTTTCGATACAACAGTGCGGCCGCGGCCGATGAAACAGCATCGCATCACGACCTCGTCCGTCAATATGCAGCGAGGAGTGAGGCCGCTTTGATCGCTGCCGTCTCAGACCTAAGCCGGGCTTTGCCGAGCGAGAAGGTTCTGTAACCGTTGTCCCGCAGAAATTCTATCTCGCTTTCAGAAAACCCTCCCTCGGGACCCACGAGCGAAATGTATGACCGGTTAACCGTGGAACTCAATGCAGCCGGTTCGATGACTTCATCCGATTTTTCATGCAGTACAATCTTCTCGTCATAATCCGGGTTCTCATTCACAAGTGACTTCAAATCTTCCGAAATGGATAGGTCGGGGAAACGACTTTGAAGCGACTGTTTAACGGCAGACCTGATAATGACCCTCAGTCGATCGGGGCGCGGGTTCGCCTTCTCACTCCGCTCAGAATTAAACAACACAAACCGGCTTGTTCCTAGTTCCGTGCACTTTTCGAGCGCAAGCTCCACTTTGGAAAACGGCCTGAGGAAAGCCAGGCCGATGCAGTATTTTCGCCTCGATGAATTAAGCCCGGCTATCCTTTCAGTCACTTCACACACGGTCCTTGATTTCTCGATTACAGCCACAACGCACAGACACGTAGTCCCGGCGCCGTTTGTAGCGAGGATTTTCTCCCCAATCCTTACCCTGAGCACTCGTGCAAGGTGGAAGTGCTCATCCCCGTCTATCGCCAGGACTTCCTTGCCGTCTTCTCTAATTGAAAGATTCCCGTCTTCATAAATGAATTGTTCCATTATATTGCCTCTCCGAAATCCAGAACAAATTGAGTGAGCTTGTTTCCTCCGCGCGCGTAATCGACCTGAACGACAATGTCGTACGGCAGGAGAAGCACCAGGCCTCCTCCGTATCCGTACAGCGCACCGTCCGTGTTCAAATTCAGTTTCTTACCGGCGGTTTCACCGGCGTCGAAAAAGAAGCTCCAGTATATGCCGAACGAATTCGAAATGTACTCCCTGAAAGGAAAGCCTGGAAGGTCGAATCGTATTTTCTTGAATATCGGGACTCGCAATTCCGCATTCGCACCTACGAGGCTTTCGCCTTCCGAGATCGTGTTAAACATGCCGCGGATCCGGTCATTATATCCGAAAAAGACGTGATTGTACGGAGGGATCCGGGGCCCCTCCGCGAAATTACCGTGCAAGCGAAGAACAAGACTCACCGATCCGGTTATCGGAATATAACTCCGGGCATCGAAGGCAAATCTCCCGAAATCGACGTCGCTCTCGCCAAGCCCGTACTTCTGCAGGGCAAGATCGACAAACGCCCCCCGGGTCGCATACGCCTTCAGATTTCTGGAATCGTATGAGTAATCCAGCTTGAGTGATGCGAATATGTCTTCGCCGGTCGGTGAAAGGACAAGTCCGGGGAAATCCGCATTGCTTTTCACATAGTTGTACGAAGCACCGAGAGAGAGGATTGAATAAATTCCGAATCGACGTCCTGCTTCGATATACATATCTGCAAAAGAATCGTCGAACTGACCGCTCGAACTTCCCGACTGAAGCCCGATATTTCTGCCGTGAGAATAACTGGCACCGAGAGAGATTACGTATTTCTTTCCCTCCCCTATTGCAGGATCAGTGTACTGCGCACTGCCGAACGGATCGTAACCGAGCGCGAGAATCCCTTCGAGTCTGTCGTCAGACCCGCTGAAGTTAAAATCGGCGAGGCCCGCGCCTGCATAAAGTTTCTTGAGGTCGCTGTCCCAGAAGCCGAATACCGGATATGGCCAGATGTACCATCTTTCCTGGACAAAAATGAGAAGGTCCACCCTGTCGCCGCCCAGAGGCTCGATTTGCGCTTCCACTTCGGTAAACAGGCCGGTACTGTAAATTCGCTGTTTCCCGAATTCGACTTCGCGTGCGGTGACAGTGTCCCCGGGTGAAAAAGGAAGTTCCCGTGTTATGATGAAGGACTTTGTCGTTTTATTTCCTTCGACGACGATTCGGTTCAGTACGTACCTCGAAACCGAGTCTGCCTTTGAAGTCTCCGGAGAGGCCCAGGATTTACCGGGGAAGGAAAACAAAAGAACTAAGACGGGAACCGTCTCCGTGAGAAGCGCGGTCATACGAAGCATGGTTACCGGGCGGGAATGTTAAGTGCAGCTCTGGTTCCTGTTCCTTCGATGGAGGAAATAGTCAATCTGCAGCCGTTTATCTCTGCGAGGTTTTTCGCGATGTACAGTCCGAGACCTGCACCCTGCTGTTGTTGTTTGTCCTTGTCGAACTGATAAAATTTCTCGAATATCCTAGGGAGTTCCTGTTCGGGGAAACCCGCGCCCGTGTCCACAACTTCCAGGTCAACGCGGTCATTGTTTCTCGATGCCTTAATCTTCACGCTTCCCCTGGAGGTAAACTTTATCGCGTTGGAGAACAGCCTTCCGAGCAGGTCCCTTATCAGCGATTCCGATCCGAAAACATGAAGGTCGCCTGCCATGCTGACATCGAATTCAAGTTTCTTCTCGGCCGCAAGCTGGGAGTATTCCTCCTTGAGGACATTTAGTGAGTCGGTCAAATCAAATTCACATTTACCCGACTCGTAGTACTTCTGAGTCTGACCGGAATCGATCTGTATAGTCTCCAGGAAGTCGTCGACCAGGTTCTTTAACCTGCCGCCGCCGTGATGAATAAGGTTTGCAAATTCCTTGAGCTCGTTGGTGGATATTTGCGAAGCACCGCTGCTAATGATCTCGGAGAATCCTATTATATAAGTCAGAGGAGTGTTCAACTCATGAGAGAGCGTTGAAAGAATTTGTTCCTTGAGGGAGTTGAATTCATTTTCCATCGCGCTCCGGAGAGATGCCGCGCGCTTGAGTTTTCCCCGTACCGTCGTGATGAGCTCGTCGACGTCTATCGGCTTGGTGAGATAGTCATCGGCCCCCAGTTCCTTGCCTTCTCTGACGTGCGCCCGATCGGCAAGCGCACTCAGGAAAATGAACGGGACGGAGCGGAGCTCCGGAATTTTCTGCACCCTTTCGTAGAATTCGAACCCGCCGACTTCAGGCATATAGATGTCACTGATAATCAGGTCGGGCTTATTATCGCTGAGGAGGCGGAGGGCGTCTTGAACACCCTCCGCAGTAAGGATGCGGTACCCTTCATCCTGGAGGATTGTCGAGAACAATTCCAGATTTGCCTGCTCATCATCGACAAGCAATATGAGAGGAGACTCGGGCACCTATGAGGATTCCCGCTACTTCTGTGGCTGACTTTGCTGAGAAGGTATCGGTACCTGAGGTACTTGTTGTGCCGGAAGATTCTGCTGGCCGCGTGTTTGGAGAACGCTCTTCTGTTGGTTCGTCGCCTTGCTGGGAAGAAAGAACAGATTTATGATGAATGCCAGTACTATGAAGACGGTGCCGAGTATTGTCGTCATCCTCGACAGAATATCCGCCGTCTTCCTCACGCCAAACATGTTTCCGAATCCCGCACTAGCCCCGCCGAATGAACCTGCTAGCCCACCGCCTTTACTGGACTGCATCAGAACTACTGCAGTAAGGAGGATAGAGATTACAATTTCTAAAACTACCAAAAAAGCGTACAACTTTTCACCTCTGTTTCGATTTTGATTGAAATTTAGGACGTTTTAGACATAGATGCAATTGCCAAAAGGCTTATCCTGGCCAGCTTCACCCAGGATTCCGATTGTCAAATAGTCGATCTCACTCCCGGCTCGCGCTACTTTGAGTTTCCCTTCCCCACACAATAGGGCTGAAATTTGTGTCGTAGTCGTAGTAATCACGATTTTCCGCGCGTTTCAGGAAATTAACAATGGCGTACGTCAGTGGCGTCGCCAGGGCTTCATACGCAGACTTTACAGCCCATTGGGATATGATCAATGTCACAAGGGCTGTTGTTGGGACTACACCGATGAAGGTCAGCAAGATAAAAATGAGGGAATCGGCGAGCTGTCCCACCAGTGTCGAACCGACCGTTCTTGACCACAGGAACCTGCCGCGCGTCGCAATCTTCATTTTGGCCATGACGAAGGAATTCAGGAACTCGCCTGCGAGATATGCGACGAAGGATGCCATCAATACGCGCGGAGTGAATCCGAAAATTGCAGCATAAGCCTTCTGTGAAAGCCCGCTTGACCCCAGGCCTGCGATATCCCAGAACGAAGCCGGAGGGAGACATATGCTCAGCATGACAGCGGCTACCGCCAGCAGGTTGCAGCCGAATCCAATCCATATTACCTGCCGGGCCCGGGCGTACCCGTAAACTTCCGTGAGTATGTCGCCGAAGATATACGAAATCGGAAATACTATTACACCCGCAGGAAGATCAACCGGGCCTACCGAGAATATCTTCACCGCAATTATGTTCGCCACCACCAGGCTCGTCACGAATACCGCGGTGATAATCGGGAGCCAGCGCTCCTTTCCGGCGTTCGAACCGCCGCTTCCCACATCCCGACCGGTCATCTTTTTCCGTGCTCTGCTTCTACGCTGATTGATATGCCGCCCCGAACGGCGAAGTCGGCTCTCACCATGCACCACCTCGGATGAAGCGCAGCAACCAAATCGTCGAGGATCACGTTAGCCAGATGTTCGTTGAATACTCCCTCGTTTCGGAATGACCACAGGTACAACTTAAGCGATTTCGACTCGACAATTTTCTTATCCGGAACATACTGTATGGTAATCTCTGCGAAGTCGGGCTGGCCTGTCGCCGGGCACAGGCAGGTAAATTCACTCGACCTGAGAGTAACCACATAATTTCTGTTCGGGTGATGGTTGGGAAAGGTCTCCAGGTTCCGGGACGGCTCAGCCTTTCTACCGAGAAGTGAGAGTTCCCCGAGGTCCGACTGCTGAGTCATTCTTGTCGAATGACGGGGTTTCCGGTTATGTCTTTCGCTCATTGCTGACTTTCGTTATTAGTATTAATATCGGGCATGCAGTAGAAGATTACCTCCGGCTCCGCCCGGCCCGTTCACTTTCCGAGTCTGTCTTGAAGTTCCGCGAGGCTCTCATCGACTTCTTTCCTCGGTAATCCTCCGGATTCGAGGTCGGCATCCGGTTTGAGCAAAAGCCTCTTGTAAAAAGATATGCCGTCGTTGAGATATCCGGCATCTTCATCCAGGATCTCGAAAATCATATTCTCCGCCTTGTCATACCTTCCGATAACCTCCTGATAGAGTACGATTTTCTTTTTAGTCTCTGTCGGGATTTCAAACTCCCGAAGCTTGTCGAGGACGTAATCGATCGTGCGAATTTCCTTATCATCTTCCCGATTCGCCAGCACCGCCACGTCGTCCATCAAGAAACCGAGAGACTTCATGTACAGGACGGCACTCTCGTCCGTTTTCTCCTGGAGTCCCAGGATTTCCGCTTTCTCTTTCAGCAGGGCTCCGGCGGCATACATCTTAGAGTGAAGGAGCGCCGGGTCGGAGCCGAGCAGGTCTTTCATCCCCGACGCAGGCATCAACTCGATCATTTCCATATTCAGACCGAGTACTGCCGGCACGGCTTTGTTGACCTCGGCCAACGCCTCTGCGTAGTCCTTCGTTTCCTTGAAGAAGACTATACGGGAGACTGCCTGCCCAAGCATCTGAAACAGCCTCAGTATGTAATCTCTCTCAAGCATTATCTATCTGTTCAAAAAGGGGGTCATTCTCATTAGACTTCGAACCACAGAAATTAAGGCCCCCGGGTGACATAAAGAAGCCCTCACCCTGCGGGTTGATGTCCCGGCTCATGCACCAACATGAGCACACGTGGAAAGAGGAATGGAAGCTGCAAAAGAGGTCAGTGCAGTCTGATGATTACTCCGTCCGTTGTCCAGCGAGCCCTGACCTTTACCGGTTCGTGGAAAACCCCGAAAGGTTCGGCGGATTTGTAAGGGTGGCTCGCTCCACTGAAGTAATTCGAAGAAGAGTCGTGCCGGACATAAGCGATGACTATGTATGTGCCTGCGAGAATCCCGTCGAGTTTATAGCTTCCATCCGGTTTTACAAAACACACGAACCTTTGCCCGCCTGCTCCCGATGCAGAAACAATGACCTGCTTTCCTGTGTCTGCAGGAATCACATTGCCTTCGATATCGCCCAGGGACGCGGAATCCACCATTCTGAAATGCCTCTCGACAATGGAGTCCCTGCCCGTCCGTTCGTCTCCAGGGGCAGCGACCGGATACTTAAGTTCAGCAGTGTACCATTCCGACGAATTCAAATGTGCAACCGAAATTCCATATATCGTTTGAGATAAGCGATTTATCGTCCCCGGGACGGTACTGCCCGTACTGTCCAGAAGAGTCACCTCTATACGGCCGGAGTCGGATCTCGTCGCCGGGATTATGAACTGGCAGAACAGCGTATCATAAGAGATGATGTTTTGAACGGAGTCTTTGAAGTTGAAATAATATGGCGCGAGATTGGCAGTCGCACTGTCTGCAGTCAGTACGGTTTTGTTGTTTGTCGACGACATCGGATTGTGATACAGATCGGTAACCTTTGGGAACGCCGTTATGACGTATTTTTTCCTGAGCGGCAAAACAACTGAGGTTCGGATCACAACATCATACCGGTTTGCCTCGAGCCTCGCTGCATAATCGACCGGAAATTGTTTGCCGGAGACAGAATCGCGAACCACGAAATCCGAAGGATTTATGGTCGATGTATCGACAACCTCGCTGAACTTCAGCATAATCAAGCCGTCATTTGCCAGTTCTGCGCCGTACAACTGCGGGCGCGACGTATCCTCCATGGCAGGGATGAAATCGATGTTACCGACTTCAGGAGCTGCATTCGTCAGTTCGAAGTCATGAGTCGCCGACGCGTAGAGGTCCGTTTGCGGTGCATAAGTAAAGTTGCGCATCTGGTCGTCGAAACAGATCAGGCGGTACTTCCCCGAAGCGAGACCCTGCAGGACGTAACTCCCGCTGTCGTCCGACTGGGTAACGTACTTCGCGAGGTTCATCGAAGGATTCAGCGTGTCGATGCCGGAGGTGACAGGGAACGCAGCCACGGTGTATGGCTGAGCTTTCGGCCCATAAACGTGGCCGGTCACAACACCTGTATCGATCTTGCTCCCCGTGGAGAACACGAGGTTGTATGCCCTGCCGAGGTAGTTGTTTCTCAGGTCTATAGCCGTTGCGCCGATTGTCAGAATATATGTGCGGTTGGTGTCGAGTTGTTTGTTCAGGTGTATGGTCAGCTTTTTCCCCGACCAATCGAACGACATTTCGGAAGGGGTGAGCGGCGGAAAATATACGGCGCTCTCGACGCTGCGCTGCGACATATACTTGTCGAATTGCAGGAATATATTGTCCGACTTGAAATCGAGCTCCTTCTCCCGCGGTGAAGAAAAGATGATCTTCGGAGGAGACTTGTCGACCGGGCCTCCTGACGGCGCGTACTGCCCGGCGCATCCGGAGATCACCAGAGCGACGAGTGCAGCTGCAGCAATGAGCGAAAAGTTGAGCTGATGCAGACACGAGGCGGTATTCTCAAGAAGCCTTTCCGCCAAGCCGAGAGGATGAGCATTCATGACGGGGACGGGCAGCGTATGGCGTTCTATTTTTGCCAAGGTTCGAAAAGTTTTGCTTCGATGTCAAACAGTGCAAGTATCCTCCCGGCAATAAAGTCGGCCAGGTCCTCTATCGTGGATGGCTTCTGGTAGAAAGCCGGCATCGCCGGAAGAATATGGGCTCCCGCGTCCGATGCTGCAAGCATGTTCCTGAGGTGGACTTTGTTCAGCGGGGTCTCGCGCGGGACAAGGACAAGTCTTCTTCCTTCCTTGAGTGATACGTCCGCGGCACGTTCGATCAGACTGCCCGCATTTCCGTTTGCCACTCCCGCAAGCGATTTCATCGAACACGGCACTATAACCATTCCGTCAGTCTTGAACGATCCGCTCGATATCGATGCGGCAAGATCCCTGTTGCTATACCGGACGATGTCGCCGTTCAACACTTCGTCCCCGAACCTGGTTCTGAATCCTTCGAGCAGAGTCTTACTCTTGAGTGGAAAATCCGTCTCGCTTTCTATTACGTATGTGCCGTAGTCGGAGATTACCAGATGGACTTCAACACCGCTGGAAAGCATCGCGCGAATAGTGTGCAGCGCGTAGATTGCGCCGCTGGCACCCGTAATTCCAACGATTACTCTTCTCTTTTCGTCAGACACCTGGGCGCACCCTTCTGTTCACCATTTTAATCGAGAATTGCTCCAGAACACCCACTAAGATAAAAGCTGTGAGATTTACAGCCAAGAGTTTTTCCGGGCGGCCGAAAGAGACAAACAGGGCCACCGAAACCAGCATGGAGTAAATGAGCATGAAACTCAGATTGACGGTCTCGATAGCTCCGATCCTCGTGTACGGAAGAGAGAACGGCAACTTCCTTTGCATGACCGAAAACCAGCTTGCCGCAACGTGGCTCAACAGATAAAATGTGACGGCGCACAATGCAGCAACGAGCAGTGAGTTTCCGAAGATAAGTACAAAGAAAACAACCAGGGTCATCGGAACATGAATCGTCACAAGCATGGCCTTTCGGACTCCAAGCACAAACCTGCCGCAGTCGAACTCACCGCTCGTGCGCACCAGCCAGCTCGCCTCGTAATCCACGGAGCTCAATACATTCTGCGAAAGGAAATAGTGAACCAGTACGGCCGAAACTACCAGCGATACGAATGGCGCCACAAGGTTCGAACTGAAAAATCCCTCAACAACATCGAACATCATGAAATGCACTCCCTGCATCGACCAGTAGACGGCGACCATCACCGGCATTGCGGCAATTCCTATCGCTGACAATCTGAACGACGAGCTCCTCATTAGATTCGACACGAAAAGCATGAATCCGGCCTCTTCTTCGCCGCTTCGAATAAGAAGGAAGTCCTTCACTTTTCCGGCGATGCGCACGAGATCAAACCTGCTTGCGGCGTAGTTCCAGCTGAACCTGGAACTGAGCCTCTCCGCGAACGGATACAACCCGTATAGAAATAAAAGCACGGCAAGAATCAGGCCCTGAGACAGAGCCGACCCGGCCGAGCCGAACCCCATTCTGAATCCGGCAGACAACTGAAACAGGGCAAGCAGAACCAGCGCCATTATCAACTGCGTGACAGTCAGCGCGACGTTCGCGAATTTGTCAGACAGCGCGGACATAAGGAAAAGGATAATGAGATAAGTGGAAACCGAAGCGCAGGACGATGCCGCAAATGCAATGGCCAGCTTCTGGAAGACGACGATTCCGATTCCCGAAAAAACGATCACGGGCAGAAATATCGACATTGAAACCATAATGCCAAGCAGGACAATTGCCATCGCAGAGGACATCCTGAATATATAGCCGGGCTGCACGAAGTAGAACCCCTCGACGTCCCCGCCATTGAAGAACAGCCTTCTGGTTTCGGCGACAAGCGTGAACAACGCGACTCCGAACGATACGATAGCGACGCGCCCGGGAAAGGACCCATCCTGGAAACCTTCTGCGGTCAAGGCAAGAAAAAAACCGACAAGGAAATCCGGGGCGAGGAATTTCAACAGACCGCGGAAACCTTCTCCCCTGATGGTCTGCTTGAGTCTAAGATTGAGCAACGGCAGGAGTATCTGCATATTACTCCCTCATCATAGCTCTTCGATAAGCCCTCACCGCCCGGAGATGTTCGCGATAAGTATCGCTGAACCTATGACCGCCCGTACCGGTCGCAACGAAAAACAGGTACTTCGTGGTGTCCGGATACAAGGCTGCAAGAATGGATTTCGCACCGGGGCTGCAGATCGGTGTCGGCGGGAGACCGACCCTCCGGTAGGTGTTATAAGGAGACTTAATCTGCAAATCCTTGTAGTATATCCTCGTGTGCTCTCCGAGTGCATATTCAACTGTCGGATCCGCTTCGAGGGGCATGTCTTTCTTGAGGCGGTTGTAGTAAACGCTTGCTATTATGGGGCGTTCAGAATCGACCTTAGCTTCAGCTTCGACGATCGATGCAATCGTCATGATCTGTGCCACCGAATAACCGGTTTCGACCGCCCGCGAGCGGAGTGAATCGTTGAAGAACGATTTGAACTGATCCACCATTCTCCTGATGACTTCACTTGCAGGTGTGCCGTAGTAAAAGTCGTATGTTTGCGGAAACAAATATCCCTCGAGGTTTTTTGAAGGTATGTTGAGAATCGTTGCCATAGAGTCTCCGAGGGCTTCGTGGACAAACCTGAGTGAGTCGACTCCGAGTTCACGCCGGCAGATGGAGGCGATTTCCTTCACAGTCAGCCCTTCGGGAACCGTCACGGTAACGAAAAGATTGCTCTTCCCGGACGCAATGAGATTCAGAACGTCAAGATCCGAAAAATGGCCGGCGAACAAATATTTCCCCGCCTTGATCTGGTGGTCCTTGGAAAGGATTCTGGCGGCCAGTTTGAACATGATCCGGCTGGTGATGAGGTTATCTCTGCCGAGCTGTGCAAAGACCTGGTCGGCAGTCATCCCGTGTTCGATCGTAAACACGTATCCTTTTCCGTGCGCCTCATGGTAGGGAGTGATGAAGACAACGCACATGAACAGAATGAACGCCACAAGTGCGCTGCCGATCAACACAGCCAGGTTCTTCTTATTGCGAAGATCTACACTGTTAAGCTGCAGCGATCCTTTCGAAATCGACTTCCAGAATTCACCGGGTCGCATGGAGATTCTCCTCTCCTCCGCGCTTTCTCTTTCTAGCCTGCGTGATTCATCGATGATCCTCTCGTAAACTCTGCGGACCGCGTCATCGTTTAACGGCCCCGGATTTTCCTTACAGACATTTTCGATTACCTGTTTTTCCCGCTCGGGAGAGTACACCTCGAGTCCAAGCTTCTCCTTAATCTTTCCGATTTCGTCCGCGTATCCAGCCCGTTTGTTGAGGAGTTTGACGATCCGCTTGTCGGCTCGGTCGATCTTTCTCCTCAACGATTTCATGTTCTTCATTCGTCTATCGCCGTCCGGAGAGTCTTCAGGAATTCAAAAGCGCTGTTCGCCTCGCTTCCCTCCCTGGCGCGCGCGAGACACTGCACAAGCGCAGACCCGACGACAACCCCGTCGGAAAGTCTCGAGACATCCCTCGCCGCTTCCGGGGTAGAAATGCCGAATCCGACTACAAAGGGCTTCCTGGAAAGGGTTCTCACACGACCAAGGAACTCCGTTACATCCTGGCTCACCAGGTTCTTACGTGCTCCCGTGACTCCCGTTACCGAGACACAGTAAATGAAGTCGGTGGTAGCCTCATCGATCTTCCTGATCCGTTCCTCGCTGGAGGTGGGTGCGATGAGCAGGACCAGGCTCAGTCCTGCATTCTCTATTCGGCTGCGTACACCTTCGGATTCTTCGAGAGACATATCGGGGATGATGACGCCGTCTACGCCGGACCCACCGAGTTTCTCAGGAAAATCCTCTCCGATTCCGTTGAGGAACGAGTTCATGTACCCCATAAGGACTATGGGCAGCTGGGAGATTTTTCTGAATTCCTTGACGAGCTCGAGGACTCTTTTCGGCGTGATGCCGTTCTCAATTGCGGTCTGAGAGGCCTGTTGGATAACCGGACCATCGGCGAGAGGATCGCTGAATGGAATCCCGAGTTCGACGAAATCCGCGCCGGCGGCCTCTGCAGATCTTAAAACCTCCAAAGTGGATCCCGCTTTCGGAAAACCCGGCATAATATATATGCTCAATAATTTTCTTCGGCTGCGTCCCTGCGCGGCGCCTTCTATCAGCAAACGAATTCTATTCAATCTAGAGGCTCTCTGCCGAAGGCTGATACACCTGCGGCGCAAATGGAAGGTTCGGAACAGGTTTCAATGTGAGATCAGAAACAATTCCGAATTTCTTGTACTTGAAGCAGGCGGCTACCCCGATCATCGCGGCATTATCCGTGCAATACAGGGGCCTCGGGAAATAAGCCTTTGCATTGATCGAAGCCGCACGTTCCTGAAGCGTATTTCTCAGCTCCCTGTTGGCCGCCACACCGCCCGCTACCGTAATCGAGTGAACGGAGAATTTTTCCGCAGCGCGAATAGTCTTCTCGACCAGCACATCGATTACTGCACGCTGAAAGGATGCGCATATATCACGGACCAACTTAGGGTCGTTGTCCGGCGATACGTATTTGAGATCTCGCAACAGGTACAGAACACTTGTCTTAATACCCGAGAAACTGAATTCGAATGAATCTCCGCTCATGAAGGCGCGTGGGAACTTGAACGCTGAGGGATTCCCTTCCCGTGCGAGTTTGTCTATGACGGGACCCCCGGGGTAACCAAGCCCGAGCAGTTTCGCCACCTTGTCGAACGCTTCACCGGCAGCATCGTCGCGCGTTTGCCCAAGCAGCTCGTGAGAGAACGGCTCTTTCACATGAATCAGCATGCTGTGACCTCCGCTGACTATGAGCGCTGCGAAAGGAAAGCCCGGTTTCTCATCTTCGAGAAATGCGGAATACAGATGGCCCTCCATGTGATTCACACCGACCACCGGTATCCCCTTCGAGGCGGCAAACGCCTTGGCAAAGCTAAGCCCGACGATCAGTGAGCCGGCCAGCCCCGGTCCATACGTAACCGCCACCCCTTCTATTTCGTCCTTTGTCACCGACGATTTCGAGAGCGCCTCTTCGACGACAGGTACTATCAATTCCATGTGCGCCCGCGAGGCAAGTTCGGGCACGACGCCCCCGTACTCGCTATGCACGAGCTGCGATGAGATGACAATCGATTTAAGCTTCTCGTCATCGAGAATCGCGGCCGAGCATTCGTCGCATGAGGTCTCAATTGCAAGTAATTTCATCAATAGATTATATAATTAACGACAAACATTTACAAGCTCATAAGAGGGGGAACCTGTGCCCGTTTGATCATGTACGGATCCATTACGGTGAAGCAGATGTGAGTCGGCAAGTCCTCAAGCCGATGGCACCTAAGATAGAATCCGGATTGAAATAGCCGGACGCGAGAACGAGCTTTGATTGAATTTGACTGATGAGGATCTCGAATTCAGCGGCCGGGCGACAAGACCGACAGGAACGTCGGGGGCGAAACTAGTATTGCCTGGTAGATTACGACCACAAACCCAAGAGAAGTCAGATCGAATCACCTGGACGCACGACGTTTGCGGCACCTATTTCAATAGCAGCTTTTCCATCATTTGCGCTGCAAAATCGCTGTGCGTGTTGCCCGCCAGTACGACCTGTAAAATTTTGAGTGCCTCGCCGTTGTTCCCTTCCTGCGCTTCGACGATAGCAAGGTCTGTGAGTGCATCTTCGTTGTTCGGGTAAGCTTCAAATATTTCGTTGAGAGACCTTCGAGCGGATTTGAACTCGCCTTTAAGAATACACTGCTCTGCGCTCGCGAGCTTGCTTCGGACAAGAAGCCCGTTTTCTATGTACCCGAGATTCGACAGCGCCACCTGATTGTCGGGATCTATGTCAAGGACCCTCTTGAGCAACCCGAGAGCAGACTCATAGCGCTCCTGCATTATTTCTATTACAACGACGTTGTTCAGTGCCTGCACATCAAACGGGAAATTGAGGATCGTTTTCCAGAGGATTTCCTTCGCTTCCTCGAGTCTACCTGCCTGTATGAATAGCTCCGCTTTCATATTCATCAGGTCCGGAAAATTCTTGCTGTCCCTTATCGCTTTGTCGAGGACAGAAAGTGACTCATCGATCTTCCCAGCATCTCTCAGTGATTTCGCTCGTTCGAGTGCTGCCCCTACTGCCGGCGGTTTATCCTGGCTTCTCGAATTCCTTTTTGTTGAGCGGATCCTTTGTTTCGCGGGATCACTTTCCACCTCAACAATATCCAGCTTGTCATATTTGAAAAACTTTCCGGCCATCTTCCAGGCAGGCATGCCGCTCCCCTGAATCCAGCGTGACTGCGGTTCGACAAACATTCGCGGCTTTTCGGAGTTTACCCTGAGGGTTTCCCGGACGGCAAACTCAAGAACATCAGGAGAGATGTCGATGACGCAATGGGCCTTCTGATACCTGCATGTCCAGTCGCAATCGAAGCATTCAAGGGGAAGCGTAACAAGTGAAGTTGTCGGAGTGTAAGGCATGAACCGGCCAGCATGCCCTCCGCCGATGACTATGACGTTCGGTACACCGACAGCACAGGCGAGGTGCCCCAGGCCCGTCTCGGCTCCGACCGCAATTCTGCATCTCTTCAATATCGAAGCGGACTGCCTGATGGTAGTCTCGCCGCAGAGATTGACGGTCGTGGTCCTGATATTGTCAAGGCAGGACTGATTGAACCCGAAAGCCGATGAGTCACCGAGTGCGACAACTGACAAACCGTCTTGTTCGCATATTCCTGATAGCGCCTCCCCGTAGTATGGATAGGTTCTCAGATGTGAGCGGCCGAACGCGAAAAGCGCAACCGTCTTCTCCGGGATCAAATTGTTCCTGACGAAAACTCTGTCTGCGTATTCTTCGTCTTCTTCAGTGGTCCAGACCGTCGGCTTAAGCTCAGGGGCATCTATGCCAAACTCTTTGAGGAAGTTGCTATACCTGTCGAGCTCCGGCTCGCAATCATGCTCGAACGGAACGAGCCGCGTGAAGACCTTGCGTCTCTTGTTCAACCTGTCCTCCGGCATCGACCCTCGGTTTTCAAATGCGTAGAGCCGGCGAGCCTGGCTCCCGACGAGGAACAGGTCACCCATATCAGCCTGTGAACAGGAGGAATCAAGGGCGAAATCGAATTTTTCGTCGCGGAGCCTCAGCACAATCTCATTCCGGTAGACGGTATCCATGAAGAGTCTCATCTTCTCTACGCCTATCACCTTCTCCACGTACGGGCATGCTTCATAAATTTCCGCCGTGTTGTCCGTACAGACCACGGTTATGCGCGGTTCGTGGAATTTTTCATATATATGAGGGAGCATAGACGCGGATAGAATTGCATCTCCAATTGCATCCAACCTTACCCATAAAAACTTGTCCGTGTGCATCTCGAGATCCCTTGGTTTCACCGCCCTTTTCACTCATGTTGCGTGAGCTGATCGGACGGTTATTTCGCTTCACTTAATTAACTTGGTCAATCCGAAAACTTCTGGCCTGCGCAAGGTGTTGAATGGTCGGTATCGTACTTGCTGCAAACTTAACCTCGAGGAAACACGCTATGACCGAAGTCCTCAGTGAGAGATGGGAATACCTCAAAAGAGGCCTCCTCGCCTCTCTTCTTATTATCGTAATCTCTCCGCCAATCTTTAGGCAACAACTTTCTGCCGAGCCCCAAAGCCGGACAGCCGGCAGACGCGGGCTCGTGTTGATGGCGCTTTCAGCCCATCCCGACGATGAGGACGGGGCGACGATCGCATACTACACGCACATCAGGCATATCAAGACTTACGAGATCTTCTATACCCGCGGCGAGGGAGGCCAGGACGTCGTCGGTCCGCAGCTCTACAAGGAATTGGGAGAAATAAGGAGCGAAGAAACGCTTGCGGCCGCCAAGATACTCGGAGGCAAAGTCTACTTTCTTGGATTTCTCGATTTCGGGTACTCGAAGACTGCAAAGGAAACGTTTCGTATGTGGGGTGGCAACGACAACGTTCTGCAGAGAATTGTCTACATGATACGGGCCCTCAAGCCGGACGTAATAATTACAAATCACGACACCATCACAACCCTTCCCTATCGCCAGCACGGGAACCACCAGGTGGTCGGCATAACCGCCTACGAGGCATTCACCAAGGCCGCCGACCCGAACTACCACCCGGAACAGTTCGGGAACGGCATCGGCCCGTGGCAGGTGAAGAAGCTTTATTTCAGGGTCCTCAGAAAATCGGAGTTGAATCAGGACTCCCTGGTTACCATACCTGTCGACATGAAAACAGGCGGAAAGACCATCGAGCAGATAGGCTGGGAAGCACTTAAACAGCACCGTACACAGGGTATGGGAAGGATAAACTTCCACAGAGTGCCGGAAGTCTTTCGAGAGCACGTCTACAAACTCATTCTGAGCAACAAGAAGTATACTTACAATCCTCACGATTTGTTTTCCGGAATCAAGCCATCGGTAAGGCCGCGAGTGACGCTGCCCGAACGATACGCTGTGCCGCTGAAGCCGTTCTCGATATTCGTCCATCCGAAATATTCTCTGCTGAAGGCCGAGGGTCGCTCCACAGACAGGTTCGACTTTACCATAGACACGTACAACCACACCGGAGCCCCGTTGTATGTCGGGGTCCTCGTGAATCACGACGGGAACAGAGTATTAGACGAGCATGAGGAGCTCGGCCCGGCGATTCGCGATTCGATTCCGGTGAACGTCGATGTGCCTTTCTCCTCCGGCCCCGAAGATTCCCTTGAGTTCACGTGTGTTCCACTGAAGGCGAAGGAAATGTCAGGACTTGGACGGTCCAAAGATGTTGCTTACCTGAGAAAAGTCACCGCACGTTTCAACCATGACAGTTACATCGGCCTGGTGACGACGTACGACAACACGCTCGAGCAGACATTCGACGAATTCGGAATCAGATACGAGCCGATCGACTCTTCGATGCTGGCATCGGGGAACCTCGACAAATTCACCACGATTGTTCTCGACATTCGCGGCTATCTCTATCGTCATGACCTTGTCGAGCACAATCAGAGGATCCTCGACTACATAAAGGACGGCGGCAATGTGGTTTGTTTCTACAACCGACCCCCGGAGTGGGACGGTCACTCCTACGCGCCCTACCCTATAGATATTACCAACAGGCGCGTAACGGAAGAGACGCAGCCCGTTACCGTACTTGAGCCGGGAAATGAGGTATTCCATTACCCGAATGTAATCGTCCCCGCCGACTGGAATGGCTGGGTACAGGAGCGGAACATCTATCTTCCGAGCGGCGACACTGCGCTGACATCGTCGAAGTATCACCGGCTCCTCGCTATGAGCGACGAGGACCAGCACGAGCCGTCGACTTCCCTGCTCTGGGCAAAATATGGGAAGGGCGTTTATATTTACACGTCACTTGCGCTGTACAGGCAGGTTAAAGAACTAAACGACGGCGGAGTGAAACTGCTGTTCAACCTGATTTCACAACCGAGGCACTGAAACAGTCAGAAGTAAAGGGTAAAAATTCAAAAAGCGGATGAAGAGATTTCGGAATCGACAGAACGTTGCACGCGCTCTATTTTTGACTCTTGACCTTTGAATCTCGACTTTGGACTAACTTGTCACATCCAGACTCAGAACACACCGGGAAATCGCCGCAGCTTGTCAGAGGATTGACCCTTTCGGGCGCCGTTTCGCTCAATATGATCGACATGATAGGAGTCGGCCCTTTCATTACAATCCCGCTTATCGTCTCGGCAATGGGAGGACCGCAGGCAATGTTGGGATGGATTCTCGGCGCATTGATTGCAATGAGTGACGGGCTCGTCTGGGCTGAACTCGGCGCGGCACTTCCCGGATCAGGCGGGACATACAAATATCTCGGAGAGCTTTACGGACTCGACCGGCTTGGGAGACTGATGTCTTTCCTCTTCATCTGGCAGCTGATCTTCAGCGCCCCTCTGTCTGTAGCGTCGGGCTGCATCGGGCTCTCGGAGTATTCCACCTACTTTTTCCCAGCACTTAACCGGATATATTTCTCATTTGCTGTCCCGCTCGGCCAGGGCCTGCACGCCACGCTTAACATCCATGGGTTTACATTCGTCGCGCTCGCCGCCTGCGTACTGGCGGTCGCCCTGCTGTATCGCAAGATCACGATTGTCAATAAGTTATCGAAGTTTATACTCGCGGTGGTTATTGCAGACGTCGCGTGGGTAATATTTGCCGGCATCACACATTTCAATCCGGCGATGGCCTTCGACTTCCCGAAGAATGCGTTCACACTCACCCCGGGATTCTTTCTCGGACTAGGGTCAGCCATGCTGCTGTCGATTTACGACTACCTCGGCTATTACAATGTCTGCTTTCTTGGAGACGAGGTAAAGGAACCGGGCAAGACGGTACCCAGAGCGATAGTTATTTCAATCGCACTCGTTGCAGTGATCTACCTTGTCATGAATATCAGCATAATGGGCGTGATACCCTGGCAGGAACTCGTGAAAGGATCTCAAACGGGAGAGAGTCATTACGTGGTCTCTCTGATGATGCAACGAATTTACGGATCGTGGGCGGGTTCACTCGCGACTCTCCTTATAATGTGGACCGCATTCGGCTCGGTCTTCTCACTGCTGCTCGGATATTCGAGGGTTCCCTATGCGGCGGCACTCGACGGCAATTTCTTCAAAGTGTTCGGGCGGGTGCACAGGGAACACAAGTTCCCCCATGTTGCACTTCTCACACTCGGCTTAGTCGGCTTCCTCTTTTGCTTTCTCAGTCTTGCGGAAGTTATCGCCGCGCTTGTCGTAATAAGAATTGTAATCCAGTTCATCTCCCAGACGGTCGGCCTGCTGATTTGGCGGAGACGAAATCCGGAATCGCCGAGACCTTTCAAAATGTGGTTATACCCGCTCCCGGCGTTCATTTCACTTGCCGGATTCGTGTTCGTCCTTTTTTCAAGACGGAATTTCGCGACTGAAATCAGATACGCCGCGATCATCTTTATCATAGGACTGGTAGTGTACCTGGTCAGGTCATTCATGAAGAAAGAATGGCCGTTTTCGACCGGGGACATCATAAGGGGATAGAATTTTTTTCGGTCTCAGTATCGGGTAAGCCTCGCCAGGTAATCGCCAGTCTTCTCACACTCAGTAACTTCACAATCCCATCCATTCCGCGCTGCATGTACGGCCAGGGTTTCCGGGTCGACCTGAAGCCAGCCGCAGAACGCCCCGTTCATACCGCGAAACTCGAACTGCATCCTTATCTCGCCGATGTACCTGCCAGCTTTCCGGTTCGAATCGTGGTAGGCAAGATTGGCCGGGTTGTCTGAGCTCCTGACATCGAGAGAATCGAGCAGGAGCTGACCATGCATCGTGAGAAGTGTGTGGGCATGTGCAAGAAGCCTGTCCAACCCCTCAAGTGTCTCCGCCATGCCGATGCCGTGTCCCAGCAAGAGAAGCGTATCGAAGGCCCCCTCCCGGAACCCAAAGACGTCCGCATTCCGCGCATCCATGACTCCCCGTCTGCTCATCACCTGTACTGCCTGAGGACAAACGTCGATTGCAGTCACGGAGTGACCTTTGTCCTGAAGAGCGAGTGTGTGAATTCCTGTCCCTGCGCCGATATCAAGAACACGGCCACTGCACAGCGCAAGCGCCCTCTTTTCTATTACCGAAAATTCAGATTCGTTGCGGAAAAAGTGAGCTGCGGGAAGGAACGCTTCAAGGCCGTCGTCCCGACGAACGATCATTACGGCGGAAGTCTCCTGATCGAGGTGCGCAAGCAACGCATTTCCGAAGGGTTCCATTGCATCGGGACCCATGCGAATGCCCTCCCATTAATTATACCAACGAAACAGCCTTAACAATCTAAAACCATTCCGAAGAGAATACCAATTGGGAATGGCTTAGGCGCCCCTCTCAACTTTGACTGGATGAGTCGTTTACATTCTGCCGAACATATCGGAAAGTGACCCGACGCCGAATTCCACCGAGTGCCCTCAAGAAAAGTCCTCAGATGACAAGTGCATAGACCGCACCGAGCGCAAGTCCGAGTATGTACAGCCAGCCGAATCGCTTGTTGTGGACAAGGCTGAACCTGTGATACCACAGCGGCCAACCGACGTAGCCTTCAGGTGCCGAGTCCGGCCTCGGCTTCGAAAACACTCCCATGGCCTTCCAACCTCGCGGGAAATTGAGGAATACGACCAGAGCGAAAGGGGTGATGTACTTGAAGACTA